>DWVZ01000144.1 GCA_019119975.1 Candidatus Blautia merdavium | reverse complement strand
TACACCAGCGGCAAACTGTCTGGCATAGCCTGTTCCGATAAACAGGTTCAGGAACTCATCCAGGTTCATTTGACAGCTATTAGCGGCATAGTCCATTGCTTCACCCAGACATGTCATAGCATCATCAAGATATTGACTATCGTAAGCGTGGATCATTGGGCTGCACCTCCTCACGGATCATATCTCTCATATACACACCGCTTAAATCATCTTTTTCAAGTTCTGGACGGAAAGCGGATCTTGCTTTGTCATCACGAGATTTTCTTTTGGCATAATATTCGGTATTATCAGCAATCTCATAAGAAGCAAACCGAATCTTGTCGAAGGCTGCAGGGCTTTTCAAAACGAACTGCTCACCGAGCTTGCCAAGGCGCATGGCATAGGAAAGCTGTGTAAGTGAAATTTCGTTATTCACAAACGCTCTTGCAAAAGAAAAATAGGAATCGTCCGCGCGATAGCCAACCACTGCATCATACGGTGCCAGATCAATGAGGAAATGTTCTTTCAGCCAATCCGCGCCATGCTTCATCACAGGAGTAGAGATACGGAATCTGCGATACTCCATCAGCAGAGCCAGCCAATGCAGTATTGTGTATTCGCCAGTGGAGAGATTGAGAATAGAGAGACCGTCCGTATCAAATTCATATTTGTTTACATATCCGTCCGTATTTTCAGTACAAGCCCATTCCTTTGCAAGCTCCAGGTGCTCGGTGCAATAAAAGCCTTTACCGTAGTCGTTATATGCTTTGCCTTTTCCGAACACAGGTGTTTGAACAATATTGGGTGAACCGTGATAAAGGATTCGTTTGTTCATTTTCATGCCCCTCCATACTTCTAAAGAGTTATACTGATTACAGTATACTTCTAAAGAAGTATAGAGGTCAATACATCTTCAGAAAAATTCATAAAGTGTTTACAACTTTTCTTCCGCTGCAAAGTCCTGATTTCCAGGTTCACAGAACTGTGGTAGAATGACAATAACAAAGTCATATTCGGTTTGCACCGGATTTTCATTTTTTGCACATATTTTGATAATATCAGGCGATATATCAATATTATATCTCTTTAAATTCTGATAAGATCCTATTAGGAAACAAATTCTAAACAAAGGCGGCGGGAGGAACAAGAGTGTATTCTTAAGATGACAAAAAGACTGCCGATGATTTCTCAGAAGGATTTGGAGCGAATGATAGGTAAAAAACGGGAGAAAAAGAATCTTTGTCTGTAAAGGAGTTTGGATTTTATGAAAACATTGGATATGACAGAAGGAAAACCTGTCAGGCTGATCTTGAAATTTGCAGTTCCATTGTTTATTGGAATGCTGTTTCAGCAGATCTATAACATAACAGATACGATGATTGTAGGCTATGGACTTGGAGAAAATGCAGTTGCGGCGGTTGGGGCAACCAGTGCTTTGTATTCGGTTCTGATCAATTTTGCCAATGGACTGAACAATGGTTATGGAATTATTATTTCTCAGGCATTCGGCGGTAGGAATTGGAAAAAGCTGCGGCAGGGCTTTGCTGCCATGGTGATACTGGATGTGGGTATCACCTTGATTTTGACATTGGTTTCTTTGATCCTGCTGAAGCCCTTGCTTTTCTGGCTGGAAACGCCCGCGGAGATTTTTCAGCAGGCGCATCAGTATATTGCAATCATTCTTGCAGGAATGATCACTACCATAGCTTATAATATGAGCGCTGGTTTTTTACGGGCAGTGGGAAACAGCCGGATTCCCCTATATTTTCTGATGATTTCCTGCGGGCTGAATATTCTTATGGATCTGCTGTTTGTCATGGTTTTCCAAATGGGAGTAAAAGGGGCTGCCGCAGCTACGGTGATTGCCCAGGGGATCTCGGCATGTCTGTGTCTTGGCTATATTACAAAAAAATACAGAGAATTTCTTCCCCAAAAACAAGAATGGAGATTGTCCCCTGGACTAACATGGGAGATGTTTTCCACCGGTCTTTCTATGGGGCTGATGCTTTCTGTTTTTTCCATTGGTTCTGTATTTCTGCAGAAAGCGGTCAATCTATTAGATTCAGCCATTATTACAGCCAATACTGCGTCCCGGAAGGTGTACGAATTATGGATGATGCCTTTGGCGACCATGTCCACGGCTAATGCCACTTTTGCCGGACAGAATTATGGGGCAAAAAAGCTGGACAGGATTTATCTGGCAATGCGGCAGGTCATAGGCATGGAATTGATATGGTCCGCAGTATCTGTTTTCATCGCCTTGCTGACGGGAAGAATCCTTGTCCAGATTTTGATCGGTACCAGCGATCCTTTTATTATTGATAATGCTGTGCTCAATCTGCGCATATGTACCCTGTTTTTCTTTCCTTTGGGTGCGCTGCTGGTTCTTCGCAATACCATGCAGCCAATGGGATATAAGATATCACCGGTCATTTCCAGCGGGATTGAACTGGGGCTTAAAGTCCTATTTGCCTATGCAGTGGTTCCAAAAATAGGATACCTGGGAGTTGTGATCACAGAACCGATCATTTGGGTTGTCTGCGCAGTTTATCTTGCCTGTGTTTTTTGGATTGGTCAGCGGAAACAAAGAAGAGAAGGGCAAAAAGCGATATCACATCGTTTCAGTATGTATCGTTTCCGTAAAACCTGACTGGAATATATGATCAAATACCCAAGTCCGCTCTTGCTGCCGATCATCTCCCCAATGACAATGCCAATAAGCGAAAGCCCGATATTGACCTTCATGACACTTAAAATCAGCGGTATGGAGGAAGGCAGCACTACCTTGAACAGGGAATCTGCCTTGGAGCCTCCCAGAGTCCGGATTAGCTTCAGTTTATCTGGGTCCGTTTCACAAAACCCCGTATAAAGATTCAGGACCGCCCCGAAAACTGCCACAGAAATCCCCGCAATGACAATGGTCCTCATATTGCTGCCCAGCCAGACAATGAGAAGCGGGGCAAGGGCGGATTTAGGCAGGCTGTTCAGCACCACAAGGTAAGGCTCTAGTACAGCGGAAAGCCGTGGAAAGCTCCACAGAAGGATCGCCGCCGCAATGCCGAGGACCGTTACCAGAGCAAAGCTGATCAGGGTTTCTGCCAGGGTAATGGAAACATGCTGGAATAAGCTGCCGTCCCGGATCATATCTGCCATTTTATAAAAAATCTGGGAAGGACTGGAAAAGATAAAGGAATCGATCACACCCAGGCGCGCGCAGCTTTCCCAGACAATCAGGAAGAAGACAAAGATCAAAAACCTGGAAATCTGGATCAGGACAGCGTTTCGCTTTTGGCTTTGCAGATAGGTTTTCTGTCCCATGGACATGGAGGATACTTTATGCTTCATGATTCAGCTCCTTCCAGATTTCATTGAAATAATTCTTGAATTCCGGAGCGCTTCTGGAACTCATGGGTGTACGGTTTTTCATAGAAAACTCTATAGGGATGATTTTCTGTACTTTGGCAGGTCTTTTGCTGAAGACAAGAACACGGTCAGCCATACTGATCGCCTCTGAGATATCATGGGTGACCAGTATGGCTGTTTTCTTTTCTTTTTTAATGATTTTCCCGATATCATCCCCAACGGAAAGCCTGGTCTGGTAGTCCAGGGCAGAGAAGGGTTCGTCAAGGAGAAGCAGCTGCGGATCCAGAGCAAGGGTGCGGATCAGGGCTGCCCTTTGACGCATACCTCCGGAAAGCTGGGAGGGGCGGGCATCTCTGAATTTGTCCAGTCCGTAGGAAAGGAGAAGCTCTTCTGCGTGCTGTACGGCAGCGGGGGTCTTTTTCTTCTGGATTTCCAGTCCCAGAAGGACATTGCTGTAAATGGTACGCCATTCAAAAAGATGATCCTTCTGCAGCATATAACCGATTTTGGCACCGGAGAATTCCAAAGGATTTCCGTTCAGCAGGATTTCTCCGCTTTCTGGTTTTAAAAGCCCGCAGAGCATATCCAGAAATGTGGATTTCCCGCAGCCGGAGGGTCCTACGATTGCCAGGAATTCTCCTTTGGATACGGTAAGTGATATATGAGAAAGCGCCGGAGTCTCCCCGGCTTTGGTGTGATAGGCATAACTGACATCATTGACTTGCAACAGAGACTGCGCCATCAGTATCCTTCCTTTCTTTATCAGATACACTATCATATGAAAAGAAGAAGGAATTTGACAAGTGAAAAAGAAATTGATACTCTAATCCTAAAAGCAGAAACAGAAGATGTATAAGGGAGAAAAAAATATGGGAAAAATAGTTGTGATGGGTGCCGCCATTCTGGATGTGCTGGTGCACCCTGCGCCGCCGGAGGTCTTTCTGACTGGTTCAAGTCCTGTCAGCACCATCCGGATCTCTACGGGAGGGGATGCCTTAAACGAAGCCGTGCGCCTGGCACAGCTGGGAATCCATCCGCAGCTGTGCACCCTCCTTGGAAAAGATGACGCGGGAGAACTGATCAAAGCCAGATGCCAAAAGCTGGGGATTGGTCTGGAGCTGGCAGAAGAGACCGGGGAAATTCCCACTTCCGTCAATGTAGTGCTGGTACAGGAAAACGGAGAAAGAAATTTCCTTACCAATCCGGCTGCCACCCTGCGGCAGCTGAAAATGGAGCATCTGCCTGCAAAGCTTCCAAAGGATACACAGATCCTCAGCTTTGCCAGTATGTTTGTCTCCCCCTGGCTGAAGAACCAGGAGCTTTCCGAGATTTTTTCCCGGGCAAAAAAGCAGGGGGTCATGGTCTGTGCGGACATGACAAAATGCAAGAACCGGGAGCGTGCCCAGGATATGAGGGAAACTCTGGCGAACGTGGATTACCTCTTTGCCAATGAGGAAGAAGCCGCCTGCCTTACTGGGAAGGGAAGCTATGAAGAGGCGGCAGAGGAGCTTTTAAACTGCGGCGCAGGCTGCGTGATTTTGAAGCTGGGAAGGCGGGGGTGCTATGCGGTAGCGCAGAAAGAATGCTTTCATGTGCCGGCTTTTCGCGTTCCCTGTGTGGATACCACCGGCGCCGGGGACAGTTTTGCGGCAGGCTTTTTGTATGGGCTGATGAAAGGCGAAAGCCTGCGCCGGTGCGCCATCATGGGAAATGCCTGCGGAGCTTTGGCAGTAAAACAGATTGGTACAGAGCCGGATACCCCGCTGAGGGAAGAGTTGGATAGGCTGCTTGCGGCTGTCCCGGATACAAAAGAAGAAGGAAAAGGAAAACAGAACAATGGAGAAAAAGCTATATGATACTTATGTGAAAATTTTGGAAGAAGAACTGGTTCCGGCGATGGGATGCACAGAGCCGATCGCCATTGCCTATGGGGCGGCAGTAGCAAGAGAGACCCTGGGAGAAATCCCGGATGAAGTGGAGATTACCGCCAGCGGAAACATTATTAAAAATGTAAAAAGTGTGGTAGTGCCCAATACTGGAGGACTCCGGGGCATTTCTGCCGCGGCTGCGGCAGGGATCCGGTCAGGAAGAGCGGAGAAAAAGCTGGAGGTTCTTGCGGACATTAGCAGGGAGCAGGTGGATGGGATCTCGGATTACCTGCGCCAGGCAAAGTTTCGGGTCAAGGCAGCAGAATCCGGCTGTGTATTTGATCTTCTTATCACAGTGAAGAAGGACGGGCATGCGGCAGCTGTCAGGATTCAGGGGCACCATACTAATCTGGTGCTGATTCAAAAAGACCGGGAGATTCTTTTAGACCGGGAATATTCAGAAGAGCATGCGGAGAAAGGCGGAGCAGACAGAAGTCTGCTCAATGTCAAAGAGATCATCCAATTTGCAGATGAGGCAAAGATTTCAGACGTGGAGAAAGTGATCGGGCGGCAGGTGGACTACAACACTGCCATTGCAGAAGAGGGCATGCGGGGGAACTGGGGCGCCGGGATCGGCAGGATCCTGCTCCAGTCCTATGGGAACAGTGTGCAGAACCGCGCCAAGGCAATGGCGGCGGCAGGCTCCGACGCCAGAATGAGCGGCTGTGAAATGCCCGTGGTGATCAATTCCGGAAGCGGCAACCAGGGAATGACTGCATCCCTTCCTGTCATCGTTTACGCCCAGGAGCTGAATGTATCAAGAGAACAGATGATCCGGGCACTTTTGGTATCCAATCTGGTAACCATTCATCTGAAGACAGGAATCGGAACCTTATCTGCCTACTGCGGCGCTATCAGCGCCGGATGCGGAGCCGGAGCCGGGATCACCTATCTGTACGGAGGAGGCTACACCGAAATCGCCCATACCATCGTCAATGCCCTTGCCATTAATTCAGGCGTGGTCTGCGACGGCGCCAAGGCAAGCTGCGCGGCAAAGATCGCGTCTGCCGTGGAGGCAGGGGTCCTGGGTATGAAAATGTATCAGTTCGGAAGCCAGTTCTACGGAGGCGACGGCATTGTTGCAAAAGGGATCGAGGAGACCATAGAAAATGTAGCAGAGCTTGCCAGAGACGGCATGAGAGAAACCGACAGAAAGATCCTGGAGATCATGACAGAAAAGGAAGAGAAAACACGGAACAGAAGATAAGGGAAAAAGGCAGAGAGAAAATAAAAAGATACAAAATACTTGACAAATATGGTAGAATATAACAGGAAAATAAATTTTGCAAAAATCAGGAGGAACAGACCATGAAAATTTTATTCTTTGATACAAAAAGCTATGATAAGGAATCCTTTCAGAAACAGGAGAAAAACTATCCCGGAATCGAGATCGATTACCTGAAAACCGACCTTGCTCCCAAGACTGCGCCGCTGGCAAAAGGCTTTGACGCGGTCTGCGCATTTGTAAGCTCTGATGTGGGAAGCGCTACCATGGACGCCCTTCATGAGGCAGGGGTGAAACTGGTTCTCATGAGATGCGCAGGCTTTAATAATGTAGATCTGGAAAAAGCAGCTGAGTACGGCATTAAGGTGATGCGTGTTCCCGGCTATTCCCCGGAGGCAGTGGCAGAGCATGCCATGGCTTTGGCGCTGGGAGTCAACCGCCGTCTCCACAAAGCTTACGTAAAAGTCAGAGAAAATGATTTCAGCCTGGGCGGTCTGATGGGCTTTAACTTTTATCAGAAAACTGCCGGGATTGTGGGAACCGGTAAGATCGGCGCCGCTATGGCACGGATCTGCAGAGGCTTCGGCATGAAGGTTATTGCGTACGATGTTTGCCAGAATCCGGATCTGGCAGATTTTGTAGAGTATGTCTCCCTGGATGAACTGCTGGGGACCAGCGATCTGATTTCCCTGCACTGCCCTCTGATGGACAATACGTACCATCTGATCAATAAAGAGACCATTGCCAAGATGAAAGACGGCGTAATCCTGGTCAATACCTCAAGAGGCGGTCTGGTAAAGACCAATGACCTGATCGACGGCATCCGGGCAAGGAAATTTGCAGGCGTGGGACTGGATGTATATGAAGAAGAAACCAAGAATGTTTTTGAAGACCGCTCCGACGAGATCTTAGAGCATTCCACCACAGCACGTCTCTTGTCCTTCCCCAATGTGATGATCACCTCCCACCAGGGATTTTTCACAGAGGAGGCGCTGGAGGCAATCTCCAAAACCACCCTGGATAATGCAGTAGCATTTGAAAAGGGAGAAACCACAGGAAACGAAGTATTAAAGAGAGACTGACCATGAATAAGCGAAACTACCAGAAAGAACTGGAACAACTGCTTTTGGAAATCGAGAAGAGCGGACAGGTCCCCAGACTCTTTCTTCACAGCTGCTGCGCGCCCTGCAGCAGCTATGTTCTGGAATATCTGTCCCCGTATTTCCAGATCACCGACTTTTTCTATAATCCCAATATTTCCCCCAGGGAGGAATACCGCAAGCGTGCAGATGAGCTGAAGCAGCTGATCGATCAGATGCCCCTGGTACATAAACCAGTGTTTCAGGAAGGGGAGTATGCTCCGGAGGAATTCTTTCAGATGGCAAAGGGCTTGGAGGATGTGCCGGAAGGGGGAGAGCGGTGTTTTCGCTGTTACCGCATGCGTATGGAGGAAGCCGCGCGTCTGGCAGCAGAAGGGGGCTATGATTATTTTACCACCACCCTTACCATCAGCCCTCTGAAAAATGCCCAGAAGATCAATGAGATCGGGGAAGAGCTGGAAAAAATCTATCAGGTCCGCCATCTTCCCTCGGATTTTAAAAAGAAAAACGGATACAAGCGCTCCACGGAGCTGTCCAGGGAATACGGGCTGTACCGGCAGAATTACTGCGGCTGCGTGTTTTCAAAAAGGGAATAAAATTCTTGCGTTTCGTACTATGAAGTGATAAAATTTTACAAGAAAAAATACCAGACTGCAGACCGCAGCGGAAAGAAGAGGAAAATCTATGGCACAGTTATGGGGAGGACGTTTCACAAAGGAAACCGACCAGTTAGTGTATAATTTTAATGCTTCTTTGGGTTTTGACCAGAAGCTGTATAAACAGGACATTACAGGAAGTATGGCGCATGCCGCCATGCTGGCGAAGCAGGGAATCCTCACAGAACAGGAAAAGGAAGAGATTCACGACGGATTAAAAGGGATCCTGGCAGATATCGAAAGCGGAAAGCTGGAATTTTCACCGGAATATGAGGATATCCACAGCTTTGTGGAAGCGAACCTGATCGACAGAAAGGGCGATGTGGGAAAGAAGCTCCATACAGGAAGAAGCCGCAACGACCAGGTGGCTCTGGATATGAAAATGTATGTAAGAGACGAGATCGCGGAAATGGACGGGCTGCTAAAGGAACTTCTGGAGACACTTCTGCATAGTATGGAGGAGAATCTGCATACCTATATGCCGGGCTTCACCCATCTGCAGAAAGCCCAGCCGGTGACCGCGGCACATCATTTCGGCGCATATTTTGAAATGTTTAAAAGAGACAGGAGCCGACTGGCAGATATTAAGAAAAGACTGAATCTGTGTCCTTTAGGAAGCGGGGCTTTGGCAGGCACCACGTATCCTCTGGACCGGGCATATACCGCGCAGCTTCTGGGCTTTGACGGTCCTACCCTGAACAGTATGGATTCTGTGGCAGACAGGGATTACCTCATCGAACTGCTGTCCGCGCTTTCCACCATTATGATGCATCTGAGCCGTTTCTGTGAAGAGATCATTGTGTGGAATTCCAATGAATACCAGTTTGTGGAGATCGACGACGGTTACAGCACAGGAAGCAGCATTATGCCCCAGAAGAAAAATCCTGATATTGCCGAACTGGTAAGAGGAAAGACCGGGAGAGTCTACGGCGCCCTGATCTCCATACTTACTACCATGAAAGGCATTCCGCTGGCTTACAACAAAGACATGCAGGAGGATAAGGAACTGACCTTTGACGCCATCGATACCGTAAAGGGATGCATCCTGCTGTTCAATGGCATGGTCTCTACCATGGAGTTTCAGAAAGAAAATATGGAAAAGAGCGCGAAAAACGGATTTACCAATGCCACAGACGCTGCGGATTATCTGGTTAATCACGGCGTACCTTTCCGGGATGCCCACGGGATTGTGGGAAGGCTGGTGCTGTTCTGCATTGAAAAGAATATCTCCCTTGACGAGATGTCACTCGAGGAGTACCAGGAGATCAGTCCGGTGTTCCAGGAGGATATTTATGAAGCCATCAGCATGAAAAACTGTGTGGAAAAAAGAAACACCATCGGCGCTCCGGGGACGGAAGCCATGAAAGAGGTACTGAAGCTGCACCGGGAGTACCTGGACAGAAACTGACGGTGTACGGCAAAAAATGCTTGACTTTTTGAAAAATTTTGTTATAGTATAGTGCATATGAAAAACAGATGTGTTTGCATGAAAGACATACGAGACTCGATTGCAGCAGAAAGGTAAGGAGAGATCAGACAGATGAGTGAAAAATTAAGAGTTGGAATTTTAGGCGCCACAGGCATGGTAGGACAGAGATTTATTTCCCTTCTGGAGAACCATCCCTGGTTTGAAGTTGTTACAGTAGCCGCAAGTGCGAGAAGTGCGGGAAAGACCTATGAAGAGGCAGTGGGCGGACGCTGGAAAATGGACACTCCCATGCCGGAAGCTGTAAAGAAACTGGTAGTCATGAATGTAGCCGAGGTGGAAAAAGTAGCTTCCACAGTAGACTTTGTCTTCTCTGCAGTGGATATGACCAAAGAGGAGATCAAAGCCATTGAAGAAGAATATGCAAAGACAGAGACACCGGTAGTCTCCAACAACAGCGCGCACAGATGGACACCAGACGTACCCATGGTAGTGCCGGAGATCAATCCCCAGCATTTTGAGGTGATCGAATTCCAGAAAAAACGTCTGGGAACTACAAGAGGCTTTGTAGCAGTGAAGCCAAACTGCTCCATCCAGAGCTATGCGCCGGTGCTGACCGCATGGAAAGAATTTGAACCCTATGAAGTGGTCGCAACTACTTACCAGGCAATTTCCGGAGCAGGAAAAACCTTCAAAGACTGGCCAGAAATGGTAGAGAACATCATCCCCTACATCGGCGGTGAGGAAGAAAAGAGCGAGATGGAGCCCCTTCGTCTGTGGGGCGAGATCAAAGACGGCGTGATCGTACCGGCACAGGAGCCAGTGATCACCTGCCAGTGTGTGCGCGTACCGGTATTAAACGGACACACAGCAGCTGTTTTCGTAAAATTCAGAAAGAAACCAACCAAAGAACAGCTGATCGAAAAAATCGTGAATTTCAAAGGAATTCCTCAGGAACTGGAGCTGCCCAGCGCTCCGAAGCAGTTCATCCAGTACATGGAAGAAGACAACCGTCCCCAGGTAAAGGCAGATGTGGATTATGAAAACGGAATGGGCATTTCTGTAGGACGTTTAAGAGAGGATAAGGTTTACGATTACAAATTCATCGGCTTATCTCACAATACAGTCCGCGGCGCGGCAGGCGGAGCAGTCCTTTGCGCGGAGACACTGAAAGCAAAAGGATATATTACAAAGAAGTAAAATCACAGGAAACTCTATGTGACGGAGAAATCTTTCACATAGAGTTTTTCTTCACCTTTCTGAAGGTGATCCTGCGAAGCAGAGAAAGGAAGCGGAAAGTATGACACGTATTTTCTTTGTGGAAGATGACCTGAGCCTGATCCATGGTCTGTCCTTTGCCCTGAAAAAGCAGGGCTATGAGCTGGAGACCGCCCGGACCAGCGCCCAGGCGCGGCAGCTGTGGAAGAAGGGAGCCTATGACCTGGTTATCCTGGATGTGTCCCTGCCGGACGGCTCCGGCTATGACCTGTGCCAGGAGATCCGCCGGACCTCCCATGTGCCCATTATTTTTCTGACGGCAGCGGACGAAGAGACCGATATGATCATGGGACTGGATCTGGGCGGCGACGACTACATTACAAAGCCCTTTAAGCTGGCAGTCTTTTTATCCAGAGTCCGTGCCATTCTGCGCAGGAGTGGCAGCTTTTCTAAAAGCAGCGACCGGCTGGAATCAAACGGCATCCTGGTGCTGCTGACAAAAGGGGAAGTCTATAAAAACGGGCAGCTCATTGATCTGACTGCCAGCGAGTACAAGCTTTTGTGCATGTTTATGGAAAATCCCAACCGCATTTTGTCTGCCGGGCAGCTGCTTGGCAGGCTTTGGGACTGTGACGGAAACTATGTAGACGGCAATACCCTGACCGTCTATATACGCAGGCTGCGGACAAAAATAGAGGATCACCCCGGCAGCCCGCAGAAAATCCTGACGGTGCGGGGCATGGGATATAAATGGAGTACCGGGGAGTGAGGTGTATGATGAAGATACTGGTGAATCGGAAGATCCGGCTTCTTTTTGGCTGTCTGCTGCTTTTGACCGCTGTTTTCACCCTGCTGTCGGTTTTCTGTGTGATTCGGAAAGGGAACCTGGCAGCCCTTTGTGCCGCTTTGTCCACAGCCGGACTGGGGATAGCCGCCGCCGGGGCAGTTTTCTGGTATCTGAAAGAGCAGGGCAGGCAAATCGAGGAAGCGGCAGAGCAGATCCGGGAATACAGCGCAGGAAACAGGAATGCCCGCATAGACTGTGATGAGGAAGGCGATCTGTACCGGCTGTTCCAGGAAGTCAATACGCTGGTTTCCATCCTGAATGCCCATGCAGACAACGAAAAACGCGCCAAGACGTTTATGAAGGATACCATTTCCGACATTTCCCATCAGCTGAAAACGCCGCTGGCTGCTTTGAATATCTATCAGGGGATCATCCAGGAGGAGGCAAAGGAGAGCTCTGTCATCCTGGAATTTTCGGAGCTTTGCGAACAGGAACTTGACCGGATCGAAACCCTGGTACAGAATCTTTTGAAAATTACAAAGCTGGATGCAGGAACCATCGTGATCGAAAATGCACAGGTGAATGTCTCTCAGATGATGGAGCAGGTCCAAAAGAGCTTTGCCTACCGGGCTGAGAAAGAGGGCAAGACGCTGCTCCTCTTAGGCGACCCTGAGGCTGAACTGCTGTGTGACCAGACCTGGATGCGGGAGGCAGTTTCTAATCTGGTTAAAAATGCGCTGGATCATACGAAAAAAGGCGATACTATTTCCATCCGGTGGAAGAAGTTCCCTTCCATGGTCCAGATTGCGGTACAGGATAATGGCAGCGGCATCCATCCGGAGGATCTTCCCCATATTTTCAAACGGTTTTACCGCAGCCGTTTTTCAAAAGATA
>DWVZ01000143.1 GCA_019119975.1 Candidatus Blautia merdavium | reverse complement strand
CACCGCCGCCGGTCATGGAAGCCAGTTCCGGGAAGGTCATTCCAAGAGGTGTCATACCTGCGTATTCACGGTTTGTGATAACAACGCCGTTGGAGAATGGCTCAATACCACAGATACATTCAAAGCATCCGCAGGAAGTCATTGGTTTCTCCATGATGGAGTACAGAGATACATCCTGAAGAGCACCCTGAGAGAACTTCTGTACTGCTTCGTTTACGTCTTCGTATTCACCGATTCTTTCGTCGATCGGTCTTTCCTTTGTGATTACCTGACATGGTCCGTTTGGATCCAGCTGATTTGTAGCTTTTGCATCCAGCCATGAAACGGCACCGCAAAGTCCCAGACGTTCTGGAGTTACCACGCATACGTGAGATGGTGAGAATGCCTGGCACAGGATGCAGCTGTAGTATACGTCTACAGACTCATCGGTCAGGTTTTTCAGACGGTCATCACGTTTGTCAAAAGTAGGAATAGCCACTTCGTGACGGATTCTTGTACATTCAGCAGGATCTGTGTAGATCACAACTTCACATTTATCAACAACAGCGTCAAATTCGTTCTTTACAGAAGCGTATAATACTTCACCGATATGTTTCAGGCGGAAGCCTGCATTAAATGCATCTTTGCTGATACGGATACGCTGCATGTCACGCTGTCCTGTATGGTATACACCTTCGATGCAGTTGATGTAGTTGTGGAATTTACGCTCGATAACTGGTTCAAAGTCAGGCTGCATGCTCTTGCCTGCTACTTTTACCACATAAGCAATGCTGTTCTTGCTTCCCAGTTCCATTTCGTCTGCTTCCGGACCTACCACTGTGATCTTGTGATCTTCGATCTCAGCAGCTTCTACCGTCTGTACCAGCTCAGCACAGTCTACACGGGAGCCGTCGAATTCTACCTGCATATCGCCGCGGCGGATGATCTCACCTTCAAATGCAGATGCGAATGCAACCGGAATGTCGATGTTGGTGATCTTGATCTTGATATCTCTTGCTTCCAGGGAAGTAGCGTTGAATTTGCTTACATCCTTCTGGCAGATCAGGCTCTTCGGAACTTCGGATACGCCTTCCTGGTTTGTGATTACAGGGAAGCCTAATGCGATAGCGCCTGCGCCGCATGCAACGATCACGTCATTTAATGGCGCGAATGCGTTTACGAATGCAGGTACACGTTCCATTGTGTATTTCATTAAGTTTGCAGCATCACCCGGTGTGATGTTACCGAAGATCAGAGCTGCTCTTAATGCAACAGATACTACATGGATTACAGATGTAACGTCTTTTCCTAATGGGATCACACGTACGTTTGCGCCTGTTTTCATTCCGGCTTCTGCCAGCTGGTCGATGATGTCGCCTACCAGTGTTACCAGGATACCCTGTGCCTGATAGCTCTTAACCAGAGCAACGCCTTCTTCTGTAGTCGGAGCTTTGCCAAGGATAACAGCAACGCCTGGGATATCGCCTGTTACAAGGGGAACACCCAGCTCACGGATCACAGCGTCTGCCAGATGACCGTAGCATGGTTCTTCGTATGGAGTTGCTCCGTCGATGTATTTTAAAACTTCGATGAACTCTGCGCACAGAGCTGTTGCAACACCTGACATGAAGATGTCATGGGTTCTGTTTTCTCTTGTCATTAAGGTTTTTACAACTCCAAGAGCTTCTTTTAATTCTCCTAAAGTACCTACCTTAACACCTGTTACTGCATAATAGCAGGGTAAGCTGTATGCTGTGTTGGGGAAGCTTACTGCTTTGTCTGCTCCGTGCTGCTCGATGGCTGTGTTGATGGCGTTTTCTGTTAAACCATAGACAGCGTCATTTCCACTAAATACTGTTTCAAATAATGTCAATGTTTTTTCCTCCTAACCTTCTCATAATCCCTCGTCGATTATGGTCTTGATTTTTGTGATCTCTTCTTTCACTGTATTGCTGAAATCGTAAGGGGATTTTCCCTGACGGTCCGCATCCATAACTTCGGTATTGTAGTGAATGAATCCCAGCAGATCCTCTGCAGGAATACGGCTTTTGACAAACGCTTCATCTTCGGCGTTTCTCACCTTATTTGCCACGACACGTACCTGTTTCACTCCCAGGTCCTGCGCAAGACGCTTTACATTCTTGTATGTCTGTACGCTTCTTGCCCCCGGCTCGATCACTACGATGAACTGGTCCATGGACTCTGTGGTCCCTCTTCCCAGATGCTCAAGCCCTGCTTCCATATCCAGGATAACCACATCATCCCGGTGAAGGACCAGGTTGTTAATGATCCGTCTCAGCATCACATGCTCCGGACAAACACAGCCGCCTCCGCCGGTTTCCACGGTTCCCAGAACCAGCAGCTTGACACCGTTTACCGTTTTTGAGTAGGTATCCGGAATATCGCTGACCTTCGGATTCAGCTTATAGAACTGGTTATCCTCTCCTGCTCCGGTCCGCTCCTCAATGAGTTTTCTCATTTTGGTAATGGGAACGATGGAGTCCAAAGCCTCCTCGTCAAATCCCAGGGCAAGCCCTAAATTTGCATCCGGGTCCACATCGGCTGCCAGTACATGTTTGCCTTCCTCCGCATATAACCGGGCAAGGGTCGCCGCGAAAGTCGTCTTACCTACGCCGCCTTTTCCTGTAACTGCTATTTTCATGTCATTCACCTTTCTTAGTTATGTCTTTGGAAGGCTCTTTTACAAGCCTTCCTCTATGAGGCGATTAGATTCCGAGAGCAGCTCTCTTCTCTTCGATTCTTGCCATCATGGCATCACCTAATTTTTCAATATCTTTTTCTACAGTAAATGCTGCTTCACACCATTCTCTTGTGCCGTTTGTCAGGATTTCAACCATTTCGCTGGATCCTGAAGCGTATGGATCAACACCTAAGAAGGTATCGATACCGGAACCAATTACATAGTTACCGATAGAAACTGCTTTTTCAGACATCCACTCAGGAGCGCAGCCTACAACCGGAAGCTGAGAAATGTGCAGGCCTGCATCTTTTGCCAGAGTCGCTGCCAGAATCAGCATACGGGAAATATCTACACAGGATCCCATATGAAGTACCGGAGGAATATCTGCCAGTTCGCAGACTCTCTTCAAACCGTCGCCGCAGACATCTTTTGCAGCTTTGTCCATTAAGCCTGCTTTTGCAGCAGCCTGTGCGGAACAGCCGGATGCGATAACGATGATATCGTTTGCCAGCATCTTCTTCATCAGTTCGATGTGTGCCAGGTCAGGACGTACCTTCGGGTTATTGCAGCCAACCATTGCAACTGCACCGCGCAGTACACCAGATGTAATACACTGTAATAACGGTTTGGTTGTTCCCAGTTCGTCTACCTGTGTATTGGCAACGCCATCCAGAGCTTTTACGATTGCTTCTGTAGAGTATCCTACAGTTGCTTTCTGTTTCATCTGAGGAATGTATACTAATTCCGGTTTTCTGTTCTTGAAGTTTTCGATTGCAGTCTTCACGATCTGTGTCGCTTTTTCCAGAGCTGTATGCGCGTCAAAACGGATAAACTCGGAATCCGGCATCTGAGCGATCGGAGAAGTTGTGATGAATTTTGTATGGAAGCATTTGCTTAAAGGTCCAAGTGCAGGGAAAATACACTGAACGTCAACAACGATCGCTTCGCAGGCACCTGTCAGTACCACGTTTTCCTGCTGCAGGAAGTTACCTGCCATAGGAATACCGCGGCGCATTGCCACTTCATTGGAAGTACAGCATACACCTGAAATTGTGATGCCTTTTGCTCCCATTTCTTTTGCATAAGCAACCATTTCAGGGCTGTCAGCTACTTCGCAGATCATTTCAGAAAGGCTTGGGTCATGTCCGTGAACAACGATGTTTACGTTTTCTTCTACCATAACGCCCAGGTTTGCTTCTGTTTCGATCGGCTTTGGTGTACCGAACAGAACGTCTGAGAATTCAGTTCCCATCATAGATCCGCCCCATCCGTCAGAAAGACCTGCTCTGATCGCCTGTTTTACCAGCGCTTCCGGTTTGGAAGAACATCCCATGTGAGACATATGTAAGGAACATGAAACTTCGCGGTCAATAGCGCGAGGAGCCAGTTCGTGTTCTTCCCACAGCTTCTGCTGGGATTCCGGAGCTCTCTTTAAGAATCTCTGGGTTCCGAACGGTTTTCCGTATTCCATCAGACCTTCGTAAGCAACTTCGTGTGCCAGATCATAGATGTCTTTTCCTTCTGTTTCGATATCCCATTCTTTTGCGATGCGGATCAGTTTTTCCGGATCTTTTACTTTGTAGCATCCATCTGCAGCTGACTCATACAATGTATGGCAGATCTCACGTCCATGATCAGAGTGAGTAGCAGCTCCGCCAGCTGTAAATTTCAGGTAGTTACGTCCTACGATACCATGTACATCACATCCGCAGATTCCTCTCGGAGCTTTCTTTGTAATACGGCAGGGACCCATTGTACAAATACGGCAGCATACGCCTTCTTCACCGAACTTACAGTGAGGTGTCTGATTTTTTACACGTGCCTGCCAGGAATCAGCGCCGACTTTCGCTCCTGTTTCCAGCAGTCTCGCAGTAGCAGCTTCAAATTCTTCTACTGTAGTTAATCTGAATTCACTCATGAATATCCTCCTTTTTTTCGCCTCTTTTTCATTTCTTTTTTGAAGTTGGCATGCTTCAATAATAGAGCGGGGCGGTTTTCCCCTTATCCGCCCCAGTTGGGGTTAAGGTCTTTGAAGGGATCAAAGACCTAATTTATCAACAATCTCGCGGATTGCCTTTTTTACCGGGGAATCCTCCGGTAAATTTACGGTGGGTGTTCCGTCACAGTCAAACTCATAGACGGTCTCATCCTGAGGAACGATTCCAAGAAGTTCCAGTCCCTGTTTCTCGATTTCTTCCTTTGTCCCTTCATTAAGGACTCCGCCGGGCGCACGGTTGACAATCAATCCGACCTTTGCGGGATGCATATCGCACTCTTTGATCAGCTCTGCAATCCTCCCCACTGCCTGCACACCTCTTCTGGAACAATCGCTGACCAGAATCGCTGTCTGCATGTTAGGAAGCACGCCTCTGCTGATGTGTTCCATTCCCGCTTCATTATCCACGATAATATAGGGATAATTTTTCTGGAGCCTCTGAAGCTGCGCCTGGAGAAGACCATTCACAAAGCAGTAACAGCCTTTTCCCTGTGTGCGTCCCATGACCAGCAGGTCGAAATCATCATCCTCCACAAGTGCGTCATCAAATTTATATTCCATATAGTCTGCTTTTGACACACCGGCAGGAATCGGATTGTCCTTGGATGTTTCTGCTCTGGCAACCTCCTCCCGGATATCTCCCAGTGTCGCCTCCACCTTGACGCCAAGGACCTCATTTAAATTTGAATTCGCATCTGCGTCCACCGCAAGAATAGGACCCTTTCCCTTTTCACCCAGATACTGGATGATCAGTCCTGTCAATGTTGTCTTACCTACGCCGCCTTTTCCTGCGACCGCAATTACATGTGCCATAAAAGGGCACCTCCTTATACTTAAAGCATTTTTGTTGTGCCGGGAAGATTCTCCATGCCTTTGTCAGCTTTGGGAGGAAAATCCAAACGAAAAACTTTCCATCTCATTGCCTCTGATAACTTCATGGTTTTGTCTCCACCTGTGTTTTATTTTAAGGGGAAAATCCCTTTAAAATCTTTCCTATTCGCAGTCCAGCTTCACAATGCTGTTTGCCAGATCCACCATAAGGATCTTACCTTCGATCACCCTGGTCTCGCCCATGATATCCCGGAGGATCACTTTCTCTCCGTCCACATCAATGCGGCTTACCATTTTACAGATGACCGTGTTGTCACTTTCTCTCTGGACAGTTGCAAGACACATTCTGTATTACGCCTCCTTTAAATGCTCTTTTACCAGCGTCAGCGCCAGACCCAGCCGCATATTTCCTTTCTGGAAATCCGCGACTCCTTCTTTGATGGTTTTTGCGGCGTCTTCCATGCCGAGTTTTACAAGGTTTTCTGCCATTTGATCCAGCTCTTCTGCATGATGCTCGTTATGAGAAAGCATATAAGTCAGAAGCGCCACCACCTCATCGGTGCAGTTGCCCTGGCATCCTTCCTGGCAGCTGCCGCAGTGGTCATGATCATGGCTGTGATCATGGGTATGCCCTTCCCCTCCATGGGGAATCACATTGCCATTTTCATCTTTAATTAAATGCATGTTCCCACCTTTCTGTGCTCCTTACTTGGTTTCAGGCGCACTGAATGACAATATTTTATCAATTACACACATTATAACTGCTTTTGCCCTTTTTAGCAAGATATTTTATGCTTTTTTCAAAATTTAATAAGTAAAACTCTTCAATTTTTCTCTGATAATTTTCCTCTTTTTGTAGGATTTTATCTAATAGCGCTCCTGCGGCGAAAACCTATCTGTTTCTGTTTTTTTCAGCCGATTCCTGGTTTTCCTGTGTTTCCCTTAAATTTCCACTGTTTTTGCATCAATTCTGTATATTTTTAAACAAACAATTTTTAATAAAATTGTTGCATTTTTTTCACATTTATATGCTATACTGTAAAAGATTGCAAAAGGAGGTTTTTTTATGTCTTTTGGCGAAAACACGATTCTACTGAATGACCAAAGAGAAATGCCGCTGCTGGGACTTGGAGTTTACAAGGCAACGGATCATGCAGAGTTATGCCAGGCGATCCAGGATGCTGTTTCCTGCGGCTACCGCCTGATTGACACAGCTTCTTTTTACAAAAACGAAGAAGGGGTAGGGAAAGGAATCAAAGCACTGGATCTCCCCAGAGAAGAACTGTTTGTTACGACGAAAATATGGAATACTGCACAGCGTATCGGAGATATTGAGGACAGCTTCAACCGGAGTCTGGAACGTCTGGGTTTGGATTATGTGGATCTGTATATGATCCATTGGCCTGTTCCCGGCTGCTTTACCGATACCTGGAAGGCAATGGAAAAGCTCCAGGCATCCGGGAAGATCAAATCCATCGGCGTTTCTAATTTTTCCGCAGCAGACCTGGAATTGCTGCATACGGTATCCGATGTGGTTCCAGCTGTAAACCAGGTAGAATTTCATCCCCTGTTCAACCATCCGGAGCTGCTTTCCTACTGCCGTGAGCACGGGATCGCAGTCCAGGCATATGCACCTCTTGCCAGGGGCGCTTATTTAAAAAGTCCTCTGATGATTGAGATCGGGAAAAGCCACGGCAAGTCACCTGCCCAGGTAGGACTGCGCTGGCTGGTACAGCAGGGAATTTCCGTAGTGCCCAAATCCGTACATAAAGACCGGATTCTTGAAAACAGCCAGATTTTTGATTTTTCCCTCACGGAGGAGGAAATGCTTGCCATCACCGCTATGGACGCCCAGATGCGGGTTGCCGGAATCCCGGACGACATGGCAGCTTATATCAAAAAATAAGGACAGTCGCTGGTTTTGCCTGGCTGCCCCTATACAAAAAGGAAGAGAAAAGCAATCCCGCCGCTTTTCTCTTCCTTTTTGTATAAAATAAATAACAGGACAGAAACGTTTCCTGCCTAACAGGTATTTTGTCTTCCTTACTTTTTCCAGGTACTGTCCCAGCTTTCGATTTTCTTGTCCCGCAGCATCAGTTCCTGCACTGCCTCTTTGGGACTCTTGCCTTCAAACAGCACCTGATTTACCTGGTCGATGATAGGCATCTCTACCTGGTATTTCTGCGCAAGCTCCCTGCCTGCTTTTGCTGAATAGACGCCTTCGACCACCATATTGACTTCCCGCATGGCTTCTTCCATGGTCTTCCCCTGCCCCATCAAAAAGCCGGCTTTTCTGTTGCGGCTGTGCCTGCTGGCACAGGTAACGATCAGATCTCCAATGCCGGAAAGTCCGTAAAAAGTCTCTGCGCTTGCGCCCATAGAGATTCCCAGGCGGGCAATCTCTGTGATCCCTCGGGTGATCAGCGCCGCCTTCGTATTGTCTCCATAGCCCAGACCGTCGGCAGTGCCTGCCGCCAGAGCAATGACATTTTTCAGGGCGCCTCCCAGCTCAATTCCTAAAATATCCGGGCTGATATAAACGCGGAACACCGGACTCATAAAAACGTTCTGCAGATATTCGGCTGTTTTCTTATCCTTCGCTCCCACTACACAGGTAGTAGGCAGCCCGCGGCTGACTTCCTCCGCATGGCTGGGTCCTGACAGGACGCAGGCACAGGAGCCCGGTATCTCTTCCTCAATCCGGTCGGTAAGCGTCATCAGGGTACTTTCTTCGATTCCTTTTGCTACATTGACGATCAGATGCCCCGGCTTCACCAGGTTTTTCATCTTTGCCGCAGTCTCCTTTACCGCAACAGATGGGACTGCCAGTACAGTCACATCCTGCCGAAAAAGAGCTGCCTCCAGATCACTGGTGATCTCCAGCTCTCGGGGAAGTCTGACCCCGGGAAGCTTTGCCCGGTGCTCCCGGGTATTTCTTAATTCTTCTGCCTGTGATTCTCTGTGAGACCAGAGAACCGTATCATGACCATTCTGGACAAGAAGCATTGCAAGGGCAGTTCCCCAGCTTCCTGCGCCGATCACACTTACTTTTGCCATAGCCTTTACCTCTATGAATTCTTTTTGCTAAGATAAATCTTACTTTCATTTCCATGCAGCAGCCGTACAATATTCTGTCTGTGTTTCCAGTAAGCCAGCACCGTCAGCACACCTGCCACAGCGTACATCTCATAAAGAGCCGCCTGGGTGCAGTCATAGCCTCCGTTCAGTCCTACGATGATAAGCGAAGCGAAAAACGTCAGGTATGCTACCAGCGAGCACAGGGAAACATAGTGGGTTAGGAAAAACACGCCGAAAAACAAGACTGCGCACACCGGAAACAGCCGGATATCAAACGCAAGCAGCAGCCCTACAGAGGCAGCCACCCCTTTTCCTCCCTTAAATTTCAGATAGAAAGGAAAATTGTGTCCCAGGACACAGCCTGCCCCGGCATATAATTCCAAAAGGGGCAGATCTGTACCTGCATGGCTGGCAAACACAAACCTGGCGATCAAAACGGCGATCACACATTTCAGACAGTCTCCCAAAAGGGTCAGAGCGCCTGCCTTCTTTCCCAAAGTACGCAGGGCGTTGGTGGTCCCTGCATTCCCGCTTCCGTGCTGCCGGATATCAATCCCGTTTTTCTTTCCATAAATATAGGATGTCTGGAACAGCCCGCATAAATACCCTACTGCCAGACAGATGATACGTGCTAACATTTCTTTATTCTCCTTCTTTTCGCTCACGGATAATGAATTTCAGGGAAGTTCCCTTAAATCCAAAAGCCTCTCTGATCTTATTCTCCAGATACCTGGTATAAGAAAAGTGCATCAGTTCCTTATCATTGACAAAGACTACAAAAGTCGGCGGCTTTACTGCTACCTGGGTTGTGTAAAAAATCTTCAGCCGTTTGCCTTTATCCGAAGGCGGCTGCTGCATGGCAACTGCCTCTGTGATGATCTCATTGAGTACGCCGGTCTGGATCCTCAGCGTCTGATTTTCCAGGACCATGTCAATGGTTTCAAATAATTTGGGAATTCTCTGCCCGGTCTGCGCGGATATGAACATGATCTCCGCATAGGGCATAAAGGAAAGGGTCTCCCGGATCCGATCCGTAAATTTATAAATGGTTTTATCATTTTTCTCAATGGCATCCCATTTATTGACTGCAATGACGATCCCTTTTCCCCGGTCATGGGCAATGCCCGCGATCTTGGCATCCTGCTCTGTGACCCCTTCTGTAGCGTCGATCATCATCACCACTACATCGGCGCGCTCCACCGCTGTTACGGTCCGGATAATGCTGTATCGCTCCAGTTCTTCTTTGATCTTATTCTTTCTGCGAAGCCCAGCAGTGTCGATAAAGGTGTACTCTTTTCCATGATAGGTGACCCACGTATCCACGGCGTCTCTGGTGGTCCCAGCCACATCGGAAACGATGACACGCTCCTCACCCAGGATTTTATTGATCAATGAGGATTTTCCCACATTGGGCTTTCCTACTACTGCGATCTTAGGAATCTCTTCTTCCTCTTCTTCTCCTGCGTGCTCATCAAAGTGCTCCACCACTTTCTCCAGCATATCGCCAAGTCCCAGCATGGAGGCTGCGGAAATCGGCACGGGATCTCCGATCCCCAGATTATAGAATTCATAGGTGTCCATCAGAAATTTCTGGAAGCTGTCCACCTTATTAACTACCAGGACCACCGGCTTGCGGCTTCTCCTCAGCATATCTGCCACCTTGGCATCGGAGTCCACCAGTCCCTGGCGCACATCGGTCATAAAGATGATCACATCCGCCGTATCAATGGCAATCTGCGCCTGTTCCCTCATCTGGGATAGGATCACATCACTGCTTTCCGGCTCGATACCGCCGGTATCGATCATGGTAAACGTTTTATCCAGCCATGTGACTTCCGCATAGATCCTGTCTCTTGTCACGCCGGGAGTATCTTTTACAATGGAAATCTTCTCCCCCGCCAGGGCATTAAACAGTGTGGATTTTCCCACATTCGGGCGTCCCACAATGGCTACAATCGGTTTGCTCATACATTTGTCTCCTTTTATGCTCTCTTCCCGCTTCGTCCTCAAGAACCGCGTTTACAAAATCAGCGCCTTCCTCACCGACGATCTTCACGGGAATTTTCAAATATGCTTCCAACTCTTCTACTGTCACATCATCCAGCAATACATTCTCTCCGCTTCGCAGCAGATTACAGGGCAGAAGCAGGTATTCGCCCAGCTCTTTTCCCCGCAGCTGTTCCATCAGGTCTTTTCCGGTCAGCAGACCGGATACTGTGATCTTCTCCCCGAAAAAGTCATTGCGGATCTCGTAACCATAAATCCGGATCCCGGGGAATTTCTCTTCGATTTTGTCTGCATAGCTGCGGATATAGGGATAAGCGAGACGTCCTGTGGCAAAGGACAGGCTCCGTACTCTCGGATCCCCTGTCTGCCTGTCAAGAGATTCTCTGATCTCTGTATCCAGAAGCCTCAGCATACCCACGCCGTTTTCCAGCTGCAGATAGCCGTCATAGCGCTCCTCCTCCGGAAGGGGTCTCTGCGCCAGAAGATACCATTCGTCACTGGCATGGATAAAGTGGGTTCCGTATTCTTCATACAGCTTCTCCTGCCAGCTTTCGATCAGGTCGATGACCTCCTCCGCATCCTTTTTGTTAAAAGCTTCCAGAGGATACAGACCGTCCCGGTACCGGCTCAAGCCTACGGGAACCACAGACACACTCTTTAAATGAGGCAGATAGGCGGATAAGTCCCGGATGGAACGCTCCAGCTCTTCTTTGTCATTGAGTCCTCTGCACAGCACGATCTGTCCGTTCATCTCGATCCCGGCTTCATACAGCCGCTGCACCTTGGGAAAGATGTCCCCGGCAAAGCGGTTATGAAGCATTTCACAGCGAAGCTTCGGATTCGTGGTATGAAAAGAAATGTTGATCGGCGCGAGATGATAATGGATGATCCGGTCAATGTCATGGTCGCTCATATTGGTAAGTGTCACATAATTTCCCTGAAGGAAAGACAGACGGGAATCATCGTCTTTAAAGTAGAGGGTCTTACGCATACCGGGCGGCATCTGATCAATAAAACAGAACACGCAGTGATTGCTGCAGGAACGGTACTCATCCATCAGGCTGTTGGCAAAAACAATGCCCAGATCTTCTTCAAAGTCTTTCTCGACTTCCAGCTCCCACTCTTCTCCATTTTCTTTTCTGACCAGCAGGACAAGTTCCTCATCGTTAACCAGATAATGATAGTCAAAGACGTCTTCGATTTTCTGACCGTTGATGGAAATCAGCTCGTCTCCCGGTTCCAGCTCCAGTTCCCAGGCAATACTTTCCTCTTCTACCTGGCTGATGATATGCCGGCATTTCTTCATTTCTCTTCTCCATTTCTATTTCTACTGTCTGCAAACGGGCGGTCTCTTCTGCCCGTTATTTCCTATAATACCAACAATGGCGCAAAAAAGCAACAAGTTTTCCTTGACGGGCATACATGTGGAATGTTATAACTTAAATGTAAAAATTTTGTTAAATAAAGTCGAATGGAGGTCCATATGATCAATATCAGTTTACTGGAACGGTCGATTCCTGTGGCGCCCATTAAGATCGCAGCTTTACAGAGCTGTTCCGATCTTGCGGCTCAGGTAGACTCCCATCTGGTACAGTTTCGTAAGGAATTAAACTCTCACAATCACTCAGGTCTGCATTTCAGAGGCTATGCAGAAGACACTTTTTTAATTGACTGCAACTGCCCCCGCTTTGGCTCCGGCGAAGCAAAGGGCGTAATCGGAGAATCTATCCGGGGTACCGATATGTTCGTCATGGTAGACGTGTGCAACCACAGTCTCACCTATAATATGTGCGGGTATGTCAACCATATGTCCCCGGACGATCATTACCAGGATTTAAAGCGGATCATAGCAACTGCGGCAGGAAAAGCTCACCGCATCAATGTGATCATGCCTTTCCTCTACGAAAGCCGTCAGCACAAGAGAAGCAAGAGAGAATCTCTGGACTGCGCTCTGGCTCTTCAGGAGCTGGTGCAGATGGGCGTTTCCAATATCATTACCTTTGACGCCCATGACCCCCGGATGCAGAATGCCATCCCTCTGGCAGGCTTTGACAATTTCATGCCCACCTACCAGTTCTTAAAGACTCTGTGTGCTTCTGTGGAGGATTTCAAGATCGACAACGATCACCTGATGATCATCAGCCCCGACGAAGGCGCTATGCAGCGTGCCGTTTATTTCTCCAACATCCTTGGCGTGGACATGGGAATGTTCTACAAACGCAGAGATTACTCCACTGTGGAAAACGGCAGAAACCCCATCGTTGCCCATGAATTCCTGGGAGACTCTGTAGAGGGCAAAGATGTGATCGTCATTGATGATATGATTTCTTCCGGGGAAAGTATGCTGGATGTGGCAAAGCAGCTGAAAGACCGCAAAGCAAAGCGTGTCATTGTGTGCACCACTTTCGGACTTTTCACGGACGGGCTTGACAAGTTTGACGAGTATTATGAGAAAGAATATATTTACCGGGTCATCACGACCAACCTGAATTACAGAAATCCGCAGCTTCTGGAGCGTCCTTATTATCTGGAGGCTGATATGAGCAAATATCTGGCAAGTATCATGGATATTCTGAATCACGATCTGTCTGTGGAGAAAGTCCGCAGTACAACGGAAAAGATCAATAAGCTGCTGAAAAGACAGTAACTGAAATCTTACTCTGTGCCGGCGGGTGCGGCAGAAAAGCGGCACAGAGTAAAAAATACAGTCATAAAAATACAGCCATGGAAAACATGGCTGTATTTTTTATGTACATTTTTAATTAACCTGATAAACATCTGCCATCATTGTACCAAAATTCAGTGCATCCTGATGATTGGTAAAGTAGATGTCCACATGACCGTAAGGAACCCCCCGGTCTTCTACGGTATATACCGTACCGTTGATCATCAGCTTTGTCCCGAAAGGAACACCGCCCATTGCCACGGTCCTGCCTTCCTGAGGCGCGGTGCCGCTGGCTGTCATTCCGCTGGAGTGCCCTCCGCAGCAGGATCCGGCACAGTAAGCTGTGATCCTGAAGTTCCCAAGGTAAGTATTGCCGTTGGAAGAACCTGTGTCAGAAGCCTCTGTCTGCACAGCTGCCTCTTCCTGGGGAACGGTTGACTGGGTCTGCGCCGCCGTCTGCTGAGTCTGCTGTGTCTGAGCCGCGCTGGCTGCTGCCTGAGCTGCCGCTTCTCTTTCTGCGGCTTCCTGTGCAGCTGCCTGCTGCTGCGCCAGGGCAGCGGCTGCTTCCTCATCCTTCTGCTTCTTGATCAGCGCATTGATATTATCCTCCTGCGCCGCGATCTGTGTCAGCAGGGACTGCTCTACGCTTTCCTGCTGGGTGATCTGGGATTCATAATCCTCGATCTGCCCATGGGTGCTTTTTACCAAGGCGGAAATTTCATCCTGTTTGTCCAGGCTTTCCTGTTTCAGCTTTTCAAGCTCTGCCTGTTCTTTCTGGATGCTGGCTTCCTTCGCCTGGATCTCTTCGGTTGTTTCCTTATATTCGCTCAGCATCTTTCTGTCGTACTGGGTCATCTGAGAAATATTCTCTGCCTGCTCCAGAAAATCCGCCATGCTCTTGGACTCCAGAAGGATCTGCACATAGGATTCTGCACTGTTTTCATACATGTACTGAATTCTCAGCTTCATGCTTTCGTACTGCTCTTCCTCTCTTGCCTGGGCATCTGCCAGTTCACCTTCCAGCTGGGTCAGCTCTTCCTGCTTCTCCTCTGAACGGGTTTCAATCTCCTGCAGGTTATTTCCCAGGTCCGTCAGCTGCTTATTTAATTCGGTTAAATAACTTTCCAAATCTCCTTTTTTTGCTTCAAGGCTCTGGATCGCGCTCTGGGTACTGCTCAACTCTTCCTGGCTCTTTTTCTGTGCGTTCTGGCTCTCTGTGATCTTCTGCTGTGTAGCGGAGCCATAACAGGGGACTGTCACAAGCCCGGCAGCTAAAATCCCTAAAAGCAGGTTTGTACTTGTTTTTCTAATCATAATCAAAGCTCCTTTATTATTAACGAAGCCAATTATATCATAGTTTTTTCCAGAATAACAGGTGTTTATTACATTTTCGTAATATTTATGTAATATTGCTAGTTCCCACTGAAATTTTTATGCAATTATTCTATTGATTCGCGAATACCAAGAAAAGCCGACAGATTCCCCCTTTTTCCATGACTTGCCCGGTGGGAAAACAGAAAATCCGGGTTGCAGCAGGTGCATAGTCCCGGGAAGCTGATATGTTCAGAAAGAATCCCTGCCTCCAGGAGCACCAGCTCATTGGCACGCCACAGATTCAGCTGGTACTTTCCGTCTTCTTTCCGGTACAGCAGCTGCTTCTCTTTACTGTGCCGCGCAAAAGCCTGTTTGAATTCCTGCGCCACATCTTCGCTGACCTCATAGCAGTCCTGACAGATGGAGGGACCGATGGCTGCCAGGATATTCCGGGGATCTGATCCAAAAACCTCCTGCATTTTCCTGACTGTGACCGCTCCGATCTTTCCCACCGTTCCTCTCCAGCCGGAGTGGGAAAGCCCCACGGCACGCCTGACCGGGTCAACAAAGAACAAAGGCACACAGTCTGCATAAGAAGTCACCAGCGTAAGCCCCGGCACGTCTGTCACCAGCCCGTCTACGTCTGTATAGTCTTTTTTCCGCACAATTCCCTTTCCGGCATCTTCCAGAGTGACATACCGCACATTGGCAGTATGGGTCTGATCCGAGCACACTGCCTTTTCCAGGGAAAATCCAAGGGCATCTGCCATCCTTCTGTAATTCTCCAGGACTGCCTGCTCCTCATCTCCTCTGGTAAAGCTTAAATTCATAGAGGAAAAAATCCCCCGGCTTACCCCTCCCAGCCGGGTGGAAAAACCATGGCAAAAGCCTGGCTGCTCCTCCAGCGCCGGGTAGGTAAGATAGACTACTTCCCCTTTTTTCCTGATGTGCACCGCGCCTTCCTGGTCTGCTTTCCATTTTAATTCCATTCTCTCACCTTCTGAACTCAAATGCGTTTGTTATCAGTTCTACGCCCTGACGGGAAATCCCTGCCACATCAAAGCGGCAGGCAGTATCGCTGCCATACCCCTTTTCCATGAGATAATAAAGGGCGGCGCCGCAGATCCTGCGCTGCTTTTTCAGATCCACAGCTCCCAAAGAGCCTCCGAATTCCCCGCTGCTGCGGTATTT
Organism: Candidatus Blautia merdavium; assembly: GCA_019119975.1. Lineage (GTDB taxonomy): Bacteria > Bacillota > Clostridia > Lachnospirales > Lachnospiraceae > Blautia > Blautia merdavium. The sequence goes on along the minus strand of DWVZ01000143.1, from coordinate 8,160 downwards.
GACTTCTACAAAGCAGAGGTATCCTTCCTGGATCCCGATCAGGTCGATCTCCCCTTTTCTGCACCTGTAATTTCTCTCCAGGATCCGGTACCCCTGCTTTTTCAGATATTCTGCCGCCAGCTCCTCATATTTCCTGCCCACCTGGACTGCCGTTTCTTCCTGACCTTTGTTTTTCATCTCACGGCTCTCCTGCTGCTTCTTTTTGTTCCAGGACATTATGGATAAAGGTTTTCCTGTGGATGGGAGTGGCGCCGTATTTGCGGATGGCTTCTATGTGCTCCCGGGATCCGTAGCCTTTGTTGGAAGCAAAACCGTACTGGGGCATGATCTTATCATATTCTTTCATCAGCCTGTCCCTGGTCACTTTTGCCACAATGCTGGCTGCCGCAATGGATACACTTTTGGCGTCACCTTTGATAATGGGCACCTGGGGCAGCGTGATCCCGGGAATGGTAACTGCATCGTTTAAAAGGATCTGGGGCGTCACCAAAAGCTTGCCCACTGCCTCCCGCATGGCTTCATAAGTTGCCTGGAGAATGTTGATTTCATCAATGCGCGCCGGGCTGGCATAGCCCACCTCTGCGGCAATGGCTTTTTCCATGATCTCCTCATACAGCTCTTCCCGTTTCTTTTCGGAAAGCTGTTTGGAATCGTTCAGGTATAAGATTTCACAGTCTTTTGGCAGGATCACTGCCCCTGCCACTACAGGACCGGCAAAGGGACCTCTTCCAACCTCATCAATCCCGCATACATAGCCCAGATGCTCATATTCATGCTCAAATTTCCGCATGACTTCCAGGCGCGCTCTCTCCTCTTCCAGCTTTTCCAGACGTTTCTCTGCCTGGAGCACAAGCCCCTGGACCCCTTTTCTGGGATCCTCCCGGTAGATTCTGCAAAGCGCCGGAAGATCTGCTTCCGGCGCCCTTTTTAATTCTTCTCTGATCTGTTGAATGCTCTTCATCTTACTCTTCTTTCTGCTCTGCGTACTCCTGTATCTCTGCACGCTCCAGCGTGATCCTTCCGATCTTTCCGTTTCTGAACTCCTCCAGAAGGATATTGGCAGCCTTTGCGTAATCCAGCTCATTTCCTCTCTGGATGCAGTTTCGGTTTCTGGCAATCTGCTCCAGCATGGCAAGGCGGTCCTGGGACTCTGTGATCCCATAGCGGCTTTCCAGGATTCCTTCATAGGAACCATGCAGATATCCCAGAAGCTCCAGGGACAGCTCCTCCAGGTTCAGGATCTCATCCCGGATGGAACCAGTCATGGCAAGCTTTGCCCCGATTGCCTGATCCTCAAATTTCGGCCACAGGATTCCCGGCGTATCCAGCAGTTCTACATTTTTGTTGATGCGGATCCACTGCTTTCCTTTGGTCACGCCTGGTTTATTACCGGTCTTGGTGCATGCTTTTCCTGCAAAGGCATTGATAAAGGTGGATTTTCCCACATTGGGGATCCCCACCACCATGGCGCGGATGGGACGGTTCTTGATTCCTCTTTTTCTGTCCCGCTCCAGCTTCTCCTTACAGGATTCCAGGATCACAGGCAGCACATTTTTCACTCCGGCGCCTGTCCTGGCATTGATCTTTACGGCAAATGCTCCCTGTTCCTGGAAATACCGGCTCCATTTTTCATTTTCTTTTTCATCGGCAAGATCTGATTTATTCAGAAGGATCAGACGTGCCTTATTTCTTCCCAGCTGGTCAATGTCCGGGTTCCTGCTTGCCAGGGGAATCCTGGCGTCTACTACTTCTATGATCAGATCGATCAGTTTGATGTTTTCTTCCATCATCCTCTTGGCTTTTGTCATATGCCCGGGATACCACTGATAATTCATATTGTCCCTCACTTCATCTCATGATCTACAAAGCCTATCTTATCCAGAGGAGAGATACAAAACCAGAGCTTCCCTTCAATGTATCTCTTATTCACATTCTTCACCTCTGCAAAACGGCTGTCTTCGCTGTTGTTCCGGTTATCTCCCAGAACAAAATATTCATCGCTTTTTAAGGTAACGCTCTTCTCTGCCAGACCCGGATTGGTAATTTCAGGAAGATCACTGCCCTGCGCCAGCTCCTCCCCGTCAATATACAGCTTCCCATCCTTGATCTGCACCGTCTCTCCGGGCAGTCCCACCACACGTTTAATGTGTATGGCGGCATTGTCGCTGCCGTCCTTGGTAAAGGCGATGATATCGCCTCTTTTGGGGCTTCCCAGCTTATAGGCGACTTTATTAATAAAGAATTTCTCTCCGGTCTGCAAAGTAGGCTCCATGCTTCCCTCCTGCATGGTAATACTCTGGAAGAAAAAAATAGAGACCGCCGCCGCAAATGCCAGCACCAGAGCGATCTGAAAGATCCAGTTCAGCACAGATCTTCCCTTCTCACTTTTGACCAGTTCCAGGGGCACAGACCTGGGGAGGATTCTCTCTCTTTGCTTTTTTTGTTTTTTTGTCAGCTGCTTTTTCTTCATCTTTCTTTTCCTTTGAAGAAAGGGGCTGCTGCAGATGCATCAGCCCCTCATGTTTACGCAATTATTCTATTATTTTACTAATTCTTTTACCTTAGCTGCTTTTCCTACACGCTGTCTTAAGTAGTTCAGTTTCGCACGTCTTACTTTACCGCGTCTTACAACTTCTACTCTTTCTACGTTTGGAGAGTGAAGCGGCCATGTTTTTTCCACGCCGATTCCGCCGGATGTCTTTCTTACAGTGAAAGTCTCGCGGCTGCTTCCGCCCTGTTTCTTTAATACAACGCCTTCAAATACCTGGATTCTTTCACGGTTTCCTTCTTTGATCTTTCCGTAAACTCTTACAGTATCGCCTACGTTGAATTTTGGTGCTTCTGCTTTCATCTGAGCAGCTTCGATGTTTCTGATAATTTCGTTCATGATTTTCTTCCTTTCTTCTTGGATATTCTTAATGCGATCAGCAACAGAGGACTATCTCTTTTTTACAACGCTTGTAATTATACTATGCGGTCGTTTCCTTGTCAAGCAATTTTCCCTTACAAATTGCCTTTCGGGAAATTTCTTTTACAACAGCAGACTGCCCTATAAATCTGAAAAATTTCCCTAAAAAAATTTTCTTTGCAGGTCTTCCCGTGTCTGCCCGGTTAAAAGAATTCCGCTTCTCTTGGCTGCAGATACAGGCTCTCTAAATGCAGGGCAGTAGCCGAAGCGTCAAAGCTGCGGGCGCCTGCCTTGCAGATCTTGACACAGCGCATGCAGTTGATGCAGACTCTCTCATCAATGGCAAGGGTTTCCATGGAAATGGCGTTTACCGGACATTTCTGCACGCACGCCTGGCAGTTGGTACACTGCTCCCGGTCAAAGCTTTTCTTTACCGGCTTGATTTCTTTGGGCGCAGGGTCAGGCGCTCCGGGAAGCGGTATTTCCTGAAAACCGTGTTCCTCTGCCTGTTCGATCCGCTTCTTAATTTCCACTGCAAAGCGCTTTATAGCTTCCCGGTCTTTCTCGTCCGGTCTTCCCTGCCCCAGCTTTTCGGAAAAAATATGGGGGATCACAGGCGCGGCAGCGCCGATGCACACAAATCCTCTGGCAGAAAGGACTGCCTTCATCTGCGCCAGGGTATCATCATAGCGCCGGTTCCCATAGGCTGCCATCACAATACAGGGCGTATGGTTTCCCCGCAGATTGGTAAACAATCCCGGTTCTGTCTCCGGCAGCTGCCCGGCGTACACGGGAGCTGCTGCCAGGAGCAGTTCTTTTTCTGTAAAGACCATCTCCTGCTTCCGGTTCCGCCTCCTGGTCAGGTCCAGCATGCGGGGGCTTTGGGTGAGACAGGCTGCCAGGATCTCTGCCGCCTTCTTGGTCCCGTCTGTGGGACTGAAATACGCCACAGTCAGAGGGCGGTTTTTCTGCAGCAGATCCGGACGGCGTTCTTTCGTTCTTTCTATGGATTTTTCTCTCCTCCATGCCTCCACTTTCCCGTGAGCTCCGGTAAGGAGCACCTGGGGAACCTGTTTTCCATGCCAGATCTCCGGTCTGGTATAATGAGGGTATTCCAGCAGATTGTCCTGCATGGATTCAAACTGGGCAGACTCCTCATTGCTCAGCACGCCGGGAACAAAGCGGGAAATGGCATCGATCATGACACAGGCAGCCAGCTCCCCTCCGGTCAGCACATAGTCGCCGATGGATACATAGTCTGTCACCACTTCCTCCAGCACCCGCTCGTCAATGCCTTCGTAATGCCCGCAGAGAAAGACCAGCTCTTCTTCCAGCGCCAGTTCCTCCACCATGGTCTGATGAAATACCTTTCCCTGCGGCGTGAGATAAATGCATCTGGGACGTTTTCCCTTTTTGGCTGCCCGGGAATTTTCCCGCACAGACTCATAGGCACGCCACACAGGCTCCGCCTGCATTACCATGCCCGCGCCGCCTCCGTAAGGGTAATCATCCACCCGCATGTGCTTATTGTCTGCAAAATCCCGGATATTTACCGTATGCAGAGAAATTTTCCCGCTTTTTACTGCCCGTCCCGTGATGCTGGTATTGACGGTATTCTGGATCATCTCCGGAAACAAGGTTAATACATGATATTCCATGTCTGCGCCTCCTAACAAAGCCCTTTCAGCAGATGAATGGTCATTTTGTTTTGCTCCACATCGACTTCTTTGATGCAGTCCTTGATGGCAGGGACCAGGACTTCCTTTCCTTCTGCAGTATCTATAACATAGACATCGTTGGCCCCGGTCTCCATCACATCCCGCAGAGTTCCGAAAGCGCTTCCGTTTTCCAGGAACACTTCCATGCCGATCAGGTCCGCAATGTAATATTCATCTTCTTTTAAAGGAACTGCGAATTCTCTTGTCACATAGAGACTTTTTCCCTTGTAGGGCTCGATGTCGTTGATATCGTCTACATCCGTGAATTTCAGGATCACGAACTGTTTAAAATACCGGACCTTTTCAATCTCCAGCTCACACAGTTCCCTGCCTGTATCCAGCAGCACGCTGGCAAGGGCTTCAAATCTGCGGGGATCATCTGTCGTGGGGTATACCTTGACCTCTCCCCGGATACCATGGGTGCTGCTGATGACACCCACCTTCAATAAATTTTCCATCTTCGCTTCACTTTCTATCATAACGGAAAAAGGCTGCCGCACAAATGTACAGCAGTCTTTCACTTTTGCTCACTATAAATCACAGAAACCTGAGTTACTGCAATATATCTACGACCACCTTTTTCTCACTTCTTGAGGAAGCAGCCTTTACCACAGTACGGATCGCTTTGGCAATCCTGCCCTGACGGCCGATTACCTTGCCCATATCTGCCGGCGCAACCTTCAGTTCGATGAGGACAGCGTCGTTTTCTTCTGTTTCCGTCACAAGGACTTCATCAGGATGATCTACCAGAGATTTTGCAATTACTTCAACTAACTCTTTCATCACAATGTCCCTCCGATATCTTATTTTTCAATACCAGCCAGCTTTAAGAGTTTTGCAACTACTTCTGTAGGCTGAGCACCATTTGCAAGCCATTTCTTAGCAGCTTCTTCGTCTACTTTGCATAAGCTTGGTTCCTGGTTCGGATCATAGATTCCGATTTCCTCGATGAATCTTCCGTCTCTTGGAGATCTGGAATCTGCAACGATGATTCTATAGAAAGGAGCTTTTTTCTGTCCCATTCTTCTTAATCTGATTTTTACTGCCATTTCATTTCACCTCCTGGTTTATTTATCATTTTCTATGTTAAAAGGGAAGTTTGAATCTTCCTCTTTTACCACCTTTTCCGCCCATCAGCCCGGGCATCTGCTTCATCATTTTCTTTGCCTGTTCAAACTGCTTTACCATACGGTTGACTTCCGCGATATCCACACCTGCGCCTTTTGCGATCCTTGCCTTTCTGGAAGGATTTAAAAGGTCCGGATTGGAACGTTCCTTAGGTGTCATGGAAAGAATGATCGCTTCTTTTCTCGCCATATCCTTTTCATCTACCATGCTGTCAATGTCTTTGATCTGAGAACCTACGCCCGGAAGCATGCTTAAAACGCTGGAAAGCCCGCCCATGTTCTTCATCTGGTTCATACTCTCCAGATAATCGTCGAATCCAAAGGAGTTCTTGCGGAACTTCTGTTCCATTTCCTTTGCCTTCTCCTCGTCTAAGTTCGCCTGCGCCTTTTCGATCAGGCTCATGACATCGCCCATGCCGAGGATCCGGGAAGCCATACGGTCGGGGTAAAACTGCTCCAGATCTGAGAGTTTCTCTCCCATACCCACATACAGGATCGATTTTCCGCTGATCGCTTTGATAGAAAGCGCTGCACCGCCTCGGGTATCGCCGTCCATCTTGGTCAGGATAACGCCGTCGATCCCTACCTTGTTCTGGAAGGTCTCTGCCACATTAACCGCATCCTGTCCGGTCATAGCGTCTACTACCAGGATGGTCTGGTCCACACTTACTGCTTCCTTGATCCGGATCAGCTCCTCCATCATGTCTTCGTCAATGTGGAGACGTCCGGCAGTATCCAGGATCAGTACATTGTACTTCTCATTTCTGGCATGTTCATAGGCGGCTTTGGCAATATCCACGGGACTGTTCTTATCCCCCATGGCAAATACATCCACACCCTGCTTCTCACCGTTGACCTGAAGCTGCTTGATGGCTGCGGGACGGTATACGTCGCAGGCTGCCAGAAGAGGTTTTCTTCCCTTTGACTTCAGCTTTCCGGCAAGCTTTGCGGTGGTGGTGGTCTTACCTGCACCCTGAAGACCTGCCATCATGATCACAGTTACTTCATTTCCGGGTCTGAGCGCGATGTCTGTCGTCTCACTTCCCATGAGTGCCACCAGCTCTTCGTTTACAATCTTAATGACCATCTGTCCCGGATTCAGACCTGACATGACATCCTGTCCGATTGCCCGTTCCTGTACGGATTTCATGAACTGCTTAACTACCTTGAAGCTGACATCTGCTTCCAGCAGCGCCATCTTGACTTCCTTGAGGGCGGCTTTTACATCAGCCTCGGTCAGACGGCCTTTTTTTCTTAAGTTTTTAAATACATTCTGCAGTTTGTCTGTTAAGCTTTCAAATGCCATCTGTTATAATTCCTCCAAGATTTCTTGAGTAATGGTTTCTACTCTGGAAACCAGTTCCTGTTTGCTCATAGTCTCGCAAGTCCTGCTCAGCTCGTGAATGCGGCGGACTTTTTCTCTGACGGAGACAAACTTTTCCACCAGATGGAGCTTTTCTTCATAGCCCTCCAGTGCCCTGCTGCAGCGCCGCAGATTGTCATGGACGCCCTGACGGCTGATCCCCAGCTCATCTGCCACTTCACTTAAGGAGTAATCGTTCAGGATCACGTCCTCATAGATCCGCCGCTGATGCTCGGTCAGCAGTTCTCCGTAAAAATCGTATAGTAAAGTCTGCTCTACAAATTTTTCCACTTGCAATCACCTTGCCTATCATACAACAGGATTTTTGCGGTGTCAAGTATTTTTTCTTGACAAGTTTTATTTTTTTATTTTCAGATTTTCATCCATACTTCCGCTGCGAAATCCCTGCAGGTCCAGGGTCACATAGGAAATCCCCAGTTCCTTCAGCCTGCTGCTGATCTCTCCGGACTGCTGCAGCAGCCTGCCGAAATCTTCTTTTGGAATTTCGATCCTGCCGATGTCCCCGTGGAGCCTGAGCCGGACAACGGAAAATCCCTGTTCCCTCAGGTATGCCTCTGCCGCTCCGATCTTTTCCAGGATCTCCTGACGAAGCTCTGCCCCGTAAGGCAGCCGGGTAGCAAGACAGGGAGTGGAAGGTCTCGACGCCACGGAGATCCCCAGCTCTGCCGCCAGTTTCCGCACTTCTTCTTTGGTAAACCCGCACTGGGCAAGAGGACTTAAGATCCCCAGCTGGCGCACTGCCTGGATCCCGGGGCGGTAGACATGAAGGTCATCTTCGTTGCTTCCCTCCAGGATCCGGCTGATCCCTTTCTGTGCCGCGAAGCTCTGCAGTCTTGTAAAAAGGGCTTTTTTGCAAAGATAGCACCGGTTCTCAGGATTGTAGCGGATGCCTGCCTCCTCCAGTTCGTCGATGAACAGGACTTCATGGAAGACACCCGTCTCCTCTGCCACCTGTCTTGCCAGCTCCAGATCGCATGCCGGGTGCAGCATGGTGTCAAAGGTCACCGCATAAATCCTGGTCCC
>DWVZ01000142.1 GCA_019119975.1 Candidatus Blautia merdavium | reverse complement strand
TCCACCGCCTTTTCCGGGGTCATTTTCGGATGCACTTCATCGTTTACAGTAAGGGTCGGAGCCAGTCCGCAGGCTCCCAGACAGGAAACTGTTTCCACAGTGAACATCATATCGTCCGTAGTCTGCTTCTTTTGCTGTGTACTCTGCCTCTCTTTTTTCTAAGGCATCTGCTTTTTTGTCAAGAGCTTCTTCTCTGGATAAAACACGTTTTTCATACTTCTGGAGTTCGCTTCTTCTCTCTTTTGTCTCTTTTTCCAATTCGTTCTTGGTGCGGAGATTTTCTTCCTTTGCTTCCAGGAGAGCTTCGCGCTTCTTTGTCTCAGCAGTCTTCAATGCTTCATCTATGATGCTTCTTGCCTTTACCTCTGCAGTCCCGATGGTTTCTGCGTCCTTTTCCGTTTTCTTTTTCACGGCAATGTTTGCAGTGGTGGGTACTGCGATCAGCAATGTAATAGCTACAGCAATAATCGCAATGATTACATATGCCACAGGAGCACCTCCTTATTTAGTTTTCATTGTACAAATACAACAGTATAATTTTATACTGATTTCATTAAAAAGTCAACAGAAATTGCAACAAATTGCACAACGAATTTTGTCTATTGTGCAGATATCCGGGCGCTGCCTTTAAAAACTTTCCTGTTCTGCCTCACGGAAAACTGCCAGGATATCTGCGCTTGCAAAGCCTTTTCTCATAAAAAAGCCGTACAGTCTCTGCTTTTCTTTCTCCTCCATGGGTCCGGAGCGGATCCTCTTTCGGGCAAGCAGTTCCCGGATGGTCTGCCTGGGGTCTGCGGTTTCTTCCAGTTCCTCTAATGCCTGCTGCACCAGCTCCTGGGAGATTCCTTTCCTGAGAAGTTCCATCCGGAGCCGGGCACTGCCTTTTTTCTCTTTCTGGCTTTGGACATAAAGGGAGGCATAGCGGGCATCATCCAGATAGTGGAAAGACTCCACATAGGAGACGGCAGTCTCCACTGCCTGGGGCGGATAGCCGCCCTGCTCCAGCTTGCGGATCAGCTCTGCTTTTGTCTTATCGGCTTTTTGCAGAAGGTGCATGGCACGAAGCTTTGCCCGCTTGGTCAGCACCTCCTCCACAAGCTCCCGGTACACCTGCTGGGGCAGTTCTTTTCCTTTTTCTATGGAATAGCGGGACAATTCTCCCCGGTAGAGCACAAAGGCAGCTTCCCCGTCCAGCTCCACCTGGAATTTCTGCTTTGTCACGCTTTTGATGTCCGTTACTGTCATAAACTGCCTCTTCCTTATACCTCTTCTGCTGCCTTAGGAGCGGTGCTCTCTTCCTTTTTTTCTTCTATCCCTTCTGCTTTGGCTTCTGTATGGCTGAGACCGTAGTGCTCTCTTACCTTTTCTTCGATCTCATCTCTTACCTGGGGATTTTCCTTAAGATATTTTTTCGCGTTTTCTCTTCCCTGTCCGATCTTGGCATCCTGATAAGCGAACCAGGCTCCGCTCTTGTTGACGATTCCCAGGTTTGCTGCCAGATCCAGGATATCGCCCTCTTTTGAAATGCCTTCTCCGAACATGATGTCAAATTCTGCTTCCTTAAAGGGCGGCGCGATCTTATTCTTCACCACTTTGATCCTGGTGCGGTTTCCTACCATTTCTCCGCCCTGCTTTAAGGTCTCGATCCTTCTGACATCCATGCGGATGGAGGAATAGAATTTCAGTGCGCGTCCGCCTGTGGTCACCTCCGGATTGCCGAACATAACGCCTACCTTCTCACGGAGCTGATTGATAAAGATCACAACGCAGTTGGACTTGCTGATGTGGGCAGTGAGCTTTCTCAGCGCCTGTGACATCAGACGTGCCTGCAGACCCACGTGAGCGTCTCCCATATCGCCCTCGATCTCTGCCTTTGGAACCAGGGCAGCTACCGAGTCCACGATGATAATGTCCACAGCGCCGGAACGGACCATGGTCTCTGTGATCTCCAGCGCCTGCTCTCCGTTGTCCGGCTGGGAAATGTATAAGTTGTCAATATCTACGCCGATATTCTTGGCATATGCCGGATCCAGAGCATGCTCGGCGTCGATAAAGCCTGCGATCCCGCCTCTCTTCTGCACCTCTGCCACCATGTGAAGGGCAACGGTGGTCTTACCGCTGGACTCCGGTCCGTAGATCTCAATGATCCTGCCCTTAGGTACGCCGCCCAGCCCCAGGGCGATATCCAGGCTTAAGGAGCCTGTGGGAACCGTCTCCACATTCATATTTGCCGTGGAGTCTCCCAGCTTCATCACAGAGCCCTTTCCGAACTGCTTTTCAATCTGTCCCAGGGCAGCGTCCAATGCCTTTAATTTATCTTCTTTCACCATCTGTGCCATATGTTTTCTCCTTTTTTCTATCTCTTTTACCTATTTTCTATCTCACTGCGAACTTATGTTCGTTTCTGTATCTCATCATATTATACTTTTCTTTGGATGTCAACCTTTTCTTTCTCAACTTTTCATAGGCATCACCTGCTCTGTTTCTTCTTAACTGCCGGAAAAACGCAGCGGCTGCTGCATAAGATCACAGAAATTTTTCTGTAAAAGACCGGAAGCGTACGGTTCTTCTGCTTCCTTCTGCTGTGATAAGGCGCAGGGAGAGAAATCTGCCCTGCTATGTAGATTTGCTTTTAGTATGGACCGTCCAGGCGGCTTCTGTCAAGATAAATTTCCCATTCCAGGCAGCAGATTTTCAAAAACTCAGCTTTTCAGAAAAAATTAGGACTCTGAAAAAAGTTTCTTCTAAAACAGCTTCTCCTGAAAAAACTTCTCCTGAAACTTATCGAAAAAAGCAGCAGAAGGCACCTGAAAAAGGTACTCCTCTGCTGCTCTTTCGCTGTCTCTTATACTTCTTTTCCGCGCCTTACATGGAAGGCTGGCTCAGTACCGAGCGCACATGTGCCACCTCTTCCGGTTTGGCACAGGCTGCCGGTACATAATAGCTCTTTGCCCGGGCGATCTGGTAGATCTCCTCCTGGGACATCTCGCACTGGTTCCTCATCTGCTTCAAGGTCTGCTTCAGCTGGGGATTTTCTGTCTGGGAGATCATTTCTCCGTAGCGTACCAGCTCTCCGTTGATGCCTGCAAGGGTATCTGCCACCATGGTCTTATCTGTCATCTCTCTTCCCTCCTACTGTAAAAATTTCATAAGCTGCTGTTTGCTTTCCAGGGCAGACTGGGCTGATTTCTGGAAAAACTGCTTTACCTGCTGATCCTGCGCCTCGTGGGCATAGTCCTGCATCTTACAGTGTGTGGTCTCAAATCCGCCGATCAGATGGCGCAGATTCTGCAGATCAAGTACTGAAATTTCTGTCATGGCAATGGTCCTCCTTAGTTCTGTATTTACATTTTTAGTATGGACCGAGTGCCGGTTTCTATGACAGGATATTTTTTCCTGCTATTTTTTTCAATTTTTACCGGCTCTTTATGATCCTGCAGCTTCCGCGGTAGGTGATAAAGAAATATCCCCCGTAGACTGCCACCAGGATCGCTGCCGTTGAAAGAATGGAGCGGAAGCTTTCAATCTTCCCTACGCTTTCCAGTATCTTAGCGCAGAAAGTCAGTCCGAAGACGGAATGGACCAGCGCCACTCCCAGCGGCAGGAAGAAAAAGAGGGCGATCTGGCGAAACAGCGCACGCCGGATCATCTTTTCATCTGCGCCGATTTTCCTTAAAATCTCATATCTCTCCTTATTATCCGTGCTTTCTGAAAGTTCCTTTAAAGCCAGGATCGCCGCGCCGGAAATCAGAAATACAATGCCCAGATAAATGGCGATCAGCGTAAGGATCGCAGAAAGACCTCCGCTGGTCTCCACGATTTCAATCCTGGTGGATACCAGAAAGCCCTGTTTCCCGTAAATCTGAACCTGCTCTTCAATGGCTTCCTTCTCCTGCCGGGTCTCTGCCTTATAATTGGCAGCCAGGAAATTCTGGGTGCGCCATGCCTCCTGCACCTGGTCATCCGGCAGCAGGATGATCCCCACGTTGGCATGGTTGGCATACATCTGCAGAAAGCCCTGAAGGCACTCTTTGTATGCAGGCTTGTAGGTCTTTCCTTCCAGGGTAAGTTCCTGTCCCTTTTCCAGGGATGCATCCCGCAGTTCCCGGATTATATCGAAATCGCAGACCACCGCATAGGTTCCCTCCGGCACTTCTGCCTGCTGGATGCCGTAAAATTCTGCGATTTTATTATAATCCGATACCTTCATGATCATCTCCTGGTTTTTCGGCACATCATACTGGCTCTCCTCTCGCACCTGTTCCTCTATGGTATCATAGATGGTCAGTTTCTCTGTAGAATACTGGGAAACCTCCACATAATCCTCCTGCAGAAGCCCCATGTCAAAGCCGGTATCCTGCAGCTGCCGGGCAGCGCTTTTGGTGTGGAGCAGGCTGGTGTCCATAGAGACAAAGTTCACATCCGCAGGTGTCAGTTCTTTTAAAGACTGGCGGAAGCTGTAATTGAGCCCCAGCCCTCCTGCCAGCACACTGATGGTCATAAAGAGCATCAGGCAGATCACCGTCATAACAAAGACCGTGGTATTGATCTTACTGTGGAACTGGCGCAGGACAAAGGCATTTAAATCTTTGAAATAAACCTTTCTGCTGCGCTGTACGCCGCTGAGCAGGAAGCCTGACATGGACCAGAAGACCAGAAAAGTTCCCAAAGCGCCTGCCGCAAGGATCAGGGGGATTTCTCTGTAATGCATATTTTCCGGATTGCATACCCGGTAATACTGCACCCCCAGGATACCGAAAGCCGCAAGGAATACCAGAAAGCACAGCCAGGGATTTTTGATCTTTACCTGTTCATTTCTGTTTCTGGCAGACAAAAGCTGGATCAGCCGATACCTGGACAGGCTGACCACCTGAAAGACAGCCACGATCAGAAAGATGATGCCGAAGTAGAGAATGGTTTTAAAAAACGCAGTCCTGGAAAACACGAACTGATATCCGTCCATGACTCCATCAAACATGTTGACTACCAGAAGGGACATAAACTGGGCTCCGAAGATTCCCACCAAAAGCCCCACTGCCAGTGAAACCAGACCGATCAGCACCGTCTCGGTCAGCAGGATCCTGGAAATCGCGCCTTTTCCCATTCCCAGTGTCATGTAAATGCCAAACTCCTTTTTCCTCCTTCTGATCAGAAAATTATTGGCATAGACAATGAGAAATCCCAGGATAAAGGACACAAACACGGAAAGTCCGGAGAGCAGCTCCACCAGAAGCTGGATGATCTCCCGGGCAGAACTGCTTATCACCTTCATCGCCTGCTGGGAATCCAGAGAATTAAAGATGTAAAAGATCGCCACGCCCAGGATCAGGGTGGCAAAGTAAATGGCGTAGTCCCGGATGCTTTTTTTCATATTTTTTACAGACAGCTTAAATAACATCGTTCAGCTCACCTCCCAGAAGCGTTACCACCTCAATGATCCGGCTGAAAAATTCCTTTCTGGAATCGGCTCCTTTGTGCAGCTCATTAAACAGCTTTCCGTCTTTGATAAATAAAATCCGGTCCGCGTAGCTGGCAGTAAAAGCGTCATGCGTTACCATGAGGATGGTGGCTGAAAGCTTTCTGTTCATATATTGGAGATTTTCCAGCAGCAGCCTGGCTGATTTAGAGTCCAGGGCTCCGGTAGGTTCATCCGCTAGGATCAGCTGCGGGCTGGTGATCATGGCTCTGGCACACGCCACTCTCTGCTTTTGTCCGCCGGACATCTGATAGGGATACTTGGAAAGCTGGGAGGAGATCCCCAGCTGCTCTGCTATGGTTTCCACTCTTTTTTGGATCTGGTCCGGCTTTACTCTCTGAATGGTAAGGGCAAGGGCAATGTTTTCAAAGGCGGTCAGCGTATCCAGGAGATTAAAATCCTGGAAAATAAATCCCAGCTCCTCTCTGCGGAATTTATTCAGATGACTGCCCCTCAAACGGGTAATGTCTTTGTCGTCTACAATGATCTTTCCGCTGGTCACACGGTCAATGGTGGAGATACAGTTTAGGAGGGTAGTCTTTCCGCTTCCGGAAGCACCCATGATTCCTACAAACTCTCCTTCCTCCACTGAAAAACTGATCTTATCAAGGGCTTTGGTCAGGCTGCCTTTATTTCCATAATATTTTTCTACTTCTGCGACTTTCAGTACCGTATTGGCGTTCATGATAGTTCTCCTTTCCTGTTGTTGATTTCAGCATACAGGAAATTTCCCTTTTGAGGAATTGATTTCGGTTACAATTCCCTTTCAAAATTGTAAGGTTTCTTTTCCTTTTCCCTGTCTCCAAAAAGATCTCCGGTCAGACTGCCCACAGGAAAGCAGATGGTCACCCTGCAGCCTTTTTGTCCCGGAGAATCGACTTCGATCCGGTGACCCATTTTTTCACAGAGCTTTCTGCAAAGATACAGCCCCATGCCGGTGGACTTTCTCCCGGTCCTGCCGTTTTCCCCTGTAAACCCTTTTTCAAAAACTCTGGAAAGGTCTTTTGCCGGAATTCCCACGCCGGTATCCTTTAAGATAAGCTTTACCTGCTCCCGCTCTTTTCTGGCATACCATTCCAGCCTTTGCTCTCCCGTTCCCATATACTTAAGGCTGTTGGCAAGAATCTGTTCCAGAATAAACGCAAGCCATTTGCTGTCCGAATATACCTCCTGCTCCAGATCGTGCAGGTCCAGGACAGCGCCGCTTTTTAACAGGGCTCTCCGGTTCTTTTTCATAACTTCATAGACAGGCTGCCTTAAAGAAATTTTCTTCAGCACATAGTCTTTCTCCACATAATTGCTTCTGGCATAAAAAAGCGCCTGCTCTGTATAGGCGTCAATTTTATCCAGCTCCTCCAGCATACTTTCATCGTAGTATTCCCGGTTGTTTTCCACCAGAAGCTTCCCTGTGGCAATGGGCAGCTTGATCTCGTGGACCCAAAGCTCCACAAAGTCCTTATATTCTTTCTGTTCCTTTTCATAACCTGCTATCCGCTCTGCCATAGCCCGCTCCATTTCTTCCATGGCATCACGGACCAGTTTCCCCTCCAAAAACTGCGGCTGATCGAGAAGTTCCGGCAAAAGCCATGCCTGGTCCAGCTCCTGTCCGCTTTTCTTCAAAGCGCCATAGAATTCCCTTTTCCGCAGGAAATCCCAAAGGCTTCCAAAGAAACCGGCGCCAAAGGCGGCAGCTGTCACCCACAGCAGATAAAAGTCCGGAATCCCTGCCAGCACACCAAAGGCGAGCAAAGCTGCCCAAAATCCTCCTGCCAGCAGGATCTGTCCCAGCCGGTCAGCCATATAGTCTCTGTATCTCATATCAGCAAATACCCCTGTCCTCTCTTTGTGCGGATCACATCTGTCATGCCGATGGATTCCAGCTTGCCCCTCAGTCTGGTCATATTAACTGTAAGGGTATTATCATCTACAAACAGCTCGCTGTCCCACAGATCATTGATGATCCTGTCCCTGGACACGATCTTTCCCCGTTCCTTTGCCAGGGTGTAGAGGATCCTGCTTTCATTCTTGGTCAGCTCGATCTCCTGCCCGCCTGCTGCTGCCGTACCTTTGGAAAGATCCAGGAAAAAGCCTCCGCAGTCGATCCGCTCTCCCTCTTTTTGGCTTTGGTAGGTCCGCTTCAGGATCGCTTCCACATGAGCCAGGAGGATCTGGGGGTGAAAGGGTTTGGCAATAAAATCATCTGCCCCGTAATTCATGCACAAAAGCTCATCCATCTCTGTATTCTGGCTGGTGATCATCACAATGGGCATAGAAGTCTTTTTCCTCAGCTCCCGGCACAGATGGCTGCCGTTGGTCACCGGAAGATTGATATCCAGCAGCAGCAGATGCCCCTGGGCGCCAAGCACCGCTTCCTCCAAATGTTCATAATCTGTGATTTCACAGGTCTCATAGCCCTGCATGGCGAAGAACCGCTGCAGCTCCTGTCTCAGCTTGTCATCGTCTTCAATGAACAGTATTTTCATAACTCCCTCCGTCTTTTTCTCTGCTGCCCGAAAGAGGTCAAAACACATTTCCTTTTTTCGGGCAATCAGGACACTTCCTGTAGCAAAAAAAGGCTCCGTACAGTCCTTTCCTGTACGGAACCCCTCTTTCCTTTCTTCTCCAGGCAAAACAAATCGTCTGCCCTGTCTATTAATATCCGATCAGCCAGTTATACATTTCTTCGTACTGTCTTGCAGAATTGGACCAGGAGAAATCCTTTGCCATAGCCCGGTCGATCATCTTATTCCATTCCCGCTTCTTGTCGTAATAAACAGCCTCTGCATAGCGGATGGATGCCAGCATCTCATGGGCATTGTAATTGGTAAAGCTGAATCCTGTTCCTGTACTCTCGTATTCATTGTAAGGCTCTACGGTGTCCTTCAGACCGCCGGTCTCACGGACGATGGGAAGTGTACCGTAGCGCAGGCTCATTAACTGGCTCAGTCCGCACGGCTCAAATAAGGACGGCATCAGGAACGCGTCGCAGGATGCATAGATCCTGTGGGACAGCGCATTGTCATAGAAAATATTGGCAGATACCTTGCCCTGATACTTCCATGCGAAATGACGGAACATATTCTCATAACGTTCTTCTCCTGTACCCAGGACCACGATCTGTACATTGTCCTGGCACAGTTCATCCATTACATAAGCAACCAGGTCAAAGCCTTTCTGGTCTGTCAGACGTGAAACCACGCCGATCATCATGGCTTTGGGATCTTCGTTTAAGCCCAGTTCCTTCTGTAAGGCAATTTTATTTTTTACTTTTTCCTTCCGGAAATTCTTGGCATTGTAATTCTTAGCGATCAGATTGTCTGTATCCGGATTATATTCATCGTAATCGATACCGTTTACGATTCCTCTTAAATCATTGGTGCGGGCTCTCATCAGACCGTCCAGATGTTCTCCGTAGAATTCGGTCTTGATCTCCTCCGCATAGGTATTGCTTACGGTAGTGATGGCGTCTGCATAGACCAGACCGCCCTTTAACATGTTGGCATCCTTGTATGCCTCCAGTTTATCCGGTGTAAAGAAGTAAGCAGGAAGTCCTGACAGTTCCCGGATGGTCTTGATATCCCAGGTTCCCTGGAATTTCAGGTTGTGGATGGTCATGACCGTCTTGATGCCCTGATAGAAGGGGCTGTCCTGGAAGCCTGCCTTTAAGTATACCGGGATCAGTCCGGTCTGCCAGTCATGGCAGTGGATCAGGTCAGGTCTGAAATCAATGGTCGGCAGTATGGATAACGCCGCCTTTGAGAAAAAGATAAATTTCTCAATATCGAAGCGGATATCACCGTATGGCTGATAGCCTGAGAAATAGTATTCATTGTCAATAAAATAAAACTGAATGCCTTCGTATTCCAGCTGCATGATACCAACGTATTCTCTTCTGTACCCGATATCCATATAAAAGTGGGTTACATAATGAAGCTGGTTCTTATACTGTTCCTTCATGCATAAATATTTGGGAATAATCACCCGCACGTCAAAGTTGTTTTTGTCAAAGCATTTCGGAAGCGCACCTACAACATCTGCCAATCCCCCGGTTTTAATAAACGGTACTGCTTCGGATGCTACAAACAAGATCTTCTTCACTTTAAATACCCTCCTTGACGGATAAAAAATTTTTTCTATCCTTAAAAATGTCTCTGAGACAGTATTTATCCTATGTACTGCCTGGTTTTTATTATACCCTATTTTTTATGCAAAAGAAAGTCATTTTTTGTATTCCAGCCTGATTTTATCCGCGATCAGAGCGATAAATTCTGAATTGGTGGGTTTTCCTTTCCCTGTGCTGACCGTATAGCCGAACAGTGCGTCAATGGTATCCATTTTCCCCCGGCTCCACGCTACCTCAATGGCGTGGCGGATCGCCCGCTCCACACGGCTCGGGGTGGTCTGGTGCTTCTTGGCAATGGTGGGATACAGGATCTTGGTGATCGAATTCAGCATCTCCATATCATTGACCGAAAGAATGATGGCGTCCCTCAGATACTGATATCCTTTAATATGGGCGGGAACACCGATCTCATGGATGATGTTGGTCACATCACTTTCCAGATTCCTCTCATAGTAGGCGCTGCTGTCCTCATAGGCATTGACCTTGCGCAACTCTTTTTTCTTCCCTTCTGCCTCCTGGCGGATATGCTTGATCCTGGAAAGCAGCATCTCATTGTCAAAAGGCTTCAGAATATAGTAGTTGGCACCCAGGGAAAAGGCATCTTCCGTGATCTTCTCCTGTCCTACTGCGGAAACAATAATAAAGGCAGGGCGTTTTTTCAGATCCACGTCTTTTCCCACCCGCTCCATCACGCTCAGCCCGTCCACCTTGGGCATGATAATGTCCAAAAGCACCACATCCGGCTCTTTTTCCCTGATAATATCGTATATTTCGGCGCCGTTGCTGGCATGGCCCACCAATTCCAGTTCCTGATCGGAATTGATAAGATTTCCCAGCAAATCCAGCATTTTCTCGTTATCATCTGCAATAGCGACATTTAACTTCTCCATTTCTTATCCTCCATCTTTTTCTGCTCTGCGGCAAATCTGCCCTTATTTCCTTATTCCTCACAAAATGACGGGCGCCCTGATGAATCGCCATTCCCGGAGGCTATTAGTATTATATTATCTGTTCTTTTCAGAATCAAGATAAATTTTCTTACAATTAAATCTTAATTTCGATTAATTGTAAACAATTTCGACATTTTTCTTTTCCGCTCCCTGGGATTTTCCGGATTACCACAGCATATTCTCGATGAATATCCCATAGCCTTTGGAAGAATCCTGTACAAACACATGGGTCACGGCTCCTATGAGTTTTCCGTTCTGCAGGATAGGGCTTCCGCTCATGCCCTGGACGATCCCTCCGGTCTTTGCAAGAAGCGCAGGGTCGGTCACACAGATTTCAAATGCTTTGTTGGTATCGGCACGGTCCATATAGATCTCCGTGATCTCCACCTCGTATGTGCCGATCTCTCCGTCCAGCTCGGTAACGATCTCTGCTTTTCCCGGAACCACTTCCTGCTTATACCCTACTTCTGTAAGCGTCAGGGGCAGCTTCGCCTTTGCGCTGTCGGAAATGGTGCCGAAGATCCCGATTTCTGTGTTGCGGTCAATGGTGCCGATTTTCTTACTCGGCTGATAATCAATATAGCCGGAAAGCTCTCCCGGTGTTCCTTTGGTCCCTTTTACCACAGATACGATCTGTGCCTCATAAAGCTCTCCGCCCTCCACGTCCAGAAGCTCTCCGGTATCCGTGTCGCTGATGCCGTGCCCAAGAGCGCCGAATTTGCCTTCCTGATCCATATAAGTCATGGTGCCGATGCCCTGGGTATTGTCCCGCACCCAGATCCCTAGCTTGTATTCTCCATCGCTGCTTTTGACCGGGCTGATGGAAATAGGTATATTTTCTCCCTCCCGGTTCACCAGAAGTTCCATAGGTTCTCCGCTGCTTTCTTTGATTTTTGCGATCAGATCCTTCTTTCCGCTGACCTTCTCCCCATTGGCTTCCAGAATGTAGTCTCCGGCGCGGGCAATGTTCAGCGCCGGCTGTACTGTCTGTCCCCCCGGCACTGTGATCTCCCCGGTATCTACGATCAGAACTCCCTCGGTTTCCATATACAGCCCGATGGGCTTTCCGCACACAGACACCCATTTATCCTCCACAGTCTCCACCTGGACTTCTTTTAAGGGGATCATTCCCAGGAAAGAGCAGGGAATGCGGTAGCTGCCATTGTCGGAAACATCAATAGTCTCAGGATAAGATACCAGAGGAAGATCCAGTATGTTCTCCAGACTGTCCTGTGTTCCCCGGCGCAGATAGACCGTATCCGGAAGAGAATCCCGCAGATGACGGATCCCCAGATAACCAGCCGCTAAAAGATCCACTATTAATAATACGAAAAGAAAGAGGCGATAATAACACTTTTTAGACAAAAAAGTCACATCCTTTCTCTTTTTCTACCTTTTTCGCAGCATGGAACCGTTTTTGTGCCAATGCGCATAAAAAAAGGATACACTGTTGTGTACCCTTTTAGTATGTAACCTTTTGTCTATCTCAGTCTTGTATTTTTTTGTTGCTGTGCCAAATCTTTCATTTCTGCCGCGTTTTTGCGGACCGCTTCTGTGATCTGGGCGCCGCTTAACATCCGCGCCAGTTCTTCCACCGATTCCTGGTAGGAAAGCTGGCGGATCCTGGTGGAGGTTTCCATATTTTCCACATTTTTTTCAATGAGGAAATGCTCATTTGCCTGAGAGGCGATCTGAGGCAGATGGGTAATACACAGCACCTGGTGGCTTTTTCCGATCACGCTCATCTTCTCTGCCACCTTCTGAGCAGTCCTGCCGCTGATACCGGTATCGATCTCATCAAAGATCAGCGTCTCGGTCTCGTCCTTGTCTGCCAGCAGGGTCTTGATCGCCAGCATGATCCTGGACAGCTCACCGCCGGACACCACTTTGGAAAGCTCTCTTACCGGTTCTCCCGGATTGGTGGAGATCAGAAAACAGATGCTGTCCTTTCCTTTTGCCGTGTAGGATTCCCTTTCTTTAAAAGAAATATCAAATTCCACATTGAGAAAATTCAAATCCAAAAGCCCCTGGGTGATCTGCTCCTTTAACCGCAGCGCCCATCTTTTTCTCAGCTGCGTCAGTTTCTCACAGGCTTTTTGAAGCGCCGCTTCCCGGGCTTCTGCTTCTTTTTGAAGGGCTGCCTTCTTTTCCTCAAAGTTCTGGAGACGGAAAAGCTCCTCTTCCTTCTCTTTTTCGTAAGCGAAAACGGCTTCTATGGTCTGTCCGTATTTTGCCTTTAAACGGTTCAGGGTATCCAGGCGGTCCTCCACCTGGGAAAATTCTTCCTCTGAAAAAGTAAACTCCGCCAGATAAGAGGACAGTTCCCGGTTAAAATCATTGAGCAGGCTGTCGATATCCGAAAGGGAGCTGCAGAGATTTTCCAGCTCTTCGTCCAGAGAAGCCAAAGCGGAGATCGCCTGGAGGGCTCTGCCGATCAAAGCCGCGCCGCCCTCTTCTTCATAGCCGGAAAGCGCCTTGGTCCTGGCAAGCGCCTCTGTGATCTTCCTTCCGTTTGCCAGCTTTTTGTAAGTCTTTTCCAGCTCCTCGTCTTCTCCTTTGCGAAGCTGCGCCTCCTGGATCTCCTGGATCTCATATTCCAGAAAGCTGATTTCTCTTTTTCTTTGTTCTTCGTCGATCTCATAGGCTTCCAGCTCTTTTTTCACCTGCCGGTAGGAGCGGTAAAGGTTTGCTGTCTCCTCTTTTACCGGTTCGATCTCGGAGCTGCCGAATTTATCCAGGATCTCCATCTGTCTGTCCGGATATAATAAGGACTGGTGCTCATGCTGTCCGTGGATATCCAGAAGCAGCTCGGCGATCCTGCGGATGGCAGCCGCGGTGCAGGTTTCTCCGTTGACCTTGCAGATGCTTCTGTTCTCTGAGATCTTCCTTGTTATGATCACCTGTCCGTCCTCCGGATATACGTCCAGTTCCTTTAATTTCTCTTCTGTACTTTTATTGACCTGGAATACAAGTTCTGCCAGGGCGCTGCTTTCTCCTTCACGTATCATGTCTCTCGACAGCTTCTGACCAAGGGCAAGGTTTACCGAACCGATGAGAATGGATTTTCCCGCGCCGGTTTCTCCGGTGAGGATGTTCAGCCCCTCGCCGAAATCCACCTCCGCCTCCTCGATCAGCGCCAGATTTTTTACGTGTAAATGAATTAACATAGTTTCCTGTGCTCCATTTGATTATTCATTGACATTGATGATTTTCCGGATCTTGCCCATTAGCAAAATGGCATCATCTGCATGTTTGGTAAAGCAGGCAATGGTATCGTCCCCTGCAATGCAGCCTACCACTTCGCCCCAGTTGATATGATCCAGGGCAAGCGCCGCCGCATTTGCCATCCCCGACGCGGTCTTGATGACCAGTACATTCTGTGCCAGATCCATGGACAGAAACGCTTCTTTTAGAACACGTATAAATTTTTCACTGTCCTGCTTCTCCTGGGCTGACATGACGGTATATCTGGATCCTCCGTCCGGTTTGGCGATCTTCATCAGCTTCAGTTCCCGGATATCCCTGGACACCGTCGCCTGGGTCACCTGAAATCCTGCCTCGTTGAGACGCGCCGCCAGCTCCTCCTGTGTTTCTATATCGTACTGATTGATCAAATCTATAATTTTTGAATGTCTGGCAATCTTCATACTTACCTCCCTGTCTCTGCCTTCCCCTGAAATCAGTTTTTCATTTTGGTGCGCAGCACTTCCAAAAAACTGATGTTGCTGATTTTTACAATTTTGGTATCCCGGACGGAGCGCTTGATCACAATGCGGTCTCCCACGGTCATAGAGATGTTGGTATCGCCGTCAAAGGAGGCGATGGCTTTTCCCTCTCCTCGGTGGCTGCCCTCTGCCAGTTCCACTGCGATCTCGTCTTCTGCGGGGAAAATGATGCTCCTGGTGTTTAAAGTATGGGGCGCCACCGGGGTCATGATCATAATATTGGTCTCCGGGGAGACTATGGGACCGCCTGCAGACAGGCTGTAGCCCGTAGAACCGGTGGCAGTGGAAATGATGATCCCGTCTGCCGTATAGGCATTTAAGAATTCCCCATTGACAAAATTGTGGAACCGGATCACCCGCAAAGGTCCGTCTCTGCCGATCACAATGTCATTGAGCGCCACATCCTCTGCTACCAGCTTGCCTCTGTGGTATACCTTGCCGTTGAGCATCATGCGGTTTTCCACCGTATACTCTTCTGCCAGAAGGGAATTCAGCGCCGGTTCCACAGACTCCCGGTCAATCTCTGCCAGGTATCCCAGAGTCCCCAGATTAATACCCAAAAGGGGGATCTGGCGGGAGACCACATCTCTTGCTGCCTGCAGCAGGGTCCCGTCCCCTCCCAGCACGATCACACATTGGGTATCTTCCGGGATGGCTTTGACATCGGTATAATGCTCCTGGCTTTCCCGTCCCGCGTGGGAAGCAGGCTGGATGCGGCAGACTTTTCCCTTGCTCCTTAAATATTCCTCTACCTTGCGGGATACCTTTAATCCTTCGTCTTTTTCACTGTTTGCGATAATGTAAAATTTATCCATAAACTAACGGTCCAATTCTCCGTGCGCCAAAGCTACGGTTCTCTGTATATCTGCCGGAAGCTCCTCCAGGGTCCCTTCCGGATTTTTTCTTATGTGGAGCAGGTATTCAATATTGCCCTCCGGTCCTTTAATGGGCGAGTACTCCAGATGCCGCACCGCGTATCCGATGGAACGGGCATACTCCATAACCTTCTGAATGACTTCTTCGTGCACCCTGGGATCCCGGACCACGCCTTTTTTTCCTACCTTTTCTCTGCCCGCTTCAAACTGGGGTTTGATCAGGCACACGACTTCTCCCTGGGGTTTCAGCAGATGATACACCGGAAGCAGCACTTTGGTAAGGGAAATGAAGGACACGTCGATGGAAGAGAAATCTGCCGCCTCTCCCAGATCCTCCGGCACTACATAACGGATGTTGGTCTTTTCCATGCAGACCACCCGGGGATCGTTTCTGAGCTTCCAGTCCAGCTGCCCGTGGCCTACGTCAATGGCAAAGACCTTTACCGCGCCGTTCTGCAGCATACAGTCCGTAAATCCTCCGGTGGAGGATCCTACATCCATGCAGACTTTTCCCTCCAGGGAAACGTCAAAATGGGTCATTGCCTTTTCCAGCTTCAGACCGCCCCGGCTGACGTATTTCAGGGTGTTTCCCCGCACCTCGATCTTCACGGTGTCTGCAAACATGGTGCCTGCTTTGTCTTCTTTCTGATTGTCTACATAGACGCTGCCTGCCATGATCACTGCCTTTGCTTTTTCTCTGGATGAGGCAAGCCCCCTTTTTACCAGCAGTACATCAAGACGTTCTTTCATCTGGTGTTTCCTCCTTGATTCTTCTGTATATGGATTCTGCGTCGATCTGCGCCAGGGCTTTTAGCTTCTCCGGATTTCCATGCTCAATGAACCGGTCCGGGAGCGCCACAGTAAGGACTTTCACCTGAGGATGGGTCCTTCGCAGATAATCCGCCGCAGCCTCTCCAAATCCTCCGGTCTTTACATTCTCTTCCATGGTAACGATCAGGCTGTGCTCCTGGGCGAGAACATCCAGGATCTTTTCATCCAGCGGCTTAACAAATCTGGCGTTGACTAGGGTGATTTCTTTTCCCTCTTCCTTCATTTTCTCACAGATCTCCACACCGGTCTTCACCATGCTTCCCACTGCCACCAGGGCAATGTCCCTGCCCCGAAAGATCCGCTCGCTTCTGCCTTTGACAATGGGATCCCGGTGTTCCTCCAGCCCGTCATAGGCTTCCCCTCTGGGATAGCGCACCGCGATGGGACCGTTGTAGTTCACTGCGAATTTCAGCATATCGGAAAGCTCCCATTTGTTTTTCGGAGCCATGACAGTCATGTTGGGGATCATGGAAAGGTAGGACAGGTCAAAGCAGCCCTGATGGGTCTCCCCATCGCTTCCCACAAGCCCTGCCCGGTCCACGGCAAAGATCACGTGGAGGTTCTGCAGGCATACGTCCTCTATGATCTGATCCACGGCTCTTTGAAGGAAAGAAGAGTACACAGCCACTACCGGGATCATGCCTCCCAGCGCCAGCCCTGCGGCAAAGGTCACAGCATGCTCCTCCGCAATGCCCACATCAAAGAACCTCTCCGGGAACATGTTGCGGAAACGTTTCAGCCCGGTGCCGTCGGGCATAGCTGCCGTAACCGCCACCACCTTTTCCTCCCGGTCCCCGAATTTGCGCATGACCGTGGAGAAAATATCAGTATAGTTTGCCTTTCCGCTGTTCTTTAAGGGAATCCCGTGCTCCAGGTCAAAAGCAGAAGTGCCGTGGAACCTTGCCGGATGGCGCACCGCAGGGGTATAGCCCCTGCCTTTCTGGGTATGCACATGGACCAGCACCGGTCCCTCCACCTTTTTTGCCTCCTGGAGGATCTGGATCATCCTGGTACAGTCATGACCGTTTACCGGACCCAGGTAAGTGAGTCCCATATCCTCAAAGAACATGCCCGGGATGATCAGACGCTTGATGCTGTCCTTGGTCTTATGGAGCCTGCGCACTGTGGCAGGTCCGATGCCCGGGATTTTATTCAGGCTCTTTTTCACGCCCATTTTCAGCTCATTATATCCCTCTGCCGTCCTCATATTGCTTAGATAGCTGGAAATGCCTCCCACATTTTCGGAGATGGACATCTCGTTATCGTTGAGAACAATGATAAAATTTTTCTTCAGCTGGGAGGCATTGTTCATGGCTTCGTACGCCATGCCTCCGGTCAGGGCGCCGTCGCCGATGACAGATACCACGCTGTAGGATTCCTGTCTCAGCTCTCTGGCACAGACATACCCTACGCCTGCGGAAATGGAGGTAGAGCTGTGTCCGGTATCATAAGCGTCGCAGGGGCTTTCACTTCGCTTGGGAAAACCGCTCATGCCGCCCAGCTGGCGCAGATGGTCAAACCCGTCCTTTCTTCCTGTAAGGATCTTGTGGGTGTAGGACTGATGTCCCACGTCCCAGATGATCTTATCCTCAGGAAGAGAGAACACATAATGGAGCGCCATGGTCAGTTCCACGGCTCCCAGATTGGACGCCAGGTGTCCTCCGGTCTTGCTTAAATGTTCCAGAAGGAACGTCCGGATCTCCTCTGCCAGAAGGGGAAGCTGGTCCTGGGGAATGTTTTTTATATCATTTTCCTTGTTGATCTTCTCTAACAACATCGGTATCACACCTCTATTTTCTGCGTTCCATCAGAGAAAGGAACAGCTCTTTTAAAAACCGGCTGTCTCCCGGAAGCTGTTCAAGAAGCTCCACCGCTTCTTTGGTCAGCTTTCCTGCTTCCTCCTGCGCTTTTTCGATTCCTTCCAGGGTCACGTAAGTGGTCTTATGATTTTTTGCATCGCTTCCCACCGGTTTTCCCAGGGTTTCCCTGCTGCTGGTCACGTCCAAGATGTCGTCCTGGATCTGGAAGGCAATGCCGATCCTGCTTCCGATCTGACAGGCGTTTTCCACCACGGACCTGTCTGCCCCGGCAAGGACGGCTCCGATCATAAGGGATGCCTCGATCAGGGCGGAAGTTTTATTCTCGTAAATATAATCCAGCATTTCCTTGTCTATTTCTCTGCCGTCGTTTTCTACGTCCACGCCCTGTCCGCCCAGCATGCCGCAGATGCCGGTCCGGTTTGCCAGGATCTTCAGTGCGGCTGCCGCCTGCCGCAGCTCCTCTTCCTTCTGACAAAGGTCAAAGGCAAGAAAAGCTGTTTCATAGGCATAGTTTAAGAGCGCATCCCCGGCAAGGATGGCTGCGGATTCTCCGAATACCACATGGGTCGTCTTCTTTCCTCTTCTGTATTCGTCGTTGTCGATGGCAGGAAGGTCGTCATGGATCAGGGAATGGGTATGAACCATCTCCATGGCTGCCATAAAGGGGCGGATCACATCCGACGTCCCTCCCAGCATATCATACACGGCTTTCATAAATACAGGGCGCAGACGTTTGCCGCCTGCCAGCATGCTGTAATTGACAGCCTCTGCCATACGCCTGGAAAATCCCTCCTCCTTTGGAAGGAAGGCTTCTATGGTTTCCTGCGCATACTGTACCCTGCTTTCCAGTTCTTCTTTAAAATTCACTTAACTCACCATCTTCATTTATTTTCAGCATTTTTTTCTCAACGGCGTCAATCCTGCCGCTGCATTTTTTCAGCAGTTCCATTCCCTGCTGGTAAAGCACGAAGGAGTCTTCCAGGGAGATTTCCCTGCTCTCCAGTCTTTCCACAATGCTGTCCAGCTCCTTTAAGGATTCTTCAATGGTTGGCTCCTGCGTTGTTTTTTCTGTATCTGCCACGATTTAACTCCTCTCACTTTCCCAGTCTCTTTTCCTGATTTCCTCCGCGCGGGTCAGGATCGTTCCGTCTGTCACCTGGATTTTTAAAGTATCCCCTTTTTGTACCTGGGAAATACTGGTCACCGCTTTGTGCTCTTGATCCTCCACATAAGAAAAGCCCTGATTCAGCTTGTTCAGCGGCGAAAGCCCTTTCATGCGCTCCAGATATACCTGCAGGTTCTGCCGCGCAAGATAGATCTGGTTTTTCATGGCAGACTGGATCCTGTCTTCTGCGTCTATCAGGCGGGTCCTGTTTTCCCGGATCTTATTTTCCGGGCTCAGATAATTCAGCTTTGTCTGATAATGCCGGAGATTCTGGCGCGCCAGATAGATCCTGTCCTCCACGGTACGGGCAAGCTTGTCCTGATAGCCCCGCAGCGTCTGCAGGAACACCCGGATATCTGCCACCGCAAGCTCCGCTGCCGCAGAAGGGGTCGGCGCCCGCAGATCTGCCGCATAGTCCGCAATGGTGGTGTCCGTCTCATGCCCCACGGCTGAGATCACCGGCGTCCGGCACTCAAAGATCGCCCGGGCTACTTCTTCCTCATTAAACGCCCAGAGATCTTCGATAGAACCTCCGCCTCTTCCTACAATGATCACATCCAGGTGCATGGCGTCCAGGGTCCGGATTCCCCGGACAATGCTTTCTTTGGCTCCCTCTCCCTGCACCAGGGCAGGATACAGGATCAGTTGCACATAAGGGTTCCTCCTGCCGGCAATGTTCCGGATATCCTGAACGGCTGCCCCGGTAGGCGCAGTCACCACGCCTACGGTCCGGGCGTATTTGGGAATGGGCTGTTTGTATTCCTGGGCAAACATGCCCATTTCTTCCAGTTCTTTTTTCAAAGCGAGATAGCGCTCGTACAAAAGCCCGGCTCCCTCCAGGGTGATCTCACGGGCGTAAAGCTGATACTTTCCGTCCCGCTCATAGACGCTGACACTGCCGGATACTACCACCCGGTCCCCGTTTTTCATGGGGAACGCCAGTCCTCTTCTCTGCCCTGCAAACATGACGCAGGATAATGCCCCGGTCTCATCCTTCAGGGAAAAGTAGATATGCCCGGAAGTATGATATTTGCAGTTGGAGATTTCTCCTTTGACAGAGATCCTGTTCAGCAGAAAATCCTGCTGGAACATATTCTTGATGTAAGTATTGACCTGCCCTACTGAATAGATGCTGTTCATCCCTTTGCTACCTTGCCCAGGATACCATTGATAAAGGAGGAGGAATCATCTCCGCCGAAGATCTTGCTGATCTCCACGGCTTCGTTGATCGCCACTTTCACCGGCACGTCCTCATCGTATTTCATTTCATAAACTGCCAGGCGGAGCAGGTTTAGATCCACTTTGCTCATTCTGGTGGTCTTCCAGCCTGTGGATTTCTCATTCAGCAGGCTGTCGATCTCCTCTAAGTGCTCCCTGACTTTCCTGTATTTGTTTTCCATATATGCCTGCTCTGTGGGATTTAAGTCCTCCATGTCCTCAAAATACAGGCGGATCTGCTCCGGCATCTCCTCTGCTGGATTAAACTCGCTTAAAAAAAGGAGTTTAAAAATATGTTCTCTCATCTCTCTTCTTCCCATTCTCATTCCTCCGTAAAAAGATAAGGTGCCTCTAAAAAAGACACCTTATCACTTTGCTCTTTTAGATGTTTACTTGTCAATGAACTATTTGCCTTCTTTTTCCAGTTCTACGCTGGCAATGCGCACATTTACGTCTGACACGGTAAGCCCGGTCATGTTTTCAATGGCTGCCTTTACTTTTTCCTGTACCTTCTGGCTGGTCTCCAGGATGTTGTATCCATATTCAATGTTCAGTGCCAGGTCCACACAGACCACATCCTCCAGGACGTCTACCTTGACGCCTTTGGAAAGATTTTTCATGCCCAGCTTTCCTACCAGTTCATTTGTAATATTTCCAGCCATAGAGCCTACGCCTTCTACTTCTGTGGCAGCAAGCCCTGCAATAATCGCTACTACTTCATCTGCAATCTGTACTTCCCCAAGAGAGCCATTGTCATGTATCTTGTAGATGTTTCTGTCTTCCGCCATAATATTCTACCTCCTCCAGGAAATATCCTGTGTATTATTATACCAAATGCATTATAAAATTAAAAGCGGTTTTTTACTTTTCCCGCAAAAAACCGCTTCTTTCTTACTTAATTTCTGGAAAATTCCGCAAGTCTCAGACCTTCGTTCCGATCCAGGGTCATACCGATGCTCCAGCTGTTGATGAACAGCAGCAGCGGATTTCCCTTCAGGTCCATGACCTTCTTCATATCGGAGGTTCCGGTCAGGGACTTTACATCGATCTCGTCCTTGTTTTCGATCCAGCGGATATGCTCATAAGGCAGGGACTCCAGACGGATCTCCACATTGTATTCGTTCTCCAGCCTGTATTTCAGCACGTCGAACTGCAGAACGCCTACCACGCCCACAATGATCTCTTCCATACCGCCCATGACTTCCTGGAAGATCTGGATAGCGCCTTCCTGGGCAATCTGGTTGATGCCTTTTACGAACTGCTTCCTTTTCATGCTGTCTGTCAGGCGTACTCTGGCAAAATGCTCCGGCGCGAAGGTAGGGATTCCTTCATACTGGAACTTTTTCCCCGGCGCGCACACGGTATCGCCAATGGAGAAAATGCCCGGATCAAAGACGCCGATGATGTCTCCCGCATAGGCTTCCTCCACCACATGGCGGTCCTTCGCCATCATCTGCTGCGGCTGGGACAGACGCATCTTCTTATTTCCCTGCACATGGTAGACTTCTCTGGAAGCCTCGAATTTACCGGAGCAGATCCGCATAAAAGCAATCCGGTCTCTGTGGTTCTTATTCATATTGGCCTGGATCTTAAAGACAAAGGCTGAGAAATCCTCTTTCATGGGATCGATCTCTCCTACATCTGCCGTCCTGGGCAGAGGGGAGGAGGTCATTTTCAGGAAATGCTTTAAAAAGGTCTCCACGCCGAAATTAGTAAGGGCAGAGCCGAAGCATACCGGAGAAAGCTTTCCCTGATCCACCAGCTCCTGGTCAAATTCCGCGCTGGCGCCGTCCAGCAGCTCGATCTCCTCCAGAAGCTGTTCCTTCTGCTCCGGATCCAGGACCTCCAAAAGCCGTTCCTCTTCAATGCCGATCTCGTCCTCGATGCCTTCTTTGGTGCCCTTCATGGTGTCGGAGAAGGTCAGGACCTTTTGGGTCTCTCTGTCATAGACACCACGGAACTTTTTCCCGGAACCAATGGGCCAGTTAATGGGACAGGTGGGAATCCCCAGTTCCTTTTCTATGTCATCCAGAAGGTCAAAGGTGTCGTTGGCATCCCGGTCCAGTTTGTTAATAAAGGTAAAGATGGGGATGTGGCGCATAGCACAGACCTTGAAAAGCTTCCTGGTCTGTGCCTCCACGCCCTTGGACGCGTCAATGACCATGACCGCGGAATCCGCTGCCATAAGGGTACGGTAAGTATCTTCTGAGAAATCCTGATGTCCCGGTGTATCCAATATGTTGATGCAGTAACCGTCATAGTTAAACTGCAGTACAGAGGAGGTCACGGAAATACCTCTCTCCTTTTCAATCTCCATCCAGTCGGAAACCGCATGACGGGCGGTTGCCTTGCCCTTTACACTTCCAGCCAGATTAATGGCGCCGCCGTAGAGCAGAAACTTTTCTGTCAGGGTTGTTTTTCCGGCATCCGGGTGGGATATGATTGCAAATGTACGTCTTTTTGTAATTTCTTTGGTATAGTCAGCCACCTTTGGTTCTCCTTTTCCTTCATTTCTGAACTTTTGATCTATCTTGAAGCAGGAACTGCTTTTCCTGCCTTTTTGCGCACTGACGCTATTTTAGTATACCTGAAAACCCGTGTCAAGGGATTTGTGCCCCAAAAAGGGAAAACCTTCCTACTTCGCCTCCTCTGTGCCGTCATCCAGCGGCGTGATCACGATATTTTCCACGGGAACACTGGTCTTTCTCTTTACAATATCCTCAATCTGCGCCCGGCTGGCATCTTCCATATATTCCTGGGGAACGATCACATCTGCGCTGCCGCCTGTCAGATTCACCACTACATCTGAAAAGCCCTGGGCTTCCAAAAGAAGCTCTGCCGCCTCTTCCTGCTCTGCCAGATCGGTCATATTGACCATGGAGCTGACTGCCTCCTGCTTCTGGTCGTCTCCCAGATTTTCATTGTTGATGATCTCCAGAAGGGTTTCCTTGTTGGCAGAGCGCACCTGCTCCCGGCTGACCTTTGCCTGCGCGGCAAATCCGGATGCACCTGTCAGGACTGCTTCTCCCGGTGTTTCTGTCACTGTTGTCCCTTCTGCGGCTGTGCTTTCCTCTGTCTGTCCTGAAGCATCCGCGGTCTCCTTTGTCTCTTCTTCTGCCTGGATATCACCCTGGGAATCTCCCTGGGCATCTTCCTGCGCCCTGGCATTTTCCTCAGTCAGTGCAGTCTCGTCGGTCAGATCATAGTCCAGGCTCTCGATCTCTTCTACGATGCCGTCCGTATCGGAAGCTGTCTGGGCAGTCTCATCGGTGCTGTCTGTGCTGGCTTTCTGAAGGACTCCGTCAATCCCCAGATGATTGTCTGAGTAATTGATATACCCTGCTACAGCGATCATGATCGCAAGTGCCGTAATGATAACCTGATTTTTCTTGAAGATTTTTTTCATGCTGCTCTCTCCTCTAATTCATTTTCATTACTTTTATTTTATGGGCTTCTACCTGAAATAATGCCTCCACAGCCTCCTGAATCTTCTGAACCGTCACCGGATCGCCTCCGCCCTGTGCCACCACCAGGACGCCTGTGACCCTGGGGTAGACTTCTGTGGTCACATAGGGAGACTGATTGCCCTTGGCATCCTTTTCGTACACGGTACTGTTCTCATCCTTTTCCACCACTTTCTGCTCTGTGCCCTCGCAGGTGAGAAAGACCTCTGTCTTTCCCACTCCTTCTACCTGTTCCAGCACCTTGGTAAGCCGGGCTTCCATTTTTTCCTGCCAGTCCTGCTCCCCGGCTTCCTGTTCTTTTTGAGGCAGCGTCTGCTCCTCCTCTTTGTCCTCCTCCCTGACCGGAAGCGCCACGATCAGCAGCAGAAGTCCGGTCAGAAGGATCACTGCCAGTTTCTCTTTTTTCATCAGCTCCTGCAGGGGCTTCATGGACTCACCTCCCCGCTGTCTCCACCCAGGCTATCCTGCCATTCTTTCTCCCACTGTCCGGCTTTTTCCTCCCACGCTTCTCTTTCGGTATCCTGATTTCCAAATTCTTCGATGTAGGCGTCGATCTTCTCCTGAATGCGGGCTGCATCAAAGACCGGAGACAGGACGACCAGAATCAGCAGCAGTCCCATATAATACTGGACATATTTTTTATAACTGTTATCCGGAAGAAAATTCATCACTGCTGACAAAAGGATAAAATAGCATGCCAGATCCAGCACCCAGCTGTAAAACGCTTCTGCCATTTCTTTCACTTCCTCTCTTTTTCTCTTAATTGAAAGGACTCTATCCGGAAAGAAAAGAGACGGAAAGGATGGCAATGGTAATGAGAAGCAGCAGCTCCACGGTCAGCAGCACCTTTAAAAGCAGCCGGCAGCCTTCTCCCACTGTATTAAGACACCCTACCATCCTGGCATCCGAAACCGGCTGGACGATAGCTGCCAGAAACTTATACAAAAGGACTGTGCTCCCCAGCTTGATCACCGGAGGCAGCCCCAGGATCAGGAGTACCAGGATCCCTGCCGCGCCCAGGCAGTTGCGGATCAGCACCGCTGTGCCCAGGGCAATTTCAGTCACCCCGTTGACGGCATTTCCGATCCCCGGGATGGCTGCCGCTGTTTTGCCCAGCATGTCCCTCTTTAGAGAGTCCATGGCAGGGCTGATCATGTTCTGGATGATCTGCATGCCCAGGATCACTGCCGTGCAGGTCTTCATGGTCCATTCCAGGATCAGCTTCAGTAAATCTGCCAGCTTGGAGAGAAAGTCTTCCTTATGGAGGTAATTCACCAGCTTCATGATCACGTAAGCGCAGATTCCCGGTATGACTGCTTTTAAATGCAGGACCTGTATCACATAGATCACTGCCAGCACCATCTCATAGAAGACCATGGCAGTGGCTGCCCCGGATGCGGCAGTGACTGCCAGGAAATAGGAAGGCATCAGGGCTTTCATAAAAGTGATGAAACCGCCCAGGCTTTCGGAAAGCTCCTGGCTGACCGTGGAAAAGAAATGGATCAGGATTGCCAGAAGGAGCATGTACACCACATAGAAGCTGGCTTCCCCGGTCTGGCTGCTTCCGAATACATGGGTGAAATTGGAGAACAGCGCTGCCATCAGCACCAGCAGCAGCACCTGTGCCAGTGTCTCCCGGTCTGCCAGGAAATGCTCTGCCAGAAAATTTTTTACCAGATTCAGAAAAAATTCTTTGGAAAAAAGTGTTTCTCCCTGGAGCACTCTTTTCAGGGCTTCCTCGATACTAAAGGTTTCTTTTCCCAAAAGTTCGTTGACTGCCTCCTGCATCTGGGAAAGTTCCAGGTCCTCAAGAAGCGCTTCCCCGGTCTGTTCCTTGCTGTCCTGCACGATGCCGCCGGTTTCTTCCGGACTTGTGACAGCTCCTTCGCTGCTGGTCTCTTCCTCCTGCGCAATGGTTTCTGCCGCTGCCGATACTTCAGCTGCGGCTGCTGCCAGGCAAAGAAAAAACAGAAAGACCGCTGTCCGCCACCGTCTCTGCCTGGTCATGACAGAAAACCGTGGATGGCTTCCATCAGCGCAAGCAGCACCGGCATGGACAGTACCATGATATAGAGCTTTGCAAAGACCTCAATCTGTGCTGCAAGGGTACCATATCCTGCATCCCTGCAAAGCCCTGACGAAAACTGTCCGATATAAGTGATGCCGATCATCTTCAGCAGCGTGGTCAGATACTTGGTATCCAAAGGCAGATACTCCTGGATCTTCAGTACAGAGTCGAACAGATACTCCAGCTTCCCTGCCATGTAAGAAAAGATCAAGATGCCCGCGGCAAGGCTTAGGTAAACCGAATATTCCGGTTTTGTCTCCTTCAACAGCAGTCCCAGGAGCATTCCTGTCATTCCCAGGGCTGCGACTTTTACGATTTCCATGCAGATCCTCCTACAGCGCAAACAAATCCTGTATGGTCATGAACAGATCATAGATATAGGGCAGTACCCAGAACAGCACCATCAAAAGTCCTGTCAGACTGGTGAGAAAGGCAAGCTCTTCCCTCTGGCTGTGTTTCAGGATCTGACACAGGACCGACACCAGGATTCCCACTGCCCCGATTTTAAACAACAAACTAACTTCCACATTTCCTCCTATCCCTGAAACCAGTTCTCCTTACAGCAGCATGACAGCGAGAAAAATCCCTCCCATTGCCCCCATGCTCCGGTACAGCTTTGTTTTCACAGGCTCTTCTTTCTGCGCCTGCTGGATCTGGAGTTCCAGCTCTTTTAAGTACAGCTGAATGGTATTTTGCTGCATGGTCACATCCATATACCCCAGATATTCTCCCAGCTGGACAAAGCTTTCTGTGTCCTGGCGGGTCATGCCGCTGTCCTTGAAAAATCTCTGTGCCCTGCCTGCAAAAATCTGGGAAAACCGGACGCCCTGGCAGGTCCCCGCTTCCCGGGACACCTCTTTGAGAAACTCAGAAAGCGGGGCAGCTACTTTGCCGGAAACCCGCTCCATTGCCTGCGGCAGCGCCTCCTTTCGATAGGTGATCTCTCCCAGAAGGAGTACCGTCATCTTTCGGATCTCTTCCAGACAGCCCAGGCGTTTCTGAAAGGTCAGGCTTTGCGCATAGCCCAGGGCTGTACAGGCAAAGATTACCAGAATGGCTCCTGCCGCCTTCAGCATAGGATCCCCTGCCTGCGCTGGTCGTCATACAGGCTGGTCCCTCTCTCGTCAAAGATTGCCCGCACCCGTCCTGCCCGGTCCTTATGCTGCAGCACGATATAACGCTCAAAGATCCGTTCCTGGACCAGTCTCTGCATCAGAGGCTTGCGCTTCATATCTTCTATGGAGCTGCCGTGGACCGTAGCAAACAATTTGCAGCCGCAGTGGATCACAGACTCAATGGCGTGAATATCCTCATAGTCCCCCAGTTCGTCCACTGCCACCACCTCCGGGGACATGGAGCGAATCAGCATCATCATCCCCTCTGCCTTGGGACAGCAGTCCAGCACATCGGTGCGGATGCCCAGGTCATTCTGGGGAATCCCCTGATAGGAGCCGCCGATCTCGGACCTTTCGTCCACTACGCCTACTGATACGCCGGGCAGATACCGGTTCCCATTGCTGACCTGGCGGATCAGGTCCCGCAGCAGGGTTGTCTTTCCGCATCTGGGCGGAGAGATGATCAGGGTATGGCAGATGCGGCTGTCTTTGATGATATAAGGAAGCAGAGGCACCGCGCAGTCTTTGATCTGATGGGAAAGCCGGAGATTGATATAGGATATGTATTTTACACTTTTGATCTTGTCTCCTTCTAAAACGGTTTTCCCCGCAATCCCTACCCGGTGTCCGCCCTGGATAGTGATAAAACCCTGCCGGATCTCATCTTCAAAAGCATACATAGAATAATTGCTGATGTATTCCATGGTCTCTTTTAAATCCTCTGCACTTACAAAACATGCCTCTGACTCTTCTCTGGAAAAGCCTCCCTGCTGTGTGAGGAAGTATTCCTTTCCTTTAAAGATCACGATCAGAGGCGCGTTGACACGAAGCCGGATCTCATAGATCTGCTCCATGGAAAACCGGGCTGCTTCTAACGCGTCCCGGATCCGGGCGGGAAACAGCCTTGTAATTTCTGTATTTTTCATTGTCCTCACCTCTTTAAGATAATATATTTGGGACAATCTGTGTTTATTCCTGGAACCTGCACATTTTCCTGCTTGCAAAGCTTTGGAAACTGTGTTAGAATCGTCTTGCTCACGCGGAGGGTAGATCATTCACAGGAAATGAAATGCCGGATAAGGTGGCAGGCTGAGATGCCTGGTTCTTTATCCGGCTTTTTTAATTTCAGGGTCCGGCGGATGGTTTTCCTGACCCGCTTCTTATGATTTTATTACGTAAAGGAGAATGTATATGAATCTGCTGACTGACAAAATCCGGGGCGTATATCTGAAATACCTTGCCGCCGCCTTTGGAAGCGCTCTCATCAGTTCCATCTACGGACTGGTGGATACTGCCATGGTCGGGCAGTACCAGGGACCGGAAGGTACTGCCGCCCTTGCCATCGTCGCCCCTGTATGGAACATTATCTACAGTCTGGGGCTTCTGACCGGCATCGGAGGCTCGGTGATCTTCGGAACCGTCCGGGGAAAAAATATAGACAAAAATGAAAATGAATATTTCACCTGCGCGCTTTTGGGAACGGTACTGTTCTCTGCCCTGTGCTGGATCGTCATTGTGTTTTTTGACAAAGAAATGCTGCTGTTTTTCGGCGCTTCCCAGGAGCTGCTGCCCCTTGCCCGGGAATATCTGTTTCCCGTGAAATTTGCCGTTCCGCTGTTTCTCTTTAATCAGATGCTGGCAGCGTTTTTAAGAAATGACAGCCATCCTGCCCTTGCCACGAAAGCGGTCCTGGCTGGAGGCATCTTTAATGTTTTCGGGGATTATGTCTTTGTGTTTGTTTTTGATCTGGGGATCCTGGGCGCAGGGCTTGCCACAGCCATAGGGGCAGGGGTTTCCTTTGCCGTTATGCTGAGTCACTTTTTCTCTGCCCGAAATACTCTGCGCCTGTGCCGGGTACACGGTTTTCTTCTGAAACTGAAAGGCATTGTGGTAACCGGATTTTCCACCTTTTTCATTGATGTGGCAATGGGGATCCTGACGGTCTTTTTTAACCGCCAGATCATGAAATATCTGGGTACCAATGCCCTTTCTGTGTACAGTATCATTGTAAATATCAGTACCTTTGTCCAGTGCTGCGCCTACAGCGTGGGACAGGCAGCCCAGCCTGTGATCTCTCTGAATTTCGGCGCAGGGAAGTTTGACCGGATCCGGGAGACTTTGAAATATGCTCTGCTTACTGCCGCCTTTTTCAGCGGTTTTTGGTTTTTCCTGACTATGGCGTTTCCCAATGGATTTGTAAAGATATTTATGGATCCCACCCAGGAGGTGCTGCGGATTGCTCCTGCCATCATCCGCAGCTACTGCATTTCCTTCCTCCTGCTGCCGCTGAATATTTTCTCTACCTATTATTTCCAGTCACTGATGAAGCCCGGGGCTTCCTTCCTGATCTCAGTTTCCAGAGGGCTGGTGATCAGCGGCATCCTGATCTATCTTCTGCCGGCAGTTTTTGGCGCCCATGCCCTGTGGTTCGCCATGCCGCTGACCGAGCTGATCGTGGCTGCGGCAGTTATTGTACTGATGATTAAATCCTTACCCACACCAGCATCTCTCCCGGTTCCCGATTGGTCCAGGCATAGTAGGGAATAAATTTTAAGGTCTGTTCTTCATAGGACTTTCCTGTATAAGGCTGATACAGGGTCCTGGCATCCCATTGCTTTTCCGATACTCTTTTTCCCCTGGCAGTCAGGGTCACAACACCTTTTAACAGCTCTTTTTCGTACTGAACCTGAAATTCCGGCTGTTCCTGCAGATAGAGCTGCTGCAGCTGATCCCCGTTATCGGCTTCCTCCAGGCAGTAGACTACAGGTCCCCGCATGACGGCTACCTTTCCGATATCTTCCCGCACTCTTGGATTGGCTTCCACAAGGGTCACCGGCATGGAAAGCTGCAGCCGGATCTGATCTCCGTTTTGGAAGGTTCTCCTCAGACAGGCATAGCCTTTTTCTACCGCTGCATTCTGATCCTGTCCGTTTACCTGCAGGCTCCAGTCCCGGCACCAGCCGGGGATACGCAGAGCTAAGAGGAATTCACTGTCCTGTGCATTCTCCACCTGTACCGTCACCTCTCCGTCCCAGGGATAATGGGTTTCTACATGGAACCGGTTCTCTTTTCCATCCAGCACTGCCTCCATGTCTCCTCCCAGAAACAGGTTCATATAAATCGAATCTTCGCTGACTTCATAAGCATAGCCGCCGATGGAAGCCAAAAGACGCGCTACATTGGGCGGGCAGCAGGCGCAGCCGAACCATTTCTGGCGCTCCACTTTTACATGCATCTTGTTAAAATCCTTCTGGCTTGCTTCCGGCACCACTTCCAGGGGATTCACATAGAAAAATTTCGTACCGTCCAGAGACATGCCGGAGATCACACCGTTGTAGAGCGCCCGCTCCATCACATCGGCATAACGGCTGTCCTTGGTGATCTCGAACATCCTCCTGGCGAAGAAGATCAGTCCGATGGCAGCGCAGGTCTCTGCATAGACCGTATCATTGGGCAGATCGTAGTCAAAGGTAAAGGATTCTCCGTAAGCGGTGGCTCCGATGGCTCCTGTCACATACATCTGCTTTTCCACAATATTATTCCAGAGCCTTTCGCAGGCTTCAAACAGCTCCTGATCCTCTGTAGCGCTTGCCACCTCCGCCATGCCGGAATACAGATACACTGCCCGCACCGCATGGCCTTCTGCCTTGTCCTGCTCTCTCACCGGCAGACCTGCCTGGTAATACTGATACTGGAAATAGCTGTCTTTCCAGAAAAATTCCGCGCCGCTTTCCTTTTTCTCCTGGGCAAAGTACAGGGGCTGCTGTCCTCTCTCATCAATAAAATATTTTGCCAGCTCCAGATGCCTTTTGTCTTTTGTAATGCCATAGAGAGCTGCCAGCGCCATCTCTGCCACCTCGTGTCCCGGATAGCCCCGCTTTTTCCCGGGTTCTCTTCCCAAATTCTCATAAGCACAGTTGACAAAGGCAGCTGCCACATCCAGAAGCTTTCTCTTTCCTGTGGCATGATAATATGCCACCGCAGCCTCCACCATATGTCCCATACAGTACATTTCATGATTGTCAGTCAGATTGGTAAATCTCTGATCCAGTCCGTTTAAGATATAATAGGTATCCAGATAGCCGTCCGGCTGCTGCGCCCTGGCGATCAGGTCAATGGCCTCGTCGGCTGTCTTTTCCAGGGCTTCATCGGGATGCCAGGTCAGGGAATAGGCAACTGCCTCCAGCCATTTATACACATCGCTGTCCTGAAACACCATACCTTCAAATCCACCCTCTTCCAATCCTGCTGCCCGGCGGAAATTCTGGATGCAGCGGCTGGGCTCCGCACCCTCGATCCGGTCGTTTAACGCCTCCCACTGGTAGGGGATCACATGGGTCCGCA
Organism: Candidatus Blautia merdavium; assembly: GCA_019119975.1. Classification (GTDB taxonomy): domain Bacteria; phylum Bacillota; class Clostridia; order Lachnospirales; family Lachnospiraceae; genus Blautia; species Blautia merdavium. The sequence goes on along the minus strand of DWVZ01000142.1, from coordinate 27,448 downwards.
CCAGCTCCATATAGCCTTTCCAGAAATCATCCGTAATCTGGATCTTATCCAGAGGAAACATAGCAAGCTTTTTCTCAAGCATTTTTCATACCTCCTACTATCTGCGTCCTTCTGCCCGGGAAACCGTAAAAGGGCTTCCTTTCGGCAGTGTCAGTTCTTGTATTTCCATGTCTCTTATGATACGATAATCCCAGATATTTTCAACTTCCATTCCAAAAGAAAAGGTGGTCATTTTTTAGATGTTGCAGTGCAGGATCAAAACACAAACCCCCGCGTCTTTCCTTACCTGCGGGAATCTCATCAGTGAAGACGGCTTTGTCCATGCCAGAAGGACCATGAACTGCTTCGTGCTGCTGCTGGTACAGGAGGGCACGCTGTATCTTACCCAGGAGGAAGTGCCCTGGGAGATCTGTCCCGGAGAATTCTTTCTTTTATTCCCGGGAAAGGAACACTTCGGGACTAGGCCCAGCCAGGGTCCCCTCTCTTACTACTGGGTCCATTTCACCCTGGATCAGGAGGACTTTCAGATTTTCTCTGCCAAAGAACCGCTTTCCCTTTCTGCCGGAGAACCGGATGCTCTCCTGCTTCCGGAAAAGGGCAGGCTTTCCGGGCAGAAACGCTGCTCGGTGCTCTTTGTCCAGCTGCTGGATCTCGCCAGACGCCACCAGTACCGGCAGACGCTTTCCTGCACCTACGCCATGAATCTTTTGCTGCTCCAGATCAGCGAAGAGCTTCTGAATGCCAGACAGGAACAGGAGGGGTCCCTTCCTTCCCCGGTGCTGGATGCCATCCAGTGGATCGAGTCCCACTTTGACCAGCCCTTAAGCGCCCAGTCCCTTGCCCGGCAGTTCCATTACCATCCTGCCTATCTTACCACACTGTTTAAAAAGCACACGGGGCTCTCTCTTCTGACCTATATCCGCCGCACCCGGATCCAGGCGGCAAAGAACCTGCTGATGAATAAAAACCTGCGGGTCTGCCAGATTGCCGAGATGTGCGGCTTTCCCGATGAAAAGCAGTTTATGAAGCTGTTTAAAAAGCAGGAGGGCATGACGCCTACCCAGTACCGCAGCGCCTTCCATCAAAAAAAGATCAATACCCGCTGACGTCCGGCGGATATTGATCTTTTTTCTTTTTCTGATTCCCGGGGCTATCCCTTTTCTAAGTTCCTCTCTGCTTGTGTGAGAGCTTGCCAAAGCCTCTGGGGCAGTACCTCCTCCACCGATATCCAGCAGGGGACTCCTGCACAGATACTTCCTGTGTAGGCAGGCAGCTGCTCAAAGGTTTCCCTCCAGACCGGGGGCTTCAGATCCCTGAAAGAACGGGACAGTCCTTCTCCTGACAGCTTGACTATGCTTTCTTTTTCTGCCCACAGCCTGGAAAACGCCAGAGCAGGATCTGCGGAGGACAGAATCTGTCTCTGCTGTTCCTCATCCATGGTGCGCTCCAGGATCCGCTTTCCCCGGAATCCCCGTATCTCCTGGATATCCAGCCCGCAGGGCACACGGGTCAGGGCGCACGCCGCATATTCTCCGGAATGGCTGATGTTAAACTGAATCTGGGGATACCCGGGGAAACCGGGCTTTCCATGGGCTCCGGAAACCGTCAGGGCATCCAGCAGCTTAAGCACCTGGGAAAAGGTCCTCGCTCCTTTTAAAAGCTCTCCTCTGCCTGTCTCGAAAAGTCCCAGGGCGAGAAGGAGCCTGCCGCAGGCGCTTTCCCGCCTTCTGCCCTCCTCCAAAAGCTCCTGGGTCCAGACAGAGATCCTGCCTGTATAAATCCTGATCTGAGGTTTCTCCATCGCTGCCTCCTGTTTCTTCTTTCTATGTACCGGGACTTCCTGCAAGAACTGGCAGTCCATTCTACTTTCTACCTGCCAAAGATCTCTACAGCAGCCTGCTCTCCCTTCTGCCTGCCGGAATCCGGCAGCAGCCCGCTCTCTCTTAAGAACCGGGAGGGCTCCAGTCTCTTTTCATGCCGCTCTTTTACCAGGAGCAGCTGCAGCTCCTCCCGCGCCCGGGTCATGCCCACGTAAAAAAGTCTCCGTTCTTCCTCAATGTCACTTTCCGACACGGCTTTGTGATAGGGAATGCTGCCTTCATTGACATCCATAATAAAGACCTTGTCAAACTCCAGCCCTTTGATGCTGTGCAGGGTGGAGATCACCACGCCTTTTTTCTCTGCGGACTGCTTCTTTGCCTGCTCCTTCAGACTCTCCGTATACTCCCGGATATGGGCAAACCACTCGTCAAAGGTCTTATAGCCCTTTGCCTGGTCTGCCAGCTCCTCCAGGACTTCATAGAGATCCTGCACCTTCAGTTTTCTGTAAGATGCATAGTCCTTCAGATACTCATCATATCCCACACCATAGCGGATGTAATTGATAGCGCCGTAGGGCGTCATCTCACGGATCTTTCCCAGGTCCTCCTCCAGCTTATCGATCCGGTCCAAAAGCCATTCCTTTCCTTCATAATGCCAACGGAGCGCTTCAAAGGACACGGTAGGCTCCTCTAAAGCTGCCCTGGAAATATATCGGTTGGGACGGTTCATTACCTGGAGAAATTCCCTTCTGCTGCGGTCGCCCTTAGCCAGCTTCATATAGGAAATCATATTTCTGGAAATCCAGTGCTCATACAGATTAGGCAGAATGTCCCGCATCTGGAAAGGGATCTGATATTCCATCAGCTTCTCCACCAGGAACCCGGCGCCGGAATTGGTCCGGTAAAGCACTGCCATCTCCTCATAAGGCGTTCCGCTCTGGGCATATCTGCGGATACACTCCCGCACATACTGCTCCTCTTCTTTTTCCTTTTCAAAAATCTTCACCACCGGCGGCATTCCCTTTTCCTTGTTGGCATGGATCTTTTTCTTAAACCGCCTCTGATTAAAGGAAATCACCTTCCCTGCCGCTTCCACGATCTCCTCTGTGGAGCGGTAATTGCAGGACAGGATTTCCGTATGTACCTTTGGAAAATCCTTGGGGAAGTGCATCATGATCTCCGGCTTTGCTCCCCGAAAGGCATAGATGGACTGATCGTCATCTCCTACAATGAACAGATTGTTCCTGGGCGCTGCCAGCATTTTTACAATGTCGTACTGGAGCTTATTGATATCCTGGAACTCATCCACCAGAATATACTGGAACTTCTCCCGCCACCCTGCCAGGATGTCCGGTCTCTGGTCCAGTAGGTCATAGCAGTACAGGAGCATATCGTCAAAGTCCAAAAGCCTTGCCCGGCGGCAGGCTGACACATAAGCCGTATAAATCCTGCGGAAGACCTCGTCCGGACAGTTCCTGGAATAGTAGTGCTCCAGAGGGATCCGGGCATTTTTCACCTCACTGATCTCCTGCACCAGCCCTTCAAAGAGCTCCCTCTCATCTTCTGTATCCACCTGTTCTTTATAGACGATTTCTTTTAACAATTCATATTTCTTATCCTCACTGAGGATATTCTTTCCTGTAAGCCCGTACGCTGCTTTCAGGATCCCATAGAAAATCCCGTGAAACGTGCCGAAGGTTACCAGGCTGTAATTGCTCCTGACCCCGGAAAGGGCGCAGAGCTTCCAGAACCGCTCCCGCATCTCCCGGGCTGCAGCCTTAGTAAAGGTCACTACCAGGATATGCGCCGGATTCACCCTGCACTCTGTGATCAGATGCACCACCCGCCTTGTCATGGTGGTGGTCTTTCCGGAACCTGGTCCGGCAAGCAGCATCATGGGTCCCTGATTGTGGCAGACCGCCTTTTCCTGTGCCAGATTTCTTTCCATTCTCTCCTGTCTCCTGTCTGAAAGCAAAAGCTTCCGGCGGAAGCTTCTGCGCTTGCTTCTGTTGCGGGGCAGCTCTGCCGGCTGTAACCGTAGACTGCCCATACAGCAAAAAAGCTGCTTTCAACCTTTTACAGCGTCAAAACAGCTTTCCTGCCTTTTCTCTTTTGGCTTACGCCTGTAATTTTTCCACTGCAGCCTTTAATCTGCAGATGCTTTCTTCCTTGCCCAGAACCTCCAGGATCTCTGTAGCGCCTGCCGGAGTCATCTGCTTTCCGGAAAGGGCTGTACGGATAGGCCAGAGGATCTGTCCGTTCTTATATCCGTTTTCCTTTGCAAATCCGCAGAGGAGCTCATACAGAGCGTCGTTGCTGTAGTCTTCCTGGTTTTCCAGCACCGGGAGGATCTTCTGCAAAACTTCCAGGGAAATCTCCGGATTGGTCTTCATCTTCTTATGAGTATACATGGAAACATCATATTCCGGAACCGCCTCAAAGAAATCGATCAGCCCTGGGATATCCGGAAAGACCTCGATCCTGGTCTTTACCATCGCCGCGATCTTCTTCAGATCCAGATCTCTGGTAATCGCCTGCTTCAGATAAGGCAGCGCCATATCGTAAAACCGGTCAAACTCCATGGCTTTCATGTATTCTCCATTGAACCAGCGCAGCTTCTGGATATCAAAAACTGCCGGAGATTTGCTCATATAATGGTAATCAAAGACCTCTACCAGTTCCTTCAAGGAGAAGATCTCCCGGTTGTCCTGGGGGCACCAGCCTAAAAGCGCCACATAATTTACCACAGCTTCGGTCAGGAAGCCCTGATCGATCAGATCCTCATAGGAAGAATGTCCGGAACGCTTGGACAGTTTCTTATGATTCTCATCCGTGATCAGCGGACAGTGGACATAGGTGGGAATCTCCCAGCCGAAGGCTTCATAGATCCGGTTGTATTTAGGGGAAGAGGACAGATATTCATTTCCTCTAACCACATGGGTAATCCCCATTAAGTGGTCATCCACGACGTTGGCAAAATTGTAGGTGGGATATCCGTCGGATTTGATCAGGATCAGATCGTCCAGTTCATTGTTGGGAACGGTGATCTCTCCGTAAATGTCGTCGTGGAAAGTGGTAGTGCCTTCCGTGGGCATATTAAAGCGGATCACATAAGGCTCTCCTGCTGCCAGCTTTGCCTCCACCTCTTCTTTGCTTAAATGCAGGCAGTGCTTATCGTACATGGCGATTTCCTTGCCTTCTACATTGGTCTTTAAGGATTCCAGGCGTTCCCTGGTACAGAAGCAGTAGTAAGCGTCGCCCTGCTCGATGAGCTGCTTGGCATATTTCAGATAAATGCCCTGGGCATTTCTCTCACTCTGCACGTATGGACCGTATCCCCCGTCTTTATCGGGACCTTCGTCGTGGATCAGCCCGGTCTTTTCCAGTGTCCGGTAGATAATCTCCAGAGCGCCCTCCACGAAACGCTCCTGGTCGGTATCCTCAATGCGCAGCATAAAGCTTCCGCCTGCGTGCTTTGCGATCAGATAGGCATACAGAGCTGTCCTTAAATTTCCCACATGCATCCTTCCTGTAGGACTGGGTGCAAATCTTGTTCTAACTGTACTCATACTTTTTTAACTCCTCTGTTCTCATCTATTCTACTCTGTCTGAAGATCTCAGACAGTCCGTAAAGACATAAAACGTGGGGCAGGGGCGCGCTGCCCATACCCCACCGTTAGGAATTATACCCGAACCCGGGTTCTTTTTCAAGTACCCATTCCGGAAATCTTTGTTTTCTTATTTCTTTCTTATTTCTGTACCAGATGAACGGCAAAGCCGCCGATCTCCTCTTTGATGTAGACGGCTGTCATCTTGTCGTTTTTGTATTTCGCCGTATCCATGTCAAATTCCACACCCTGGCTCTTTAAATACTCCACTGCCTTTTCCACATCTGTGGTGCCAATGGCAATGTGCCCATTCTTTCCAAGGTACGGCTTTTTCATGGCTTCCACTGCGGTCCCTGCAAAGACGGAGCTGTTTCCCACTTTCTTGGCAAGCCCGAAGATGGCGTCAAAGCGGTCCGCTACCTGACACGCTTCTTCTTCATTCTGGCAGTTGATGCCCACGTGACGAAGTTCAAATCCTAATTCTTCTAACTGACTCATAAAAATCCCTCCTGTTATCCTAATGCAGCGTACAAAAAATTTTCTTTATTAATAGAATACAGGAGAAGATTGGGAATTTCAACCTCTTTTGTGCAAATCCTGACTACAGCGGCAGATCCTTTTTCTGGAACCGCAGCGCGCCTGCCGTATAGAATGCAATAGCAATCACTGCCAGCACTGCCAGTTTCCAGATAAAGGCTGTATTGACCTCTCCTGTGCCGATGCTCTCGATCGCCTGGGTAAAGGCGATCGCGGACCGTTTGGTCGGTGTGGAAAGGACATACGCTATAGAGCCTCTGTCCACCTGTTCGGACACCAGTGAATTTGCAGTAATATTCAGAAGCAAAAACAATACTATTTATAACCAATATAGTTATTATTGCAAGCATAATTGCCAATACTTTCTTCTACTTCATTGTATTTCCCCTTCTTTTAAAAGAACAAAAAAATCATGAAAATAACATATATACAAAAAAGAATATATAATATATTGATAAGGGTATAAATGTAGTATTTAAGACTTATTTTGTTTTTCAGCTGTTTCTTTTCAATATACATTTTTGTTAATAATACAGCTTGGTTGCTGACAGAGCAAAATACTATAACTAAAAAAAAAATTGAATTTCAACAGGAATATTTTTTTTAGATATCTGAAGAATTACCGCCATAACTGTTATTACCCAAAAGAATATCCCTAATGATATATGTTTTGCTTTCTTCATATACTTTCACCTTATTTCAAACTGTAAGTCTATATACATATCAATTAATTGGAAGATTTTTCTTATAGACATACACCGCGTAGTCCCAATATGTGTCTTCATCGCCAAATCCACCCGTCTTTAGGATTTAGCACTATTTTTTTAATTCAACTCCGAAAGACAGGTCACATCTCCTGAGAATTAACCACTAAAATCTATTTTTGAAATGCATCCGTTCTTCTTCTCTTCCGAAATTTCCTTTTGAAGTTTTTTCTGAAATATCCTTTCTGCTTTCTCAGAAGATCTTCTCCCCTGCCACATATTTTCCCACAACATCCCTGTCTTCAGAAAGATAAATGATCCTCTCTAACCGTTCTTTCATAGACAGCCGCGCAGGTGTAGAAAGCCTCTCTTCGTCTATGATCACCGCATCCAGCTCATAGCCCGGCTCAAAGCTTCCCACCTTTCCGAAAAAGCTTCCGCCTCCTTTGGTTCCCAAATAGAAAGTCTCCTCGGTCCTCAGCGGTGCCAGAGAATCGTCCGCCAGTCTCCATCGCAGCTTGGACACCTGTATGGCTTCTGCCATAGTCTGAAAGACCGACATCTTATGCCCGCCCGCAATGTCGGTTCCCAGCCCCACCAGCATCCCTTCCTCCAGATAGCGTCTCACTGGAGCGATTCCTGAGGACAGATCCGTGTTGGACTGAGGGCAGTGGGCAATGTAGACCGGATTCTCTCTTAAAAGCTTTTTCTCATTCTCCGATTCCCCGGAATAAACACAGTGCGCCATAACCGCAGGCGCTTCCGGCATCCCCAGAAGACCGAAATGCTCATAAACCTCCGCGTAAGACTCTGCCCAGGGACACAGCTCTTTTACCCAGGCAATCTCCGACGGATTCTCTGACAGATGGGACTGGACGGGAAGCTTCCGCTCTTCGCAGATCTTTCCCAGCTCTCCCAGCAGCTCTTCTGTACAGGCAGGTACAAATCTGGGTGTGACCACAGGCTTTACATTTTCATATTTTCCGCTGACCCCATCCAGCCACTGGCACACGCTGCGGGCTGCTGCAAAAGGTCCCGGCTCCAAAAGCCCCGCAGACGCATTCCGGTCCATGCTGACCTTCCCCACCATGGTCTTTAACCCGGTTTTCTCCAACTCTTCCATCAGGATCTGGGTAGCCTCCCTGTGAATGGTCCCGAAAATGCACGCCCGGACAGTGGCGCTCTCTTTCAGCTTCCGGGCAAACAACCCATAGGCTTTCCTGGCATACTCCGGGTCTGCATAGCGTTCCTCTTCCGGGAAGGTCCTGGTTTCAAGCCACTTCAGAAGCTCCAGATCCATGCCTGTCCCTGCAAAGGCATACTGGGGCGCATGGACATGCAGGTCGTACAGCCCGGGAAGGATCATGGCGTGTTCCCAGTTCTGCACCGAAAGCCCGGCATATGCCTGCGGAATCTCACGGAAGACACCTCTGCAGATCCCATCGGTGCAAACCAGATATCCCTGCTCCACACAGGACAGCTCCTCTTTTGATCTGCTGAAACAGATATCACCTTTCAGAATAAAGTTTTTCATGTTCATGGCTCATCCTTTCTCTTCCTCTCAAAATGTCCGTCTCTGAGGAGTACCTTCTCCATATATTTTCACAGCTTTTACAGCAAGAAAAAAGCAGAAGCCCTCTCCTTTCCGAGTCTGCTTCTGCTTTTATCTTCTCATATTCTCAAAGACATTGCAAGGCTTGCGGAAACTCAAGTCCCATACCTTGCGCAGGATTTTCCATATACAGGACTTTCCCTTTACAGAATATTCAGCTGCTCTGCAGCAGCTCTGAATTCCTTCATAATGTCTTCTACTTTTTCCATTTTTTCACACCGGTAAGCATTCTCCCCGCAGAAAAGCAGGGCATCGTCCAGCTTCCCTTCTGCGGCGTTGACCAGCGCCTGAGTGATGCAGTAAGGGATCTTTGCCGGATTGCAGGTGGTAATGCACTGATAACAATGAGTGATCCTGCATTTTTCTGTCTTGGTCCGCTCTATAAAAGCGTTGCGGATCGCCCGTCCCGGCATTCCCACCGGACTTTTGACAATGCAGATATCTTCTTTCTTTGCTTTGATATAGGCATCCTTATATTCCGGCGCCGCATCACATTCCTCGGTGGTGACAAACCGGGTTGCCGCCTGCACGCCGTCTGCTCCCAGGGAAAGGGCATGTTTCATGTCCTCCCCGTCGAAAATCCCGCCTGCCACGATAACGGGGATCTTTCTTCCCGCTTTTTCTCCGTATTCCTCTGCCTTTTTGACAATGGAGCGGATCACTTCATCGTAGGCTTCCTGGGTACAGGTTTCCAGCTCCTCCAGCGTGAAGCCTAAATGTCCCCCGGCTTTTGGTCCTTCCACTACCACAAAATCCGGGTATCTGTTATATTTTCTTTCCCATAATCTACACAAGACCACGAAAGATTTCAAAGAAGATACCACTGGAGCGATCTTGGCCTTTGTTCCCTCCACATAAGCCGGGAGGTCCACAGGAAGCCCTGCGCCGGAAATAATCACATCCGCACCGGCATCCGCAGCACATCTTACATACTCTTCATAGCGCTGGGTAGCCACCATGATGTTCACGCCCACGATTCCTCCCCGGGCGATTTCTTTTGCCTTTTTCAGCTCTTTTCTGATAGCCCTGAAATTGGCTTCAAAAGGATTTTCATAAAAATCCGGTTCTCTCCAGCCAATCTGCGCTGTGGAAATAATGCCGATCCCTCCGTTTGCAGCCACGCTGCCTGCAAGGCTGGAGAGGCTGATGCCTACTCCCATGCCGCCCTGGATCACGGGAACCTCAGCCCTTAAATCTCCGATCACTAATCCATTGCTCATACTATTCTCCGTTCTTTGCCGTCTTATGCTGAAAGCCTTGCTTCCGGCTCTTTACATTTTTCTGAATCTTTCATACCGCTGGACTTTCAGCGCTTCCGGATCCAGCTGATCCATTCTCTCCAGGAATCCGTGGATCCTGTCTTTCATATTTCTTGCCAGTTCCGGCAGACTTTCCCTGCACGCGGGAATCTCTTCCGGGATCACCTGCTCAATGATGCCAAGGTCGTACAGATCTTTTGCCGTGATCTTCATCACCTCGGCTGCTTCTTTTGCCCTCTTGCTGTCCTTCCAGAGGATGGATGCAAAGCCTTCGGGGGAAAGAATGGAGTAGGTAGCGTTTTCCAGCATCCACACTTCATTTCCCACGCCAAGAGCCAGGGCGCCGCCGCTGCCGCCTTCTCCAATGACAATGCTGAGCACCGGGATCTTCAGGTCAGACATTTCCAGCAGATTTCTGGCAATGGCTTCCCCCTGTCCCCTTTCTTCTGCTTCAATTCCGCAGAAGGCGCCCGGCGTATCAATGAAATTAATGACAGGACGGTTGAATTTCTCTGCCTGCTTCATCAGACGCAGCGCTTTTCTGTAGCCTTCCGGAGAGGGCATACCAAAGTTTCTCGTAATGTTCTCCTTGGTATTTCTTCCCTTCTGCACGCCAATGACTGTCACAGGCTGTCCGTCCAGCACTGCCACACCGCCAATGACGGCGCCGTCATCCCGGAATGCCCGGTCTCCGTGAAGCTCCATAAATTCATCAAATATGGTTTCGATATAATCCATGCTGGTGAGACGTTTGGAATCTCTGGCGATCTCCACACGCTCCCAGGCACTCATTTCTTTTTCTCTTTTTCTCTTGTGAGATCTTCTCTCTTCCTCTTCTTTGTTTTCCGGCAGAGCGATCCTGGAGAACTGGCAGTAGCCGTTCTTCCTCTCATGGAGCTTCAGCAGCCCGGACAGGGTTGCCTTTAATTTCTCCCGGTATACAATGCCGTCAATGATGCCGTGTTCTACCAGAAATTCGGATCTCTGGAACCCTTCCGGCAGTTTCTGACCGATGGTCTGGGCAATGACTCTGGGACCGGCAAAGCCGATGAGCGCCCCGGGCTCTGCCAGGATAATATCTCCCAGCATGGCAAAGCTGGCTGTCACACCGCCGGTTGTCGGATCGGTGAGAACGGGGATGTATAATAACCCTGCTTCACTGTGTTTCTTAATGGCTGCGGAAGTTTTTGCCATCTGCATCAGGGAAACGATCCCCTCCTGCATTCTGGCGCCGCCGGAACAGCAGAACAGTACCACGGGAAGTTTTTCCTCGGTAGCCCGCTCAAATGCCCGGGTGATCTTCTCGCCTACTACATAGCCCATACTTCCCATAAGGAATCTGGCATCACAGACACCCAGTACCACCGGTGTCCCGTCGATCTTTGCCAATCCGATACGGACAGCCTCTTCTAAGTGGGTCTTTTCCTGCATCTGGGCAATCTTCTCTTCATAACCGGGATAGTCCAGGGGATTAAAGGTAGAAAGCCCTGTACACCACTCCTGAAAGCTTCCCTTGTCTGCCACCAGCTTGATCCTGGTCTTTGCCTTGATCCGGAAATAGCCTTTGCACTTGGGACATACATAAGAGTGGTTTACCACATCCTCCTTATACAGAAGTTCTCCGCATTTGGGGCATTTGACCCAAAGACCCTCCGGGACTACAGGGACTGTTTCCTGCTCGTTTCTCTTTTCTTCTTCCTGTATCTCTTCTGCCTGTACATTGGCAGACTTTTTAAATAAATCCTTTAATCTGGACATCTTCTACGGCTCCTTTTACTCCATGTGATAATGTTCCGGAATAAAATGTGTAGTCACATTTCCCTCTACAAAATCTTTCTGGTTCAAAATATCATACTGGAAATCCAGGTTGGTCTGTACGCCCTCGATGACCACCTCTCCCAGGGTGCTGCGCATTTTGGCAATGGCAGAAGCCCGGTCTTTGTCATATACGATCACCTTCATGATCATGGAATCATAGTTGGGCGGGATCTTATATCCGTTATAAACTGCGGTGTCAATGCGCACGCCGTTTCCGCCGGGCACATGAATGTTCTCGATCATACCGGGGCAGGGCATAAAGTTTCTCTCCGGATCCTCTGCGTTGATCCTGCACTCAATGGCATGGCCTCTCATCTGGATCTCTTCCTGTTTTACAGAAAGGGGCAGACCTGCGGCAACACGGATCTGTTCTTTTACCAGGTCCACGCCGGAGACGAATTCCGTCACCGGATGCTCTACCTGGATCCTGGTGTTCATTTCCATAAAGAAGAACTCCCCGGATTTATCCAGCAGGAATTCAATGGTACCTGCGCTCTCATAGCCCACCGCCTTGGCAGCCCGTCTGGCAGTCTCGCCCATTTTCTCCCTGGTCTCCTGGTTGATGGCGCAGGAAGGAGATTCCTCGATCATTTTCTGATGACGTCTCTGGATGGAGCAGTCTCTCTCTCCCAGCTGCACTACATTGCCGAATTTATCGCCCAGGATCTGCACTTCGATGTGTCTGGGCTCTCTAACGTATCTTTCCAGATACATGGTATCGTCTGCAAAGGCATTGACGGATTCTCTCTGAGCAGTATTGAAATTCTCCACAAAATCCTCACGGCTTTCGGAAATCCTCATACCTTTTCCGCCGCCGCCGGAGGACGCTTTGATCATAATGGGGAAACCGATCTTTTCTGCTGCTGCCAGAGCTTCTTCTGCAGTGTAGACAGGCTCTTTTGTTCCCGGGACAACCGGCACGCCTGCCTCCATCATGGTCTTTCTCGCCTCGGATTTATTTCCCATTCTGTGGATGATCTGGGCGCTGGGACCGATAAAAGCCACGTTGCACTTTTCACACATTTCCACGAATTTGGCATTTTCTGATAAAAAACCAAAGCCCGGATGGATGGCTTCTGCCTTGGTAGCAACTGTAGCGCTTAAGATCCGCTCCATATTCAGATAGCTTTCTGAAGGAGCGGCGGGTCCGATACAGATCGCCTCATCGGCAAGCTGGGCGTGAAGCGCGTCCCTGTCTGCTTCTGAATAAACTGCAACAGTCTGTATTCCCATCTCTCTGCAGGCGCGGATAATACGCACCGCGATCTCTCCTCTGTTTGCAATTAAAATTTTCTGAAACATGAATTTCTCTCCTTCAACCCCTTATCCGATCATAAAGGTCATTTCTGCCATAACGGTAACTTTTCCGTCCTGGTTTTTGGCAACTGCTTTTCCTACGCCTACCGGACCTTTTTCTTTGATGATTTCCACTTCCAGTGTCAAAACATCTCCCGGAACGACTTTATTTTTAAATTTAGCAGAATTAATCGCTCCGAAATAAGCGGTCTTTCCTTTGTTCTCCGGTTTGCTTAAAATTGCTACTGCGCCTACCTGCGCCAGCGCTTCGATCTGAAGCACACCCGGCATCACAGGCTCCTGGGGAAAATGTCCGGTAAAAAACGGTTCATTATAGGTGACGCATTTTCTTCCTGTAGCCCGCACGCCCGGTTCCATATCCTCAATGGTATCGATCAGCAGAAACGGATGTCTGTGAGGAATGATCTCCATAATTTCTTTTGTTGTCAGTTTCATGGTTTTTCCTCCCCTTCCTGTTATTTGATCACAAATAGCGGCTGTCCGTATTCTACGACCTGTTCGTTAGAAACTAAAATCTTTTCAACGGTTCCGTCAAATTCGGATTCAATTTCGTTCATCAGCTTCATGGCTTCCACGATTGCCAGAACCTGTCCTTTCTTCACGGTGTCGCCTTCTTTCACAAAGGGCTCGGCCTCTGGAGAAGGAGCGTTGTAGAAGGTTCCTACCAAAGGAGACTTCACTACATTTCCTGCAGGAATGGTATCCTCAGCCTCAGCTGCCGTATCTGCTGCTGCCGGTACGGAAATTGCTGTCAGTTCCTGGGGAGCTGCCGCAGCGATGGGACCTGCTGCCGGAAGAACCGGAGCCGGAGCTGCCACGATCTTTGTCTGTTTATCGGTTTTCATGGAAATCTTCAGGTTTCCCTCTTCCATGGTAAACTGTGTCAGATTGGATTCACTGACTGTATGAATTAACTCAATGATTTTTTCTAATTCCATGACCATTCTCCTTACTGAACTTTATCCTTCATATTTTTTAAGAAGCAGGCTGGCATTGTGTCCGCCGAAGCCCAGGGAATTGGACAGGGCGTATTTCACCTCTGTCTCTACTCCATGTCCTGTTACATAGTCCAGATCGCATTCTTCATCTGCTACCTGGTAGCCGACAGTCTCATGAAGATAATTATTTTCAATCTCTTTTACGCAGGCAATAAATTCTACTGCGCCTGCTGCGCCTAACAGATGACCGATCATAGATTTGGTGGAATTGATCTTCATCTCTTTTGCATGATCTCCGAACACCTTCTTGATCGCTCTTGTCTCGAAAAGGTCGTTGTGGTGGGTGCTGGTTCCGTGGGCATTGATGTACATCACATCGTCCAGAGCGATCCCAGCTTCCTTCACTGCGTTTTCCATGCATCTTGCAGCGCCGGAGCCGTCTTCGATCGGAGAAGTGATATGGTATGCATCGCTGGTAGCGCCGTATCCCACAACTTCTGCCAGGATCGTCGCTCCTCTCTTCTTTGCGTGCTCCAGTTCTTCCAGAACTACGATACCTGCTCCTTCTCCCATGACAAATCCGTCCCTTTCCTTATCAAAAGGAATGGAGCAGCGGTCAGGGTCTGTGGAATTGGAAAGTGCTGTCAATGCAGAGAAGCCTGCTACGCCTACCGGTGTAATGCAGGACTCAGCACCGCCTGCTACCATCACGTCCGCGTCGCCGAACTGGATGGTGCGGTATGCCTCTCCGATGCAGTGGGTTCCGGAAGCACATGCGGTTACTACATTAATGCTTTTTCCTTTTAATCCAAACTGGATAGAAACATTACCTGCTGCCATATTGGAGATCATCAGGGGTACCATCAGAGGATTCACTCTGGAAGGTCCTTTTTCCATCAGTTTCTTGTGCTCTCTCTCTACTGTCTGAAGGCTTCCGATGCCGGAACCGATGGAACAGCCTACCATAAACGGGTCTTCCTGCTCCATGTCAATGCCGGACTGCTCCAGAGCTTCCTTTGCCGCTGCAACTGCGTACTGGCAGAACAGTTCCATTCTCTTTGCAGCCTTGAAATCCATGTAATCTTTTCCCTGGAAGCCTTTTACCTCAGCTGCCAGATGTACTTTATAGTCAGAAGTGTCAAACTTGGTGATCTCTCCGAATCCATGTCTGCCTTCTTTTAATCCATTCCAAAACTCTTCTACATTCAGTCCCAGGGGTGTGATGGCACCCATACCTGTCACTACTACTCTTCTCATAACTCCTCCTACATGCTCATGCCGCCGTCAACGCTGATTACCTGTCCGGTGATATAGTCTGCTTTTTCAGAAGCCAGAAATGCTACCATCTCCGCGATGTCCTTGGTCTGTCCGAATTTTCCCAGGGGGATCTGGCTGCAGGCTGCTTCTTTGATCTCTGCGCCGAGAACCTCGGTCATCTCGGTATCTACAAAGCCCGGAGCTACGGCGTTTACCGTAATGCCCCTGCTTGCCAGTTCTCGCGCCATAGTCTTGGTCAGACCGATGACGCCGGCTTTGCTTGCCGCATAGTTTGCCTGTCCTGCATTGCCCAGGATTCCGGATACAGAAGAAATGTTAATGATCTTTCCGCTTCTCTGCTTCAGCATCTGGCGGGCGCTGTGTTTGATGGTGTTAAAGGTTCCCTTTAAATTGGTATCGATCACTGCGTCGAAGTCCTCTTCCTTCATTTTCATGATCAGATTATCCTTTGTAATGCCTGCGTTATTTACCAGAATATCCAGATGCCCGTATTCTTTGATAATGCTCTGGATCATCTCCTGGCATGCGGCAAAATCTGCTACACTGCACTGATAGGAAACTGCTTTTCCGCCTGCTGCTTCAATGGTCTTTACCACTTCCTCGGCTCTGTCTTTGGAACCGTTGTAGTTGACTACCACGAAAGCTCCGTCCCTTGCCAGGGTCAGGGCGATTTCTCTGCCGATGCCCCTGCCTGCGCCTGTCACTAATGCAACTTTATTTTCTAACATAATCTTTCCCTCTCTTACTCTGCTTTTTTCAGTTCCTGCACAACTTTTTCAAAGTCTTCCAGTGTCTGCACATTCAGCGTCGTAACGTTCCGGCTGATCTTTCTCATAAATCCTGCAAGGGTCTTGCCCGGTCCGATTTCCACAAAGGTGTCCACGCCGTCGGCGATCATAGTCTCCACACACTGCTGCCAGCGTACCGAAGAGGATACCTGCGCTACCAGAAGCTCCTTGATCTGAGAGCTGTCTGTGACATACTCTGCTGTCACATTGGTGGTATATGGAATCTGAACCGGGGAGAGCTGTACGTCTTTTAAAACTTCTCCCAGCTTCTCGCCCGCTCCGGTAAGCATCTTAGAATGGAAAGGTCCGGATACTTTCAGAGGGACGATCCTCTTAACTCCAGCCTCTTTCAGGCTCTCGGAAGCTTTTGCCACAGCTTCTGCCTCACCTGTGATAACAATCTGTCCCGGACAGTTGTAGTTGGCAATGGAAACAATGCCTTCGGTCTTTTCACAGATTTCCTCGATCAGAGATGCTTCTGCTCCCAGCACCGCCGACATAGCTCCTCCTGTGGGAACTGCCTCCTGCATATAGATGCCCCTTTTTCTCACAACTGCAAAGGCATCTTCCATAGACATGGCTCCTGAAGCGATCAGTGCTCCGTATTCTCCCAGGCTTAATCCGCCTGCCGCGTCTGCTGTGATCCCTTTCTCCTCCAGGGCTTTTAAAATCGCAGCTTCCACTGCCAGCATGGCGATCTGGGTATATTCTGTAATGTTGATCTCCTGATTTTCTTCAAAACAGATTTTCTTTAAATCTACCCCTGAAATCTCACTTGCTTTGTCTATGACCTCCCTGCACACAGGAACCGCCTCGTAAAAATCCCTGCCCATGCCCACATACTGTGCGCCCTGACCAGGAAAGATAAATGCAATCTTACCCATATGAAACTCCTATCTCGTAACTTTGGCAGCGCCAAATAGTTTACATCTAAAATATTTTGTCATTCAAAGTATTTATTTAAAAGAACAGGAAGCACGACATGCATGCTTCCTATCCGATACTTTGTTTCTTATTCTTCTACGCCTTTATTTTTCAGATAGTCCATTACTGCTCCGACTGTTGTTAATTCCTGTAACTCTTCGGAAGGAATTTCTACAGAATACTCATCTTCCAGAGCCATAACCAGTTCAAACAGGTCTAAAGAATCTGCTCCTAAATCTTCCTTGAAAGAAGTTTCAGCTGTAATGCTGTCCGCGTCACAATTTAACTGATCTGCAATAATCTCTTTCATCTTTTCTAACATAATTTCCTATCTCCTTTTAAATCACATATTTAATCCCCGGTGGGAATTCATTCTGTTTTAGTATTTTATTTTGATGTCCAAAGTATATCTTCTTTCCCTATATTTGTCAACTGTTTTTTCATAATATTGTAAAATTTTCTCTCATGCCTGTCCCTGAAACTTGATCTGCCGGGAAACACTTAAAGCAATCCCCATTTCAATCATCAAAAACAAAATGGATGTACCTCCGTAACTGATAAACGGAAGAGTGATTCCTGTGGTCGGGATCCAGTTGAGCACCACGCATACATTCAGGATCACCTGAAGGGAAATGTGGAAGAAAATCCCGCTGACCATCATAGAGCCGTAAAAGTCCGGCGCATTCTGCGCAATGAAGAACAGCCGATATAAAAGGTATCCAAACAAAGCCAGGATGATCAGCCCGCCGAACACACCTAATTCTTCACATACGATGGCAAAGATCATATCGTTCTGCGCCTCCGGCACCGGACCCAGCTTCTGCACACTGTTGCCCAGTCCCTTGCCGAAAAAGCCGCCGCTTCCGATGGCATACAGCGCCTGCATGATCTGATATCCCCCATTTTGGGAATACTGCTCCGGATCCAGCCATACCAGGACACGGTTGATACGGAAACTGGAGTCGGAAAGATTTCCGCCGGATGCCATCATCGCCTGCAGCCCAAAGCGCGCTCCTATAAAAAGCGCTGCCAGAACCACAGCTGCTATAAGAAACCATTTGGGTTTGGGATACGCCATGAAGATCATCAGCACGGTGATGGCGCCGATGATCAGCCCGGTACTTAAGTTTTCTGTCCAGATGTAAGCCCCCAGCCCCAAAGCCAGTCCCACGGCAAACAGCTGCGCCATCCCCTTGAACGTACGGATCTTCCTGCCCAGCTTCATGACCAGGCAGGGCATGTAGGTCACTGCGGCAATCTTGGCAATCTCTGAAGGCTGGAACTGGATGGGACCGATCTGCAGCCATCGGCGGGCCCCGTTAATGGTGACCCCCAGCGGCGTGTATTTCACCATTCCCATAAGCACCAAAGCTAAGATAAAAATTCCGAAGCTGATATAGTAAAGTATATGATAGTCAAACTTCCTGGAAGCGGAGACTGCCAGAGCCAGAAAAATACTGGCACCTCCGATCATTGCCTGCTTCTGGAAATACAGCATATCGTTTCCCACATCTTTTTCAGCAACATAGGCACTGGTGCTGTAAAGCATAACCAGCCCAAAGCAGGTCAGCAAAAGCACCACTGCCACCAGGTCAAAATCATAATATCCCATATTCGATGACAGAAAGCCGAATCTTGCCGGCTTTTTTTTCTTTTTTGCCATTTTCATTCCTCCGCGGACAGGTCTGCTCTTCCACTGTCCCTATAACCCCGAAAGCCTCTTATGGATCTGCACTCAATCATATCCTCAAGCCATATTTCATCAGTTCAAAAAATCCTGTGTCCGTGTTTCCGCTCTCCTGGTTCTGTACCTCCCTCACCATGATGGGATCATCTGTGATCAGATTATCCACACCCATATCCAGCATGCGTTTCGCGTCTCCCCTGTAATTGACGGTCCATGCGTGGACTTCTTTTCCCAGGGAATGCGCTTCCCGGACAAAGTCCTCTGTAATATACGTATATTTTACACTGAAAAAATCTGCCGCTTCCGCATCTGAAATGCTGCCGTACGCCATAGTCATAATATAACCGGTACGGATCTCCGGCGCAATCTTCTTCAGCTGTCTCAGGAACTGGTAATTCATGGAGGTCACCACGCAGTGCTGGGCAAAATCGTGCTCCCGGATGGTCCTTGCCACTTTATTTACAATTCCCTTATTCTTACCATTATACTTAATCTCTATGTTTAAGTCCAGACTTCCGCTGCAAAAATTTAAAACATCATCCAGCGTAGGGATTTTCTCCCCGCGGAACCTCTCATGGAAACTGGCGCCCGCATCCAGCTTTGCCACCTGGGCGTAATCCATCTCCCAGACTTTTTTATTCACTCCTGCCGTCCGTTTGTAGGAATTGTCGTGGAGGAGGATCAGTTCCCCGTCCTTTGTCTCCTGCACA
The DNA here is from genome assembly GCA_019119975.1 of Candidatus Blautia merdavium. Taxonomy (GTDB): domain Bacteria; phylum Bacillota; class Clostridia; order Lachnospirales; family Lachnospiraceae; genus Blautia; species Blautia merdavium. The sequence goes on along the minus strand of DWVZ01000142.1, from coordinate 8,448 downwards.
TCAATCTCCGCATACTCTGCCCCGCATTCTATGGTATAGGAAAGAGCGCTTAGAGTATTCTCCGGAGCTTTCAGGGCTCCTCCCCTGTGGGCAGTGATCTTAGTCTGGGGATTCAAGCTGTCCACCACATTGTCATTGGAAACTGCCGCTGCTGTCAGATAAGCGCTTTCACACAGCACCAGAAGCAATGTCAGAACTGCCGCCGCCTTCCGTCTTCCGATCCTGGAAAACCAGGCATAATTTTTCATCAGGGCATACAGCTGGATCTCCTCTTTCTCCTGTTTATGAAAGCCTGCATAAACAGCGTAAACAAACGCCAGGTTTAAGACCAGCTGCACTGCGCCTGCAAAAACACCGATCCCCATATCCAGATACCCGCCCCAGATCAATACTGTGGTAATCTGGGTATCCGCTGGTCTGACTGCCTTGGTAATCCCCACCATTACGGCAAAGGCAGCGCCATAGGCAAGGACGGTCAGCAGGAACTGAAGCATCTGGATCAGCAGCACTCCCCCAAAAAGCTGTTTTTTTCGCTTTCTCAAAAGGAATATGCCTTCCCGAATCCCTCTCCAGCTTTTCTTTTTCTCTAAAATGCAGTAAGGCAGGGCAAAAACAAACAGAAACGAGATCAAAAGCACCGCAGCCAGCAGCAGATACAGCACCCAGTGGGGCTTCACCATCTGATAGATCTGCCTTGCAGTAAATTCCAGGACCCGGACATAGGAAATTTCCCGTATGAGAAACCACACCGTAAGAAACGGCGCCGCAAGCGCCGCACAGAAAATCCAGGCTCCCCTGCTGTATCTAAGCAGAAAAAAAGTCCTGCGGACACCCTCAAAAAGCAGATCGCTGGCATAAACCTTCCGATTCTGACCGGAATGATAAAAGCCCGACAAAAGCGCCGAGACCTCTATGAGAAACAGCAACAGAATCAGCAGCAAAATCAGAATCCCCAGCGCGATGGACCATGGATGGGATAAAATCTTCAGATAATTCTCAGCGGTCAGATAGCTGATGTTCTGCTGTCTCAGAGAAAAATCCAGCGCTTTTTTTACCACCCGCATGATGAGCCAGAAGGAAGCAATCCGGTATCCTGTTTCAAACAGGAGCAGACTGCCGAAATTCTTTCTGATTATGCGCCATGTTCTTTTTAAAATTTTGTTCATCTGTATCCCGCCTGTTCTGTAGCATTCTGTCTATGACTATTCTAACAAAAACAGGGCAGAGTATGCAAGGGTATCTGTTTCCGCTGTGTTATCTGCTTCCGCTTTCTATTTCTGATAACCGTATTTGTCGGCTGCCTCTGCTGCTTGCCTATACTTGTTACATCCAGCTCTGATCCTTTCTTCCGGTGTCTATCTTTTTGTGTCTCTTTGGCTCTATGTGATTCTATGTTTCTTAACTTCTTATTCTGGCTTTTTCCTTCTCCCTGTTTATCCTTTTCACCTTTTGTTCCGATAACCATAAAATATACTGTAATCATCAGAAGAGTTTTTCGCTCTCTTCTGTATTTTTCAGAAAGGTCAAAAAATGGATGCTTGCAGAATGAATTATTCTTCTTCCCGCTCCTGCCCCATGCCCGGCAGGGAATGTCCTTCCAGAGCGGCACTTCGCCGTGAGGCTTCCTGCGGCTGTTCTGACAGAGTGGAAGATACTAATATCTATGTCCATGCCGATGCGCTTCCCCTCGCCATGGCATATGTTCCCTGCCAGAGATTTGGCAGCACCTTTAATTTATGCAAGGCCTTGCAGGTGGGAACCATTTTCCCAGAGCTGTGCAAGCCCTTCTGCGGAAGGAGGGGAATCTGTCGATGAATGGATGTAATATGAAGTCGCGAGAAATGCTTATGAAAACCATCAATGAAGTCAGCTTTGCCGTAAATGATATTCAGCTTTACCTGGATACCCATCCGGAAGATGAAAAGGCGCTGGCTTTCTACCGGGATCATGTGAAGATACGTAAAGAAGCTTTAAAAGAATATGCTGCCCGTTTCGGTCCTCTGACCATTGACACTGCTGATGATAACTGCAGCCGTTCCTGGGAATGGGTCCTGCAGCCGTGGCCATGGGAAGGAGGGTGCTGATTTATGTGGAATTATGAGAAACGATTACAGTATCCGGTTCATATTAAGACGCCTAATGCGAAGATTGCGCAGGTGATTTTGAGTCAGTATGGGGGTCCCGACGGTGAGATGGGCGCTTCCATGCGTTACCTCTCTCAGCGTTTTACCATGCCGAACCGCATTGCTATGGGAACCTTGAATGATATAGGCACCGAAGAACTGGCTCACCTCGAGATGGTCTCTACCATCGTCCATCAGCTGACACGCAATCTCTCCATGGAAGAGATTAAAAACTCCGGATTTGCCAATTACTATGTGGACCATACCGTTGGTATCTGGCCCCAGGCTGCGGGAGGCATCCCGTTTAATGCCTGTGAATTCCAGTCTAAGGGAGATCCCATCACAGATTTATTCGAGAATATGGCTGCGGAACAAAAAGCCCGGAGCACTTACGACAACATTCTGCGCCTGGTAGACGATCCGGATGTCATTGATCCTATCCGTTTTCTTCGGGCAAGGGAAATTGTCCATTTCCAAAGGTTCGGTGAAGCTTTACGATCGGTACAGGAAGATCTGGATTCCAAAAACTTTTATGCCTTCAACCCAAGCTTTGATATGCCCTGCAAGGCAAGCTGCCAGGACTGCAGCGGAATGTCCAGAAAGAAACCATAACTTCTCTATTCAGACAAAACAGCAAAGAGCAGAAACGCCGCAGAAAGTAAATCCTGCGGCGTCTCTGCCCTTCTCTGATCCTGAATAATTTTTTTCTTCTTTTTCTCTTTTCTCGGTTCAACCGTTCAATGGCCGCAGTGTCCGCCGCAATGGTCTCCATGTCCGGAACAGTTTCCGTTATCCTCATGATGGTGGTGGCTGCAGACAGTATCCGGATCGTATTCCAGGCTTCCTGCAAGATAAGCTTCCACCTGGGCGTCCGCATTTCCGCATGCCCCAGGAAAGAGACGGATCCCTGCTTCTGCCAGGGCATTGCGCGCGCCTCCGCCGATACCGCCGCAGATCAGTACCTGGATCTTCTGATCCTTCAAAAATCCTGCCAGTGCTCCATGTCCGAATCCATCTGCACTGATGACTTCTGAAGACAAGATCTTCCCATCCTCTGTGTCGTAAACTTTAAAATATTCTGTGTGTCCAAAATGCTGAAAAACCTCTCCATTTTCATAAGTCACTGCAATCTTCATATGATTCCTTCCTTTCTGAACCTTGCCTTCTCCCTCTTCCTTCAGCACATAGCTTCCGCCGCTGATCCGCAGGACAGAAGCTTCCACTAAAAAACGTGCCAGTTTTTTCCGTGCTTCTGTGTACATTGCCTGTACCGTTGCCCGTCCGACCTTCATCTGCTCCGCACAGGCTTCCTGAGTCAGTCCCTGGTAATCAATCAGACGCAGTGTCTCATATTCTTCCACATGCAATAGAATTTCATGGAATTTCTCTCCTCCAGAAGCGGGAACAAATTTCTGACAGACCGGAAGCTTTCCGACACATTTGGGTTTATTTGGTCTTGGCATAGATTCTCCTTTCTGCTTGTCTTTGGGACAGCTGCAAATGCAAACTGCCGCCGCTTATTATTGACATATGTTTATTATATCTTATTATTGGCATATGTCAATACCATTTTAAAATTCTTCTGTTTCTGTACTCATTCCCTTGAAACCAATCTGTTTTTTCACTTTTCTTCTTCTATAAATCCCTAAGCCCTACCACTCTGCAGTATTTTCATCTCATCATAGCAGTCTTATCTTTTCTCAATATTCTTATTCATCGCAATGTTCTCATCTTCCTCAGCCTTCCTGCCTCTTCACACTGTTCTTATCCCATCACGATACCCTCACCTATGATTCGCCATTCTCAGAATTTCCAATACATCCTCCTGGTGCAGCACCTTAAACTTTGCCACAGTAAAACTGTCATTCCCTGTACACCGTTTTGCCATATCCAACAGTTCTTCCTCCGCTCTCACGCCAATCTCCAGCTCTCCGATGCATACCGGCATATCCAGACTTTTAAAATAAGCTGCGGTTGCCCGGATTCCCTGCTCGGCAGCTTCTATGGGATCTGTGCAGTTGATCCCCCAGACCTTCTGCGCATACCGGGCAAACCGCTCCGGTTCCTCCCTGTAGACATAGAGCGCCCATGCCTCCCACACGGCAGACAGACTGGCTCCATGTGCCACATCGTACTTGGCGCTCAGTTCATGACCGATTTTATGAGGGGCAAAATCCTTCTCTGCACCCAGACCGGTCAGCCCGTTGTGAGAAAGACTGCCGCACCACATCAGCTCACTGGCAGCTGCATAATCCCCTGGATTCTCATACGCTTTTGTGCCATTGCGGATCACTGTCCGCAGCAGCGCTTCCGCAATCTCATCTGTCATCTCATTTCCCTTGGTATGGGTAAAATACCGGTCCAGGGTGTGCATCATAATGTCAACGATCCCGCAGGCTACCTGGTATTTTGGCAGTGTAAGCGTAAGCCGGGGATCCATAACAGCGAATTTTACCCGGTTAAAAGGTGTAGACAGCCCCTGCTTTCTTCCGGTCGTTTCATTGGTCAGCACTGCAGAATCGCTCATTTCACTGCCGGCTGCTGAAATCGTAAGGACCACGCCCACCGGAAGGCTTTTTTCCAGCGGTTCTTTTCCCGTCCAGATATCCCACAGATTTGTATCCGGATTGGCTGTACCGTGAGCAATGGCTTTTGCTGTGTCAATGGCGCTTCCGCCTCCCAGTGCCAGAAGAAAATCTGCGCCGAATTCCAACGCCTTTTTCACCCCTTTTTCCGCAAAGGAGAGCCTGGGATTGGGCTTTACCCCGCCGTATTCTGTCCAGGCGATCTGCTCCTTGTCCAGGGCTTCCTCTACCTGCTGCAAAAGCCCGCTCCTTTTTACACTTCCTCCCCCATAGACCAGCAGGACCCGGCTTCCGCCCCATTTCTTTACTTCTTCCCCTGTTCTGCTTTCTGTTCCTTCTCCAAAGATCACCTCTGTAGGCGCATAATAAGTAAAATTCTGCATACTTGCCTCCTGTTCCTGTCTGCTGCCGGTACACGCATTTCTGCCAGCGCAGATCTGCTACTTTTTATTATCTGATTTTTCCTGTTTTTATTATAAGAGATTTTCTGAAAATTTTCTATTATTTCACTGTAAATCCCCTGTACGAAATGCTAAAATAAAAAAGGACAGCACCTGTATACCAGGCTGTCTCTTAAGTATTCTGACTTATCTTTCACAAACAACAGTAGGAGGTATTGATCTTATGGAGTATCGTCAATTTGAAAAACTTGGGGTTTCCCCTTCCCTTCTGGGATTCGGCTGTATGCGTTTTCCTCAGAATCCGGACGGAAGTATCTGTGAACCAGAAGCGGAGAAAATGCTGGATACAGCCATCCAGGCAGGCGTCAGCTACATTGACACTGCTTATCCTTATCACAACGGCGACAGTGAGCCTTTTGTAGGGCGTGTGCTGAAGAAATACGACCGCAGCCGTCTTTTCCTTGCAACCAAGCTTCCCGTCTGGAACGTAAAAACCCTGGACGATGCCAAACGCCTGTTCCAGGAACAGCTGGACCGTCTCCAGACCGACTATGTAGATTTTTATCTTCTCCACTGCCTGGATCAGGAAAAATGGCAGCTGGTGCTGGATCTCGGTCTGATCCCTTATTTTGAAGAAATGAAAAAAGAAGGAAAGATCCGTTTCTTCGGCTTTTCCTTCCACGATGACTTTGAAGTATTTAAAACTATTTTAACCTATAGAAACTGGGATTTCTGCCAGATCCAGTACAATTATGTGGACACGGACATCCAGGCAGGCGACCGGGGCTATGAGCTGGCAGAAGAATTAGGCGTCCCCCTGGTGATCATGGAGCCGGTCAAAGGCGGTTCTCTGGCTGCCCTTCCTGAAGAAGTAACCGAACCTTTCCGCAGTTACAAACCGGATGCCAGCATCTCTTCCTGGGCTCTGCGCTGGGTAGCCAGCAAGCCCAATGTCAAAGTGGTATTAAGCGGCATGTCCGACATGGAACAGGTAAACGACAATCTTCAGACCTTTGGCAGTTTCCAGCCTCTTTCTTTAAGAGAAAAAGAACTGGTGGCTGATGTTGCCGCTGCCATTAAGAAACGGACCAAAAACGGCTGCACAGGCTGCGCTTACTGTATGCCCTGTCCTTTCGGAGTCAATATTCCCCAGAACTTCAGGATCTGGAATGATCTCTCCATGTATGGGAACGTAAACCGCACCCGGCAGGCATATTTCAAAGAGCTGGAAGAATCTGCCAGAGCAGACCAGTGCCAGAAATGCGGCAAATGCGAAGAAGTCTGTCCCCAGTCCCTCTCTATCCGTGAGAATCTGGAAGCTGCGGCGAAAGAAATGGACGCACTTAAATAATGTTTTCAAATAAAACGTCCCGCTAAAAAATACAAACGTCTACATAAAAGAACAGCAAAAAACACCGGCAGCGGTATTTTCTGCTGTTCTTTTTTCCGGGAAATCAGGAGGCGCCCATGCCGGAGATCCCCCAGCAGATAAGACTGCCGGGTATGGTTTTTCCTGATATCTGTTATTTCCGTTCCGGCTTCACTGCCACTGTGATCAGGATCCCTGCGCAGATCAGAATCCCGCCTGTAAGAAACTGCGGCGTCAGTGCTTCCCCTAACAGGACAATACCCAAAAGCGCGGACACCAGCGGCTGCAGCGGGTACCACATGGAACAGGTACTGGCGTTTAGGATCTTAATGCTCTTATTCCAGAAAGTATGGGCAATGGCTGTGCCCGCGATTCCCAGATACAGACAGGAGGTGATGGCTGCCGGGGTAATGCTGCAGGGTTTTATGGCAAGTTCGATTCCAGCTGCAGGCACTCCTATATTTATTCTTTTTAACTACGTTAATTTTATCAGTTATGACGTCAAAAATCCATACTATTATTACACAATATGCAAATGATTCTACACACGTGGGATATATGTTTAGCTACCTTCTTGAAATTTTTCATATATCTTTTTAGAAAAAGAAACTATTTCCTCTCGTGCTATACTTGTATCCTGTAAATTTTCAGACATAACACAGATAATATATGGCTGTTCATGTGCCCATATAATTGCAGCATCATTTTCAACTGTACTTAATTCACCTGTTTTATTTGCTGTTTCGATTTCTTCTGGAACACCTGCCGGAATTTTTTCAGTCTTTTTCTGAGCTTTTAATAGTTCTAACATATCTTGCGAATAGGCAAATTTGCCACTATAGATATCCCACAAAATCTCCATGCAGTTTTCCGGGGATGTATAATTTTCTCCGTTTGCATTATTTTCTAAAAGCATGCGCCCCATATTAGAGTTTGTATAACCATTTGTAGTACAAAACACATTTACTGCCTGTCTTCCAGCCTCTTCATCCCCTTGCCCTAATAAAGAGACTAATTTATTTGCCGCTTCATTACTACTTACCGTAATCATATCCAAAAGTAACTGGTCTATGGTCTCCTTACCATTCACCTGGCAAAGATTGTCATAACTTTCATACACAGCTCCCATGATATATAATTTTATCAAACTCGCCGCATGCATTTTTTGATTATCACAGGCTATTACTGTCTCTTCATTACATACCTTTATAGCAATTCCCCAATTTTCACCTCTATCCGTTCCATTCTTTATTGTTTCTTGTAATATTGAATTAATTTCTGAGACCTGTCTTTCCTCTAAATTTGTTTCTTCAAAGTATTTATCTATTCCTTCTGCAATACCCTGAACCATCTTTTTTTGAAATTCCGGCTTTTCCATATTTTCATCATCATTCTGATTAGTCATATATCCCATTTCTAAAATTGTTACAGGTATCTTGCTCCAATTAATTCCTGACATATTATCATACAATTGTACACCATTATTCTGGAAACCTGTAGCATTACAATAGGCGCTCAAAATACATTGTCCAAGTTTATAGCTATCCTCCGCCAAATCACCTACATATGGATTCGTCTCTGATGGAACCATAGACATAGCACCACTAACGCTTATGTCTTCACTGCCGTTTGCATGAATCCTGATATAAATATCCGCTCCAGAATCTGAAGCCATAATTGCTCTCTCCTTATTGCTTATAGCTGTATCTTGATCTTCACGTGTAAGCAGCACCTCATATCCACGATCTTCCAGTTCTACCCGCAGTTGTTTTGCTATGTTAAGATTAAGCTCAGATTCAGGAATTCCTGTAAACCGACCTGTGGTTCCACCAGTTGCCTTTGCTTTCATTTCTGTTGCCCCAGGTCCTATAGGCTCAGGCTCACTCATATCTATCTGACTTCCCTGATGCCCTGGATCAATGGCTATTTTTATTCCTTTTTTCTCCACAACATCATTGGCATCAGCAGGC
>DWVZ01000141.1 GCA_019119975.1 Candidatus Blautia merdavium | reverse complement strand
AAAAGGTATGCATAAGCTTACATTTCAGACACCCCGCTATCTTCCCCCTGGCGTCTGGATCCTGGACACCGGAAGCGTCAGAAGAAAGGTACATCCGCCTCCCGGCGTATCCTGCACAGTCAGCTCCCCTTTATGAAGCTTCGCCAGCTCTCTGGCAATGGAAAGTCCCAGCCCGAAGTGCTCTTTCTGGTCCCTCGCCCGGCTGCTCTGGTAGAAACGGTCGAAGATAAAGGGCTTCTCCTCATCGGGAATCCCTTTTCCATGATCCGCAACAGCATAGCAGATATACCGGGATGAGGAGGACACCGTTAGATCGATCTGTCCGCCTTCCCGGGTATAAGAAAGGGCATTGTCCAAAAGCACAGTCAGGATCTGGATCACCCGGTTCCGGTCGCAGAAGATCCGGGGCAGCTCTTCGTCTGGAAGCTCCAGATGAAGGGCTGTTTTTTTCTGTCTGCACAGCGGCTCAAAGGTTTCATACACATCTAAGAGCAGGGTGTCCGCATCCAGGTTTTCCTTTGCCAGATTCCACCTCCGGGAATCTGCCGCTGCCAGTACCAGCAGATCCTGGATCAGAGTGCCCATGCGGCTGCATTCTTTTTCAATGTTGGACAGCATAGAGCCTGCATCCTGGGGGGAGGTGCGGGCAGCGGAGGCGCTTGCCTGGATCACTGCCAGGGGAGAGCGCAGTTCATGAGAGGCGGCTGCGATAAATTCCGCCTGTTGTTTCTGATTTTCTTTCAGAGGCTGCAAAGTTTTTCCCACCATGTTCCAGCTTGCCAGAAAGAGCAGGAAGATTCCCAGAATTCCCGCGAGCAAGAAGAAAAGTCCCTGATAGACCAGCTGCCTCTGGGAACCGGTCACATCCTGGAGCACCAGGAGAGATTTCGAGCCGCCGTCGGTAAATTCCACCAGATACATACCAAAATAAGAATCCTCTGCTCTGCCGGAAATGGACAAGACAGGACTTTGCAGGATCTGGGATCGGCTGGGATTTGCAGCAAAGATGCCGGTTTCGGCAGCAGCCTGTTTGCCCAGGTCAATGAGGGTATCCCGGTCCGTGGCAGGATCCCAGGATCCCCGGAAGTGCAGAGGCTGTCCGTTGTCTTCGATATGGATGATCAGGTTGTTGTCCGCCTCCATCTGCGCCAGCCAGGAATCAGAGAAAAAGGATTCGGACTGGAAGCGGCTGGAAATATTCAGAAACAGGCTGGAAAAAAGGGCGTTGTTTCTGGACTCCACAGCTCCCCGCATATAAAAGAAGCAGACCAGAAGGATCACAGAGAGGATCAGTCCGGTCATCAGTGTATAGAAAAGGGAAAGCCTTTTCTGCACAGCAGGAAACTGCCGGGAATGATCTGAGGCGGCAAATGCCTTTGGAAAGAGTTTCATAGACAGGACCTCCTTATCCTTCTGTCTGGTCCGTGAGGCTGTACCCCACGCCGTGGATGGTCCGGATCTGCACCCGGCTTTTTAAGGAGCGCAGGCGGCGTCTTAAGAAATAAATGTAATTATCCAGGTTGCCCTCCTCCACCTCTGCGTCAGAACCCCACACATAGGAGAGGAGCATGGGGCGCTTCACCGGATTTTCCTTATTTTTTATCAGGTATTCCAGGAGAGCAGATTCCTTTTTGGACAGGGAGAGGGTCTTTCCCTGGGAAGAAAGCTCCTGCCTGCCGGGATCGAATTCCAGGTCTCCGAAAGAATAGACGGCTTCCTTTCGGAAATTTCCCGGACGGCGGGCAAGGGCGCGGATCCTGGCAAGGAGCTCCTCCGGGGCAAAGGGCTTGGTGATATAATCGTCTGCTCCGCAGTCCAGTCCGCTGATCTTATCATTTAAGGAATCCATGGCAGTCGCCAGGATCACCGGGGTCTGGATCCCTTTCTGGCGCAGGGCAGACAGCAGCGTCAGCCCGTCCAGTTCCGGCAGCATCCGGTCCAGGATCATCAGATCGTATACATTCTGAAGGGCATAGAAAAGCCCGTCTGTGCCGGTATGGCACACATCTGTCTCATAACCCTGACTCTGAAAATGGATCAGCAGGGCTTTGCACAGTTCTTTGTCATCTTCGATCAATAAAAGTCTCATAAGTCTCTGGATTTCCTTTTTCTTTATGATTGTCGGCGGTTTGGGCAGCATACTGCCGGCGCGCCGGGTTCCTCCTGAGCGGGAAAGGACTGGATAAGAACGCAGGCAGCCTTTCTGGTACTCAGGCTATAAGGTTATTTTATCACAGAAATCTCTAAAAAATCTCCAAAAAGAATCTTTCCTTTTTCAAGATTTTTAGAGATTTCCCTGTTATGATGAGAAGCAGAAACAAACAGAAAGGAGCAGGACAGATGAAGAAAATGAAAATTCTTTCCATTCTTCTGACCGGCACGCTCCTGGCAGCAATGCTGGGCGCATGTGCAGGAAAGGGGGAAGAGAAAGAAACAGAAAAAAAAGAAGCAAAGGGAAGCTATGTAGAAGAAGACATGGACATCCCCTGGGATACAGACAGCGAATATTATTTGGGAAGCTTCTTAAATAACGATAACCAGATGGAGATCTATACCATGACAGACGCCGAAGGCGCCCCGTCCCAGATCTTTTCCTATACCAACACAGGAGGCGAGCAGTGGGACAGACAGGAGGAAACCTGGGCAGAGGAAGCTCTGGGTACAGACAGCTCCTGCAGGCACTTGATCCGGGGGCAGGATAAGAACCTGTATATGCTCACAGATGAGGATCAGACAGAAGAATACCAGAAAGCGCTGGAAGCCCTGGAGGAGGATCCTGAAGCCCTTCCGCCGCTGACGACGATGCATTTATACCGTTATTCTCCGGAGGAAGGAATCAGCGAAGTGCCCATCGAAAGCCTGACTATCGAGGGACAGCAGAAGGAAGGAGACTTTTTCTTCACCTATTACCTGGGTGTCCTTGAGAACGGCGATGTGGCGCTGACCGCAGGGCTGGACGATTCTGTCCGGATCTATGACGGACAGACCGGGAAGCAGAAATACAGCCTGGCTGCCCATGATATCGTTACCTCCCAGGAGGACGGCATGTCCCTGGCAGA
>DWVZ01000140.1 GCA_019119975.1 Candidatus Blautia merdavium | reverse complement strand
TGAATTATACCAGTCTGCCGCTGGGTGTGGTCAGCTGTATCTTAAGAGGAGTGGGTATTGCGCCGTTTTACGGAGTGCAGTATGCGCTTCCCGGAGATGCCATTGAATATGGGCACTGGAAAACAGGAAAGCGGATTGAGGGGCTGATGTTTTCCTCTATGAGTATGGGACAGAAAGCCGGTTCCGGACTGACTTCTGCGGTCATGGGCTGGGTGCTTTCCCGGGCGCTTTTCGACGGAACAAAGGCAACTGCGACGGAGCAGGCAGATTCGGCAGTGGAAGTGATCAAAGGCTTGTATTTATATGTTCCCATTGCTGTCTGGGTGATCATGTTTGTGATCGCGGCTTTTTACAAACTGGATAAGGTGTATGACAAAATGACCCAGGAGCTGATCCGCAGAGAGGCTTCCAAAGAGGAAGTACCGGCTGCAGTTATGGACAGTGAAAAGACGAAATACAGAGAAGGAAACCAGGTGAATGTTGCCATGGGAAGGCTTTACGGCAGCAGCGGAAGACGGATCGCGGAAGACATTGCCGCCAGCCTGGGCTGCCGGGTTTATGACCGTCAGATCATTTGCCTTATGGCAGAAAAGCTAGGTATGGAAACGGCGGATTTAGAGGATGTGAAACAGTATCTGGATTCCTATAATTATGAAGAGGAAAGACCGGTCTTTTCACCTTATGGATACTCTGCTCCGGGTACGGCAAAAGATTATACAGGAAGCCATATGTTTGAAATGCAGAGTAAGATCATACGGGAACTGGCAGAGAAGGAGCCAGGGGTATTCCTGGGAAGATGCGCCAATTATGTTCTGAAAGGGCAGCCTCATACCTACAGTTTCTTCCTGTATGCGGAGGATGCGTACAGACAAAAAGAAGGGGCTGAGTATTATCAGGGAGAAACCCTGGAAGAACTGAAGCGCAGAGATGAGATCCGAAACGAATATTATGAGAGATTTACAGGAGCGAGAAGAGACGATCCCCGTCATTATGACCTGGTCCTGAACGTTTCCAGAATTGGAGCCGAAGGCGCGGTCCGGCTGATCCTGGATTATATACGGACAAAAGAAGGGCAGAAGAAAGCAGCAGGCGAGGGACAAAGAGAAAATCAGAAATCAGTCAGGAGGTAAAACAATATGAAGATTGCATTTGATGTGGATGTACTGGCAAAGCAGATGGATATTAACCGTATGGTGCATCAGGTGGCAGACTGGGGATACAAATACATTGAGCAGTCCCCCCATCCCAGGATTAATCCTTTTTACAAACACCCTTTATTTTCCCGGGAATGTGAAGCAGAATACCGCAGGGCATTAAAGGAGACCGGCGTGGAGATTTCTTCTTTTATCGTAGTGTACCGCTGGTCTGGTCCCACAGAGGAGCAGCGCCAGTTCGCGGTGGCAAATTGGAAACGGATGATAGAAATTGCGGCAGATATGGGGGTTAAAGTCATCAATACAGAGCTTTCCGGTGATCCCAACCAGCAGGAAATCTGCAACGGGATGTGGTTTAAATCTATGGAGGAACTGCTTCCCATCATTGAACGGGAGGGGATCCGTGTGGAGATCCAGTCCCATCCCTATGATTTCTGCGAGCTGAACAATGAAACCTGTGACATGGTAAAATCCTTCCGTTCCCCTAATCTGGGATATGTGTATTCTTCTCCTCATGGTTTCTTTTATGACCAGGGAAAGGGAGATGTGCGTTCCATGCTGCGATACGCCGGAGATGAGCTGACTCACGTGCTTTTTGCAGATACTTTTAATCAGACTCTGGACTGCCGCTACATCTTAAATCCGCCCTGGCTCAATGGAAGAGGAAAGGCAGATGTGACCGTACATCAGCACCTGGCTATGGGAGAAGGAGATGTGGATTTTGACGGTATCTTTGAGACCTTAAGGGAGATGGATTTTGCAAATAAACAGCTGAAGGCAGATGCGCCTAAAGCAGGAGGAGACAATATCGCCTGTGTATCCATGTTCGGATTCCCGGAGAAAATGGACCGGCAGGCGCCGGAAGCGAGAGAGCGGATCGAAAGAGAGCTTCTGGGAAAAGTTTAAGTGGAACGAAAGGACTGGTCTGTCTGGGCTGGTCCTTTTCTGGATTTGGCGGATGCGCAGAGCGAAGCGGACAGAAGAATTCCTTTCATTTTGAAAAAATGGGTAAAAATGCACGCACATATTGCGTGCATTTTGCTTTTGTGATATGCTATAAGAAATGGAAAACACAGAAACAGAAAGAGACGGTTTCGTAAGTCAAAAGAAGTCCGGGATCGTACAGAACGGTCTCAAAAAGAAAAAAGCAGAAAGCAGGGTGGAATTATGGCAGTGACAATACAGCAGATCGCAGAACAGGCAGGCGTTTCCAGGGGGACCGTGGACCGGGCGCTGAACCACCGGGGCAGGATCAATCCCCAGGTAGCGGAACGCATCTGCCAGCTGGCGGATGAGATGGGCTATATCCCCAGAAAAAGGAAAAAAGCTGTAAGCAGCGGAAAAAAACTGAAGATCGGGATCATTACCCAGCTGGCAAAATCCTCCTTTATGCTGGAGGTCAACCGGGGCATTGAGAAGGCAAAGGAAGAACTTCAGGAGCACGGCATTCAGGTATTGCTGAAAGAAGGGGTATCGGTAGATGAGGAGGAGCAGATGAGAGCCATTGAGGAGCTGGAAGCCGAGGGCATCGACGGGCTTGCGGTCATGCCGGTGGACTGCGAACGCATCCGCATGAAGCTGAACGCCCTGATGGAAGAAAAACAGATTCCGGTGGTTACCTTTAACTCCGATATTGTCGGTACCAGACGAGTGTGCTTTGTGGGCATGGATAACCGCAAAAGCGGCAGGACGGCAGCGGGGCTTATGGGGATCCTGACAGGGGGAACGGGAAAGATCCTGATCATTACCGGATATTTCAGCAACCATGTGGACAATCAGAGGGTGGATGGATTTATCGAAGAGATCAAAAACGCTTATCCTCAGATGGAGATCGCGGGAGTTCATGGAAGTTTTGATGAGACGGCAGAAGTGGAACGCATTGTAGAGAATGCTCTGATGAATACCACAGGCATCAACGGGATCCTGGTGGTATCCGGAGGGCAGGCAGGTGTAGGCATGGCGTTTGAAAAGCTGAAGATCGACAGGAGACCCTACGTGATCATTTATGACCAGACACCTAAAAATGAAAAAGCTCTGCGGGAGAATACGGTGGACTTCCTCATTGACCAGAACGGCTATGTCCAGGGCTATCAGCCGCCCCACATCCTTGCGGACCTTCTGGTGAAAGGCATCCGTCCGGAAAAGGAATTCCTGTTTACGGATATTAATATCAAAATGAAATATAATCTGTAAAAGCACACACAGATCAGGTGATAGGGCGTAAAAAACGCAGAAAGAGAGAAAGAGAAAATTCAGAATATTTTAGAGAATCAAGATAATTCATAAATGCAATAGGAGATATAGAGTTTTAAAGAACGGATAAACAGCAGAAAGAAAGAAGAAAAAGCAGAAATAAATGTGTGCTAAAATGCGTGCTATATTTGCGATTTTGCGGGAAAATAAAATAAATAACGCAAAAATAAGAAAAAAGTACGCAAAAGCACTTGTGCTTTTTGGAAAAGCGTGGTATGATAAGAATACCAAAGAACTTCGGTGAAAAAATCTTAGAAAAAGAGAAAAAGAGAAAAGGAGAAATTCAAAATGGGAGAAATCAAAAAACTGGGCTATTTTGTAAACGGTTCTTTTAAAGAATCCAAAACAGATAAGTACACAGATGCTTACAATCCGAGCACAGGCGAAGTGATCGCAAAAGTTCCCTGCTGTACACCGGATGAAGTGGAAGAAGCCATTGCCGCTGCAAAGGCAGCATTTCCCGGCTGGTCTGCTACTCCGGTCAGAAAAAGAGTACAGATCCTTTACAAAGTACGGGAACTCCTTTATGAACGTTTAGACGAGCTGACCATGTCCGTAGCAGTAGAAAACGGTAAAGCCTGGAGCGAAGCAGAAGGCGATGTGCTCAAAGCCATCGAAGGAACAGAGCAGGCGATTTCCGCACCTTCTCTGATGATGGGAGAAAGCCTGATGGACGCTTCCAAAGGTTTCGATACCGTATCTTACCGGGAACCTCTGGGCGTGTTTGCGGGGATCATTCCCTTTAACTTCCCGGCTATGATTCCTATGGGCTGGATGACACCCATCTGCATCGCCTGCGGAAATACCATTGTATTAAAAGCAGCTACTTTTACTCCCCAGACCTGTATGAAGATCGTGGAGATTTACAAGGAAGCAGGTCTTCCTGACGGCGTTATCAACATTGTTACCTGCTCCAGACATGAGGCGGAAATCTTCCTGAGCCATCCGGATGTAAAGGGAATCAGCTTTGTAGGATCTACCTCAGTAGGAAAACACATTTACTCTACCGCAGCAGCAAACGGCAAGAGAGTACAGGCGCTGTGCGAAGCGAAAAACCATGCGCTGGTACTGGAGGATGCGCCCATCGAACGTACTGCGGCAGGTATCATCAATGCTTCTTTCGGCTGCGCAGGAGAGCGCTGCATGGCACTTCCTGTAGTGGTGGTACAGGAAAGCATCGCAGATGAGCTGGTAGCAGCCATCGTAGAAAAAGCAAAAGAACTGAAAGTAGGACCAGCCTATGACAAGACTACAGGTCTTGGACCGGTCATCAATGCAAAGCACAGAGAATCCGTTGTAAACTGGATCGAAAAAGGCATTGAAGAAGGCGCAAAGGTTGTATTAGACGGCAGAGATACGGTAGTAGAAGGTTATGAAAATGGCTTCTACTTAGGACCTACCATTTTAGATCATGTAAAACCAGGCATGACCGTAGGCGACAGAGAGATTTTCGGTCCCGTGCTGTGCATTAAGAGAGTCAAAGATTTTGAAGAAGGTCTTGCTTTGATGAATGCCAACCCATTTGCCAATGGATCTGTGATCTTTACACAGAGCGGTCATTATGCAAGAGAATTCGTACGCCACACCGACGGCGGTATGGTGGGCGTGAATGTAGGTATTCCGGTACCCATCGGAATGTTCCCATTCAACGGACACAAACAGTCCTTCTTCGGCGATTTACATACACTTGGAAAAGACGGTTACCGCTTCTTTACAGAGCGCAAAGTCGTTACTACACGCTGGTTTGACGAAGAAGAAAAGAAAGTAAAAACGGTTTCCACCTGGGATGGAACCATCTGATCACATAGCATGGATTCTGTGCTTTGAAGCAGCGCAGAAATAGACGCAAAAGCGCACAGAAACAGAAGAGATGGGAGTTTCTGTGCGCTTTTATCACAATACGGAGGTAAGAGAATGAAGTATATAGAATTTGATCAGTCCAGACCGATGGATCTGGTGCTTTTGGGAAGGGTTGCCATTGACTTTAATCCTGCTTACAACGACCAGGTGAAAGAGGAATTCAAACCCCTGAAAAAGGTACATATGTTTGAAAAGTTCGTAGGAGGATCTCCGGCAAATATTGCGGTGGGAGTGACCCGGCATGGAATGAAAGCCGGATTTATCGGCAAGGTTTCCGATGACCAGTTCGGAGATTTTGTAGTAGATTATTTTGATGAGCAGGGAATTGATACCTCCCACATTACCAGGTGCACCGGAGGAGAGAAGCTGGGGCTTACCTTTACCGAAATGCTTTCTCCCAAGGAAAGCAGCATTCTGATGTACCGCAACTGTATCGCAGACCTTCAGCTGCATGTGGACGACATCGACGAAGAATATATTAAACAGACAAAAGCCATCCTGATCTCCGGCACAGCACTGGCAGAAAGCCCCTCCAGAGAGGCTGCCATCAAGGCAGTGCTGCTTGCCAAGAAGAACCAGACCAAGATCATTTTTGACATTGATTACCGGGCATATAACTGGAAAAATATGGATGAAATCTCTATTTATTATTCCATGGTGGCAAAAGAGGCAGATATCATCATGGGCTCCAGGGAAGAGTTTGACCTGACAGAAAAACTGATCCAGACCGGCATGACCGATGAAGAAAGCGCTGCATACTGGCAGAGCTATCATGCAAAGATCGTAGTTATCAAGCACGGTATGAAGGGTTCTACCGCATATACCTGCGACGGACAGAAATTCAGCATCAAACCTTTCCCGGTGGAGGCAAGAAAGGGCTTCGGCGGCGGCGACGGATACGGCTCCGGATTCCTTTATGGTCTGTATCAGGGCTGGGAGGTTATTGACTGCCTGGAATTTGGCTCTGCGGAAGCATCCATGATGGTAAGGAGCAACAACTGCTCAGATTCTCTTCCCGGTCCGGAGGAAGTGCAGGCATTTATCAGAGAGGAAAAGGAAAAATTCGGCGAGATGATTGCCAGAGTATAGAAGCGAAAAAGGAGAGTAGAAGACATGGCAAAGACAATCAGAATGACAACCGCCCAGGCGATTGTAAAGTTTTTAGATAATCAGTATGTTCTCATGGATGGTGTGGAAACCAAATTTGTAGAAGGATTTTTTACGATCTTCGGACACGGGATCGCTGTGGGATTAGGAGAGGCGCTGGACACCAATCCGGGACAGCTGCGGGTGCTCCAGGGAAGAAATGAGCAGGGTATGTGCCATACGGCGATCGCTTTTGCCAAGCAGAACAACCGCAGAAAGATCATTCCCTGTGCTTCTTCCATCGGACCTGGTGCAGCTAATATGGTAACAGCTTGCGCTACTGCTACCGTAAACAATATCCCTCTTCTGGTATTTCCGGCAGATACTTTTGCTTCCCGCCAGCCGGATCCGGTTCTGCAGCAGCTGGAGCAGAGCAGCAGTCTGGCTGTCAGCACCAACGATGCCTTTAAACCGGTGTGCAAGTACTGGGACAGGATCACCAGACCGGAGATGGTTATGACAGCTCTGATCAATGCAATGCGGGTACTGACAGACCCTGCAGAGACCGGCGCCTGCTGCATCGCCGTATGCCAGGATGTGGAGGGCGAATCCTTTGATTTCCCGGAATATTTCTTCAAAAAGAGAGTACACAGGATCACCAGACCGGCTGCAGTGGAAGAGGAACTGGAGGATGTGGCAGAAATCATTGCAGGAGCCAAAAAACCGCTGGTGATCGTAGGCGGAGGCGTTCGTTATTCCGAAGCTGGTGAGACCGTGGAGAAATTCTGTGAAGAATTTAAAATTCCTTTTGGAGAGACACAGGGAGGAAAGAGCGCCTGCAGATCCAGCCATCCCTACTGTCTGGGCGGTATCGGCGTGACCGGTACTTATGCTTCTAATATTATCGGAAAAGACGCGGATGTGGTGATCGCTATCGGCTCCCGTCTGTCTGACTTTACCACCAGCTCCAAGCACCTGTTCCAGAAGGAAGACGTACAGTTTGTCACCATCAACAACTGCCGGTTCCACGCTTATAAGATGGATGCCGTAAAAGCAGTGGGAGATGCAAAAGCAACCGTAGACGCCCTGGCAGAAAAATTAAGGGCAAGGGGCTACCAGTCCGCGTATACCGATGAGATCCAGAAAGCAAAAGCAGCGTGGGATCAGGAGATGCAGCGGCTGGCTGGCATTGAATATACAGGAGAAGATTTTGAACCGATCATTAAGGCGAGAGATCCTCGGACCATTCCGGAATTTGTAAAACTGACCAATGGAAAGATCACCCAGACTGCAGCCCTGGCTGCCATTAACCGTACTATTGATAAGGATGCTACCATCATCACTGCCGGCGGTTCTCTGCCCAGCTGTATGCAGCGGATGTGGACCACAGATAAGCGGGGCGGATACCACGCAGAATACGGGTATTCCTGTATGGGATATGAAGTTGCCGCTACCCTGGGCGTGAAGTTTGCAGAGCCGGACAATGAAGTATACTGCGTTGTGGGAGACTCCAGTTTCCAGATGCTCCACAGCGAGATCATGACCATTATGCAGGAGAAAAAGAAAGTCAATATCCTGATCTTTGACAACTGCGGATTCGGCTGCATCAACAACTTGGAAATGAATCACGGAATCGGCAGCCTTGCCACAGAATTCCGCTATACAGACGGCAAAAAGCCCACAGGAGATCTGATCCCTGTAGACTATGCAAAGATCGGAGAGGGCTATGGACTGAAATCCTATACCTGCAAGACGATCCAGGAGCTGATTGACGCGCTGGAAGATGCCAAGAAACAGGAAGTGGCATGCCTCTTTGACCTGAAAGTCATTCCCAAGACCATGACAGACGGATATGAATCCTGGTGGAACGTGGGAATCGCTACCACTTCAGAAAAAGAAAGCGTTCAAAAAGCCTGCGAAGGAGTCCTTCAGGGACGCCGGGAATCCAGGGAATATTAAGAGAGGAGAGAGGAACATGGGCAAAGTATTCGGTTATCCGGAATTTGATGAAAAGGGAGAAAAGATCCTGACCACCTATGACAATGAGTATCAAGAAATGAGAATGGACATCCGTGTCTACCGGATGAAAGCAGGAGAGACCAGAACCTTTCTCCGTTCAGGAGAGGAGACTGCAGTGCTCCTTTTGGAAGGAAAGATTGCCTATCAGTGGGAAGGGCAGAAGGAAACTGTCAGCAGAAAAGATGTGTTTACAGAAGGTCCCTGGTGTGTCCATGTGTGCACAGGAAAGGAAGTGTCTGTGACAGCAGAAACAGACGCAGAGATCCTGGTACAGTGCACTCAAAATGACGCAGAGTTTCCAGGAAAATTATACAAACCGGAGGATGCGCCATGGGGTTATTCCTGCGTGGGAAAATTCGGAAATGTGGCAAAGAGAAGGGTCAATACCATCCTGGATCACGACATCGCGCCGTATTCCAATATGGTTTTGGGAGAAGTATTAAACGACCGGGGCAACTGGTCCGGCTACCTTCCTCACAGACATCCTCAGCCGGAGACTTACTATTTCAAATTTGACCGCCCGGAAGGATTCGGGGCAAGCTTTGTAGGAGACCAGGTATTTAAGAGTACGGACGGAAGCTTTTCTGCCATTCCCGGCGGAGAACTTCATCCCCAGGCGGTAGCGCCGGGATTCCAGATGTACACCTGCTGGATGATCCGGCACATTGAGGGAAATCCCTGGCTGCAGACTGACCGCTGCGAAGATGAGAAATACGTATGGCTGCATGACGCAGAATTTTAAAAAAGACAACAGACCGGACCGCGGATTTTTCGCTTAGAAAGGGCAGGAAGCCTGAAGCATAGGCAGGCTTCCTGCGGGCGGCTGCTGCAAGAAAGAATGGAAAGGAAGAGAACAATGGCTAGTGAATTTATCGTACCCGGACAGATCATTTCCGGCTCCGGAGCATTGGGTATGGCAGAAGGATCTTTGAAAGGAATGGGAAAAAAGGCGCTGATCGTAACGGATCAGGTTATGATCCAGCTGGGAAACTGTGCAAAAGTAGAGGCTGCCCTGAAAAATCAGGGGATTGCATACAGCATCTATGCTGAGATTTCAGGGGAACCCACCGATGAGATGATCCAGAAAGGACTGAAAATGTATCAGGAAGAGGGCTGTGATTTCCTGGTGGCGCTGGGAGGCGGAAGCCCCATTGATTCCATGAAGGCGATTGGGTCCCTGACGGAAAAAGGCGGAGAGATTTCAGACTACATGGGCAAAGTCATAGATGCAAAAATGCCGCCTATGGCAGCCATTCCCACCACTGCGGGAACCGGATCAGAAGCAACCCAGTTTACCATTATCACCGATACAAAAAAGGATATCAAAATGCTGTTAAAGGGAAAGGCGCTGATGCCGGATCTGGCAGTCATCGACCCCCAGTTTACCATGACTGCGCCGCCGGCGATCACGGCAGCCACAGGTCTGGACGCCCTGTGCCATGCGGTGGAGGCATATACCTCGAGAAAAGCACAGACCCTGTCCGATACCTTTGCCCTTTCAGCAGTCAAACGGATCATGGAGTATCTTCCTGCGGCGTATGAAACAGGGAGAGATGAAAAAGCCCGGGTGGAAATGTCCGTGGCAGCGCTGGAAGCAGGGATAGCCTTTAACAATGCTTCCGTGACTCTGATCCATGGCATGAGCCGTCCCATCGGAGCCCTGTTTCATGTGGCTCACGGACTTTCCAATGCCATGCTGCTAAAGGAATGCCTTGCCTTTGCCCTGCCGGGAGCCTGCGAAAGATTTGCAGATCTGGGGCGCGCCATTGGAGCAGCAGGAGAAGCAGACAGTCCTCAAAAGGCAGGGGAAGCGTTCCTGAAAGCAGTGGAAAAGCTGACCTGCCGACTGGAGATCCCCACGCTGAAAGAGTACGGCATTTCCAAGGAAGCGTTCTTTGCGGCAATCGATAAGATGGCACATGACGCCATGGAAAGCGGAAGTCCTCAAAATACCATCCGAGAAGTCACAGAGGAAGAAATCCGGGAAATCTACCGGCGGCTGTGGTAAAAACAGAAAGGAAGAGACTCGCCAGACCAGAGAAGTTCCGGTCCGGGGAGTCTTTTCTTTTTTAAAGGCAGATGGATATACAATGGAAAAAAATAGGAAAAAGGAGCCAAAGCAGATGAAAAAAATAAAAGTAGGAATCGCAGGTCTGGGAAGATTGGGAAAAGTACATGCGAGGAATCTGGCATTTAAGATCCCAAATGCACAGCTGCAGGCAGCCTGTTCCCTCGTGCCGGCAGAGCTGGAGTACGCGCAGAAGGAATTGGGTGTCTCGCAGCTCTATGGAGACTATAAAGAAATGCTGGAAAAAGCAGATATTGACGCAGTGGTCATTGTTACCACCAGTACAGAGCACTGCTGGCAGATCCGGGCGGCTTTGGAGGCGGGAAAGCACGTCTTTACAGATAAACCCCTGGGCGTGACCACAGAGGAGTGCAAAATGGCAGAAGAGGCAGTGGAAAAGCATCCGGACCGCATCTTTTTCTTGGGATTTATGCGCCGCTTCGATCCGTCCTATGCTTATGCAAAACAGAAGATCCGGGAGGGCGCTATTGGAACGCCTTATATGGTCAAAGCCACCGGGATCGATCCGGAATCCCTGGTGGAAGGGGCAGTGAAATTCGCAGCCACCAGCGGCGGGATTTTTCTGGATATGGCGATCCATGATATTGATCTGATGCGGTGGTTTTTGGAGGCAGATCCTGTGGAAGTGTACGCCGCAGGCGCCACCTTTAAGCATCCGGAGTTTAAAAAAGCCGGGGACGATGAGACGGGAGCTGCTATGTACCGATTTGAAAACGGCGCTTTAGGGTTTGTTCATGTGGGACGTACGGCAGCTCATGGCTATCACGTGGAAACCGAGATTATCGGAACGGAAGGGTCCCTGCGGATCAGTCCTGTGCCGGAAAAGAATCTGTGCAGGATTTACGGCAAAAACGGGGCTGTCACAGAGTGCGTCAGCGGATTTCCGGAACGGTTTGCCCAGGCATATCTTCTGGAAATGGAAGAATTTATAAACTGTGCGGCAGCCGGGAGAAAACCGGAGGTGACGGTCTATGACGGAACCCGGTCAACCCAGATCGGATTTGCCACCACGCAGGCGTGGAAAAAAGGAGAAGCTGTAAAAATCCGGTATGAAAGATAAAGTCTTCTTTGCGGCATACATCGGTTTTATACCGGTTTTCATATGGGCGCCGTTCATATTGGCGCCGGCAGCTGAGGACGGGAGCTGTTTTCACTCTGCAGAGGATAGAAAATCCGCCTTGCATATTGCTGGATAGGATTATATAATACTTTTAGAATTTTCTGAAAGGCAGCGGGAAAAATGGGAGTTACCATACGGCAGATCGCAGAGGCGGCAGGAGTCTCCAGAGGGACAGTGGATCGGGCATTAAACAACCGGGGGAGGATCCGTCCGGAAGTGGCAGAGCGGATCCGCAGGATCGCTAAAGATATGGGATACCGCCCCAACCAGCTTGGGCGGGCGCTATCCATGAGCAAAAATAACATTAAAATCGGAGTCATTCTGCAAAGCGCGGAGACCCCTTTTATGAAGGAAGTCCTCAAGGGAGTGGAAGAGGCAAGGGAAGAGGTGGACAGTCTGGGCGGGACCGTACTGGTGTGCAAAATTCCCCATATCAGCCAGTCAGACACGCTTTCTGCCATGGAGTTTATGCGGGAAGAAGGGGTAAGCGCCATTGCCATGGTTCCCATGGATGAAAAGGAAGTGAAGGAACGGATCAATCTGTTTGTAGAGGAATATCATATCCCGGTTCTTACCTTTAATTCCGATGTAAAGGATACCAGGCGTCTGTGCTTTGTGGGGCAGAATGCTTTTCAGTGCGGCAGGGCAGCGGCAGGTCTTATGGGAGAGCTGACAGGAGGAAAAGGTCAGGTGGCAGTGATCTCCGGGTATCGTGCCAACACCTCTTTGAGCGATCGTGTACTGGGGTTTCAGACGGAGATCGGGAAGAAATACCCGGGAGTCCAGGTTTTAGGTCCGGAGTACTGTTATGAGGAGAATCCCAAAGCCAGACAGATCACGGAAGAGCTTTTGAAAACCTATCCGGATCTGAAGGGTATCTATCTGACTTCCCACGGAGAAGAGGGGGTCTGTACGGCTTTGAAAAACTGCGGGAAAGCAGGGAAGATCAAAATGATCGCCAATGACTTTATGGGGAAGAATTACCAGCTTCTTAAAGAAGGCAGCATCCATTTCCTGATCGGACAGGATGCCCGCATCCAGGGATATGAGCCGGTGATGATCCTTTTTCGTCTGCTTTTCCGCGGAGAAGAACCGGAGAGGGAGCTGCAGTATACCGAAATTTATATCCGAAATGAATATACCATACCAGAAGTATGAGAATGAAAAAGGCACGCATCGAAAAAGGTGAGTGCTTTTTTGTGCATCTGTGCGGAATTGAAAAGGTAGAAGCAGAAGAATTTGAGAAAAAAATAACGATTCGGCGTTTTTAATAGAAAAAAAGTGGTAAGATTGTACAATATTCCGGATTGCGTTTCCGGGCACGCAGTGATATCATGACAATTAGTAAGAGGCGTGTAAAAGTGATATACACGCAAAGACACGCAGAACAGAAGATCGGCAGGCAGAAGCAGACCGAAAGGATAAGAAAAATAATGAGATAAAGGAGAAGAAAAAATGGTAAAAGTAGGTATTATCGGAGCGGGCAGAATCGGAAGAGTACATATCACCAGCATTACCACCAGAGTGCCGGATGCCAGCATTAAAACCGTGGCAGATCCCTTTTTAAATGAGGAGACCGCAGCCTGGGCAAAGAGCATGGGTGTGGAGAAAACCACCAAGGATTACAAAGAGATCATTAACGATCCGGAGATTGACGCAGTGCTGATCTGCTCCTCCACAGACACCCATTCCCCCATTTCCATCGAAGCCATCAAAGCAGGAAAGCACGTTTTCTGTGAGAAGCCCATCGACCATGATGTGGAGAAGATCCAGGAAGTCATCAAAGCCCTGGAGGGGACAGATCTCAAATATCAGGTAGGCTTTAACCGGAGATTTGACCATAATTTCGAGTCTCTGCAGAAAGCGGTGGCAGCAGGAAAAGTAGGAAAACCGGAGATCATTAAGATCACCTCCCGGGATCCGGAGCCGCCCAGCATTGACTATGTAAAAGTATCCGGCGGTATGTTCCTGGATATGACCATCCATGACTTTGATATGGTCCGCTTCCTGGCTGGCTGTGATGCCACAGAAGTCTACGTACAGAGCGCGAATCTGGTAGATCCTGCCATCGGAGAAGCAGGAGACGTGGATACTGCAGTGATTACCCTGCAGATGGAAAACGGAGCCATTGCAGTCATCGACAACTGCAGAAGAGCTTCCTATGGTTATGACCAGAGAGCAGAAGTTTTCGGTTCCCTTGGCATGGCTGCCATCTCCAATGACTGCCAGTCTTCCACCGTGATCAGCAGCGCAGAAGGCGTGACCGGAGAGAAACCGATGTTCTTCTTCCTGGAAAGATATATGGACGCTTACGGAAAGGAAATTACGGCTTTCATTGATGCCATCGAAAACGGCAAAGATACACCATTAAATGTTTATGACGGATTAAAACCAGTGCTGATGGGACTTGCTGCAAAGAAATCCAGCGAAGAGCACAGACCTGTAAAAATTTCAGAAATCATGTAAGAAATCAATCAGAAGGATGCCGCAGATACCTGAAAAAGGTGCTGCCAAAGGAGAATGAAAACATGTTTGATAAACAGAAAGTAAAGCTGGGGATCGCCCCCATCGCGTGGACCAATGATGACCTGCCGGATCTGGGCGGGAAAAATACTTTTGAACAGTGTGTCAGTGAGATGGCGCTGGCAGGATTTACAGGCTCCGAGGTGGGAAATAAGTACCCCAAGGATCCCGAAGTCCTGAAAAAAGCCCTGCAGCTTCGGGGAATCGAGATCTGCAACCAGTGGTTTTCCAGTTTCCTGATCACAAAGCCCTTTGAAGAAGTGGAAAAGGAATTCCGTGCACAGCTGACGTTTTTAAAAGCTATGGGCGCAAAGATCATCGGCGCTTCCGAGCAGAGCCACAGCGTGCAGGGAATGCAGGATACCCCTATTTTCGGTCACAAATATGTGATGAATGATGAGGAATGGGAGACCTTCTGCAGCGGTATGAACCGGCTGGGAAAAATCGCGAAAGAAGAATACGGGATCTCCCTTACCTTCCACCATCACATGGGTACTGTCGTACAGGATCCGGATGAGGTGGAACGTATGATGGAGAACACAGATCCCGAATACGTAAGCCTTTTATATGATACCGGACACTTTACCTACTGCGGGGCAGATCCTCTGGAGATGGTAAAAAAATATGTGCACAGGATCAAACACGTGCATCTAAAAGACATCCGTCCTGAAGTGGTGGAGAAGGTGAAAAAGGAAAACTTAAGCTTCCTGGAAGGCGTCCGGCTGGGAACCTTTACCATACCGGGAGACGGCTGCATCGACTTCGATCCGATCTTCAAAGTACTGGAAGAAGCAGGATATGAAGGTTACATGCTGGTAGAAGCAGAGCAGGATCCGGCTAAGGCGGATCCGCTGGAATACGCTATCCGGGCAAGAAAGTTTATAGCGGAAAAGACAGGATTATAAGAAACAGGGCAGTTTTCGTCTGTCTGCCAAAGTGCGGCACAGGCGGAAGCTGCCTTTTGTGTTGGTTTGTAAATTTGTAAAAGAGATCAGGGAGGATTTGGTTATGGCATTGGTAAAAATGAAACAGCTTTTAGAGCAGGCAGCAAAAGAAAACAGAGGCTGCGGCGCCTTCAGTGTGGGAAATATGGAAATGGTAAAAGGGGCGGTCAAAGCAGCGGAAGAACTGCATACACCCATCATTCTCCAGATTGCCCAGGTGCGTCTGAAGCATTCTCCCCTGCATCTGATGGGTCCCATGATGGTCCAGGCTGCAAGGGAAGCAAAGGTGGACATTGCCGTACATCTGGATCATGGTCTGACTCTGGATACCGTGCAGAAAGCCCTGGAACTGGGCTTTACTTCTGTGATGCTGGATGCTTCTACGCTTCCTTTTGAGGAAAACATCAAAAGGGTAAAAGAAGTGGTGGAAATGGCTGCCGCATATGATGCTACCGTAGAGGCAGAGTTAGGGCTGGTAGGCGGAAGCGAAGACGGCAGCAGTGATCACGGGATCCGCTGTACTGATCCGGACGATGCAGCAGTCTATGCCAGAGAGACCGGCATTGACGCCCTTGCGGTTGCCATTGGAAATGCACACGGAAATTATCCGGTGGCGCCCCGGCTGGCATTTGACGTACTGGAGGAAATCCAGAAAAAGGTGGAAATTCCTCTGGTGCTCCACGGCGGCAGCGGGATCAGCGACCGGGATTTCCAGCGGGCGATTTCTCTGGGGATCCGCAAGGTGAACATTGCCACAGCAAGCTTCAACAGCCTGACTGCCCGTGCAGAAGAATATATGCATACGGAAGGGAAACACAATTATTTTGATTTAAATGAAGCGATGGTACAGGGAACCTATGAGAATGTGAAAAGGCATATCCAGGTTTTTTCCAAGCCCTATCAAGAAGACTGATGCCGGGGGATCCGGCTTAGGATCAGGACCGAGGAAGCGGCAGCGCCGAAAATTTGATGGATATGTACAAAGTGCCGAAAATTTTTTCATGCCTTGAAAGCGCCAATATGTTGTGATAGCATAATACATGCAGACTAAATATTGTGGAGGTTGATGGAATGACAGCAGAAGAATGGCTTGGACAGGATAATCAGCTGGGACTGGATATCTGGACCAAAAAGTACGGCACTGACGGGGAAGAATTTGAAGCGTGGCTCAAAAGGATCAGCGGCGGAAATGAAGAAATCGGGAACTATATCAGGGAGAAAAAATTCCTGTTCGGCGGAAGGATCTTATCCAACAGAGGACTGAACAAGCAGGGAAGAAAAGTTACGTATTCCAACTGCTATGTGATCGCACCGCCGGAGGATGAAATAGAAAGTATTTTTGACTGCGCGAAAAAGCTGGCTAGGACCTACAGCTACGGCGGGGGCTGCGGCGTTGATATTTCAAGGCTGAGTCCCAGAGGGGCAAAGATCAACAATGCGGCAAAGGAAACCAGCGGCGCGGTCTCCTTTATGGATTTGTATTCACTGGTGACCGGACTGATCGGACAGAATGGAAGACGGGGAGCACTGATGATATCCATTGACTGTTCCCATCCGGATGTACCGGAATTTATCGAGTTAAAAACAGATCTGGAGAAGGTGACAAAAGCAAATATCTCCATCCGGATCCATAAAGATTTTATGGAAGCAGTGAAAAAGAACGAGAACTATGTGCTCCATTTTACCAGGGAGGCTACCGGTGAGATTATTGAAAAGCAGGTCAATGCCAGAGAACTGTTCCGTAAGATCACCGATACCAACTGGGATTATGCAGAACCGGGCGCGCTTTTCTGGGATCGGATCACCCAGTGGAACCTGCTGAGCAATACCAAAGAATTTTCCTATGCAGGCGTCAATCCCTGCGCGGAGGAACCGCTTCCGGCAGGCGGCAGCTGCCTTCTGGGAAGCATTAACCTGGCGGAGTTTGTCCTGGATCCTTTCACAGAGAATGCCAGCTTTGACTTTGAAGGGTTAAAAGCATGTGTGCGGGCATCGGTGCGGGCGCTGAACGAAGTGCTGGAGGAAGGCATGCCCCTGCATCCCCTGCCGGAGCAGAGAGAAAGCGTTGCCCAGTGGAGACAGATCGGACTCGGCATTATGGGACTGGCGGACGCGCTGATCAAGCTGCGGCTGACCTATGGAGAGGAAGACGCGGTGCAGATGTGCGATAAGATTGGTTTTGCCATGGCAGATACAGCCATTGCCGCTTCTGCCCAGCTGGCAAAGGAGGAAGGCGCTTTCCCCAAATGCTGTGTGGATGAGATCGTACAGACGCCCTATTTCCTGGCAAATACTACGGAAAAGACCAGAGAAATGGTGAAAAAATACGGACTTCGCAATTCCCAGCTTCTTACCATCGCCCCTACGGGGACCCTGTCTACCATGCTTGGGATTTCCGGCGGCATCGAGCCGGTTTATGCGAATTTCTATGAGAGAAAGACCGAATCTTTGCATGGGACAGACGTTTATTATAAAGTTTATACGAAAATTGTAGATAACTATATGAAGCAGCATCAGCTGAAGGATGACAAAAAGCTTCCGGAATACTTTGTGACAGCCATGACCCTGGATTATCATCAGCGGATTGACATGCAGGCAGTCTGGCAGAAGCATATTGACGCTTCCATCAGCTCCACAGTCAATGTACCGTCCAGCTTTACGCCGGAAGAGACGGAGAGCCTCTATCTCTATGCGTATGACTGCGAATTAAAGGGAATCACCATATTCCGTGACGGATGCAGGAGGATCGGGATCCTCAATACCGAAACCAAGGAAGCCAAAAAAGTCACTGCAGGAGAAGGACTGAAAAGAGGAGAGATCCTTCTGGTAACGGACGATGTCATCGGGAAAAAGAGAAAACTGATGACCGGCTGCGGAAGCCTGCACTGCATTGCCCTGTTTGATCCTGCCACAGGAGCGCTTCTGGAAACCTATCTGAGCAAGGGCTCTACAGGCGGCTGCAACAACTTCATGGTAGGGCTGTCCAGAATGATCTCCATCAGCGCCCGGGGCGGCATTGATATTGAAACTATCGTGGACCAGCTCAATTCCAGCGGCTCCTGCCCCTCCTATACGGCAAGGCGCGTGACGAGAAAAGATACCAGCAAGGGAGCCTGCTGTCCTATGGCAGTGGGAAATGCCCTGATGGATATGTACCGGGAGATGCAGGAGGAATTAAAACAGAAGCAGCAGGAAGAAGGAGAAAAGCCGGATTCGGTGAAGACCAAAAAGATCATAAAACCCAAGGCAGTGGTGGCAGAGCAGGAGACAGACCGGATGTACTGTCCGGAATGCGGGGAACCCATTGTCTTTGAGGAAGGCTGCAACATCTGCAAAAACTGCGGCTGGAGCAAATGCCACTAAAAGAAACAGCACAAAAGAGGAGAATGATATGAGGCTTGAGAAACTGCAGAACCTGCTGAAGGAAAAGAAATTTCCTTTTATTTACACAGAGGCAGACGGCTGCGGAAGTGTGGATTTTGAATACAGAGGAGTCGCCTATCATGTATGGGAATTTCAGGATCAGGGTACATGGGGCGCGGAGACCAATGTGAAAACCGTAGGCAGACATGAAGATCTGCTGGGGAATTATGAAGAAGAGATTATAGAGCTGGTGAAAAACTGGAACTGATACTCCGGTCAGGCAGCAGCGAAAAGGCAGAGGTGTGAAAGAAAACCTCTGCTTTTTTGTGCGTCGATGACCTGATACGTGGTTTCTGGATAGGAAACTTTTCTTCTTCAGGTGGAAAACGATTCCATTGTCATCAGCCAAGGGTTTCTTTATAATACAGGATAAACAAAGGAAAGGGATGAAGCCATGAGAGAAATCAATCTGGGAAAGAACCTGACAACCCTTCGGCGCAGAACAGGAATGACACAGGAACAGCTGGCAGAGTATCTGGGCGTTTCCAAATCTTCGGTTTCCAAATGGGAGACAGGGTATGCCTATCCGGATATTTGCTTTCTTCCTCTGCTGGCAGCCTTGTTCCATACTTCTGTGGATGAGCTGCTGGGCTATGAACCCCAGCTGACCAAAGAGCAGATCCGCAGACTGTACCATGAACTGGCAGCGCAGATGGCGCAGGATGCCGGGAAAGCCTTGGAGAGAACCCGGGCGCTTGTGAAGAAATATTACTCCTGTTTTCCATTTCTGTATCAGATGGCAATCCTCTATATGAATCACGGTATGCTGTTTGAAAACAGGGATGAGATCATCGGGGAAGCATATCTGCTGTGCAGACGGATCCAGGAAGAAAGCGAGGATTCCGTCCTTGTAAAGGATGCGGTCCATATCGAAGCCCAGCTGCTGCTTCTCCAGGGAAAGTATGAGCAAGTCCTGGACCTTCTCGGGGAAGAAGTGAAAGCCATTCCCCAGGAGGGAGAGCTGATCGGCATCAGTTATCAGAGCATGGGAAATCAGGAAAAAGCAGCAGAAGTGTTTCAGGTCTGCATTTACCAGCATCTGCTGTATCTGCTTCAGGATTCTGTAAATTATGTGGCCATGAATCTGGATCAGGAAGCAGGAAAGGAAACTCTGCGCAGGATCCAGGCAGTGGCGGATCTGTATCAGATCGATGACCTGCATTTTTATACCAGCATACAGATCAGCATCATTGCTGCCCTGTGGGCAGTTCGCCAGGGCGACTGGGAGAAAGCGGAGCAGGAGATTGAGAAAGCAGTATCCTTGGCATGGAAAGCAAAGAAAGAAGAAAAAATGATCCTCCACAAAGATTCGTATTTTGACCGGATCGATCCCTGGCTGAAGAACCTGGACCTGGGACAGATGGCTCCTGTGGATGAATCGGTGATCAAACAGGGACTGCTGAACGGAATCGCAGGGCAGCCGGAATTCGAGAGGATCAAAGACCGTCCCAGGGTGAGAAAGGCCCTGGAAAAGCTAAGGGATATGTGAAAGGAGAGATCAGATGGACATCAATAGGATCGCTGTTCTGGTACCGGTAATTGCATTGGAAATGATTTTAATGATCACGGCGCTGGTGCATGTGCTGAGACATAAGAATTATAAAAGGGGAAACCGGCTCCTGTGGATTTTTGTGGTGGTATTTTTCCAGTTCTTTGGACCGGTGCTGTACTTTGTGCTGGGAAGGAGTGAGGAATAAATGCAGGTGCTGGAGATCAAAAATCTTAAGAAACGCTTCGGAACCAAGCAGGTGCTAAGAGGTGTGGAACTTACGGTAAAAGAACACAGTATTTACGGATTTATCGGCAGAAACGGCGCAGGAAAAACTACAACTATGAAAACGGTCGTGGGACTTTTAAAACCAGACCAGGGAGAAATCTTTGTATGTCAAGAGCCGGTGCGATATGGAAACAGCAGCACGAACCGGCAGGTTGGATTTCTTCCGGATGTGCCGGAATATTACGGCTTTATGTCGCCGGAAGAATATCTGGAACTGTGCGGAAAGATCACAGGAATGGACCCCAGGCGGATCCGGGAAAGGTCCCAGGAGCTTTTAAAGACAACCGGTTTGTGGGAGGACAGGAAAAGAAGGATCAGCGGGTTTTCCAGAGGCATGAAACAGCGTCTGGGGATTGCGCAGGCGCTTCTGCATAAGCCCAGGCTTTTGATCTGTGATGAGCCTACCTCTGCCCTGGACCCGGCAGGAAGAAAAGAGATCCTGGATATTTTATTTCAGGTGGGGAAGGAAGCCGCGGTGCTGTTTTCTACCCATATTCTGGCAGATGTGGAGCGTATCTGCGATGAGATCGCTGTGCTGGACCAGGGGAAAATCGTATTAAGCGGCAAGCTGGAGGATATCCGGGAATCCTATACTCCGGACTGTATAAAAGTAGAATTTCATACGCCTCAGGATCTGCAGGAATTTCTGGGGGATGCCAAGGGCATCCAGGTACGCCGCACAGGGGTTAAAGAAGCGGAAGTGACCGGGAAAGACGGGGAAAGCAGGGGGCAGATACAGAAACGGCTGTATGCCTGCCTGCTGGAACACCCCTTAGAGATCCAGCGGATCGAAGTGCCGGAGCCATCTTTAGAAAATCTGTTTTTGGAGGTGATCCGATGAGTGGTTTTTTTATTTTTATGCGGAAAGAATGGATGGAATATACCAGAAGTATGAAACTGTTTGTGCTGGCGGTCGTCTTTGCGGCACTGGGTTTTTTAAATCCCGTCACCGCAGAGTATCTGCCTCAGCTGACCCAATCGCTGCTGCCGGAAGGGATCCTGGTGACGCTGCCGGAACCTACAGCAGCAGATTCCTGGGCGCAGTTTTTTAAAAATGTGCCGCAGATCGGAATGATCGTATTTTTGATCGTGTTTTCCGGGATCTTTGCCTCAGAATTTTCCAGGGGAACTTTGATCAATCTGTTTACCAAAGGGCTGTCCCGGCAGAAAACAGGAGCGGTAAAGTGGTGCTTTACGATGCTGTGCTGGAGCGGCTGTTACTGGCTGTCCTTTGGCATTACCTATTTCTACAATTTTCTTTTCTGGGAGAAAAGCGCAGTAGTCCATCTGGGAAGCGCTGCGGCATTTGTCTGGGTTTACGGGATTTTCCTGCTGACCTTTCTGCTTCTGGGAAGCGTGGTCTTTCAAAGCAGCGCCGGAGGTCTTTTATGCGCCGGAGCGGTTTTCGGCGCCGGAATGATCTGCAGCCTGTTTCCTGAACTGAAAAAAATCAGTCCCGGAAGGCTGCTGGATGCGGCGGCGCTGCTGGAAAGCAGCGCCGCGCCCCGGGATTTTCTGCCTGCCCTTGTGCTGGTCAGTCTTTTGACTGCGGCAGGAGCGGCAGGCAGCATTGTGCTCATGGGGAATAGGAAGCTGTGATCAATACCAGCGTACCATGGGGAAATCATTGTTGATCCCCTTGGTGGCAAGGATCTGGTGGAGGTCAATGATGCCGTTGTGGAAAGTGGCGGCGCAGGCATTTAAGTACAGATCCCACATACGCAGGAACCGTTCATCAAACAGGGTCCGTTCCTGGGCAAGGTGCCGATGGAAGTTCTCTGCCCAGCAAAGAAGGGTTTTGTTGTAATGCAGACGGAGATTTTCTACATCCATGATATGGAAATTATCCTCTGCCATACAGGAGATCATTTCCCTTAAGCTGGGAACTGTGCCGCCGGGGAAGATATACTTTTTGATCCAGGGATCTCCGGCGTGTTCCTTCAGAGCACTGATAAAATGCAGCAGGAAGACGCCGCCTTCTTTTAATACCTGACTGACGCAGCTGATGAAAAGCTGATAATTGGGACGGCCTACATGTTCTGCCATACCTACGCTGACCACCCGGTCAAAGGTATAGCCGCTCTGAGGCAGATCCCGGTAGTCCATGATCTGCACTTTTAAAGAATCCTGAAGTCCTTCCTGCCGGATCCGGCGGTTGAACTCTGTGTACTGCTCCTGGCTTAAGGTGATGCCTACGCCTTTGATCTTATACTTTTTGGCAGCTTCCATGAGAAGGTAGCCCCAGCCGCAGCCCACATCCAGAAGGGTCATTCCCTCTTTCAGATTCAGCTTTTGTAAGATGTAATCCACCTTGTTTACCTGAGCCTGGTACAGGGTATCATCCGGGTTTTTAAAATAACCGCAGGAATAGCTCATGGTCTCGTCCAGCCATAGTTTATAGAAGTCATTTCCGATGTCATAGTGAGAAGTGACTTCTTTTTTCTGGTTCTTTTTGGATACGGAAGAATGCACGAGCTTTTTCAGGGCAGATGCATTGGCAGAAAACTTTCCCATCTGACCAAGAAAATGATCCAGAGCATAATAAAGATCTCCTTCAATCTCCAGGTCTCCGTCCATATAGGCTTCCCCCAGTGCCAAAGAGGTGCTGGTCAGAAGCGCGGTCTTTGAAATGGGCTTTTTGAAATTCACGGTAAATTCTGATTTACCATCCCCGATCGGATACTCTTTTCCTTCCAGTCTGACGGTGAAAGGGTAATCGGTAAATTTTCTCAAAAAAGAAATCATCACATGTTCCAAATTCATT
>DWVZ01000139.1 GCA_019119975.1 Candidatus Blautia merdavium | reverse complement strand
TTTTTAAAGTTGATGAGCCACTCCTCTTCCTTTCCGTCTACATCGACAGGCACCACGATGGAGCAGGCATTGATCTCCTCGGACTCTTCCTGATCCTGCAGTTTGCCCTCTGCTTTTAATTTCTTCATTGCCATTAAGGCCAAATCCATCAGGCAGACAAATTTATCGTCTCTGTCTTTGTAGATCACCTGGCGGTCTGCCAGATATTTTTCGTAAGTCTTTACCAGAGGCTCTTTGTAATCGCCTTCGCCGAATTCCACATTCTTCAGCTCTGTGGAGAAGGTAGTATGGCGGCAGTGATCGGACCAGTAGGTATCCAGCACACGAATCTCGGTCATGGACGGATCACGCTTTTCTTCGTTTTTATAATAATTCTGGATATGCAGGAAATCCTTGAAGGTCATCGCCAGGTTCAGGGAATCGTACAGCTCTTTTAACGCGGTCTCTTCCATTTCCACAAATCCGTCAAAGATCTTTACATCCGCCGGTTCATCGAAATTAGTTACCAGGGTCTCAGGCTTTGCTGCGTCAGCCTCCCGAGAATCCACCGGGTTGATGCAGTGGTTCTTGATGGCT
Organism: Candidatus Blautia merdavium; assembly: GCA_019119975.1. Lineage (GTDB taxonomy): Bacteria > Bacillota > Clostridia > Lachnospirales > Lachnospiraceae > Blautia > Blautia merdavium. Next base: position 2,834 of record DWVZ01000139.1, on the reverse strand, counting down.
TCTAATTCTTCCTCTGATACACTGCCTTCGATCACATAAGTGGTGGCAGAGCGGATGATGGGATTCTCATCCTCCTTTAAGAACTGCACGCACTGGACTGCAGAATCTGCTCTCTGGTCAAACTGTCCGGGAAGATACTCTACAGAAAAAATCTTTGCTCCCTCTGCTGTATCAAAAGTTTCTTTAAATAAGATATCTACCGGAGGCTCAGAAAATACACAGGTACATGCTTTTTCAAATACCTCATCGGAAATATTCTCCACATCATAGCGGATCAGGACACGCACACCTGTCACATCCTTGATGCCCAGATAGCTGTCGATCTCATGCTTTAATTCATTTGCCTTTACCGCAAAATCCGGTTTTTTCTCAACATAGACACGCTTTACACTGCTCATGTTGGCTCCTTTCTGCCATTTACTGGCACGGCATTTTCTCTTTCTGTTGGCTTTTGTTTTTGGCAGGGATATCTGCCGGTTCTGTTTTCATACATGTTTAGTTTACCACAGGTTTCCTTATAAGTAAAATTAATAGTATTAATATTATCTATTATTTTATCTTCTTAATCCTCTCTTTGCCGTCCATACGACAAAAACAAAAATGAAAACCGGAAGGCTGTGGAAATTCTGGCAAACTACACAAGCTGTATTCTCTGCAGATTTCCCCTTTCTGCCAAACCTCACGAATTTAAAAATCCTGGTTTTTCGCCTATTGACACCCTTTTTGATTTCTCTTAATATGGGAGGAAATGGGAAGAAATACTTATGCAAATCCCCATTTCTCAGAAAGGATCCGATCTCATATGGACATCAGTTTTGAACTTTACAAGGTTTTTTATTATGTGGCGACCACTCTGAGCTTTTCGGAGGCGTCCCGGCAGCTTTTCATCTCCCAGTCTGCGGTCAGCCAGTCTGTCAAATCTCTGGAGCAGAAGCTGGGACATCCCCTTTTTGTGCGCAGTACCAAAAAGGTTTCCCTGACACCGGAAGGCGAATCCCTCCTTCATCATGTGGAGCCTGCGGTGAACCTGCTCTATGAAGGGGAAAATCAGATCCGGAACTCTCCTTCTCTGAAGGCGCCTCTGCGCATCGGAGCCAGCGACACCATCTGCCGGTATTTTCTGGTTCCTTATTTCAAAAGGTTCCACCGGGAATTTCCGGATATCCGCATCCGGGTCATCAATGCCACCTCCGGCGGCTGCGTCTCCCTTCTCAGGAACAATCTGGTGGATTTCATCGTGGCAAACTATCCGAACCCGGAACTGACCCAGAAGGACTCTTTCTTCGTTATCCGGGAATTTCAGGATATCTTCGTCGCCGGAAAGAAATATTTCAATCTGGAGGAGCAGGTCCTCTCCCTTTCCCAGCTGACTTCCTATCCGATCCTCATGCTGGAAAAGGACAGCGCTACCAGCCAGTTCCTCCATCAGCTTTTTACGAAACACGGTCTTTCCCTCTCTCCGGAGGCGGAGCTGTCCAGCAATGACCTGCTGCTGGATCTGGCGCAGATCGGACTGGGCATTACCGTGGTCCCGGATTACGTGCTGAAACGGCGCAGCAAAGATTTCTACAGTCTGAACATTCGGGAAAACATTCCCAAAAGGCAGCTGGCCCTTGCCTGCAGCCCGCAGATTTCTTCTTCTGCGGCGGCGCAGAACTTCCTGCGCTATTTTCTTCCCCTGGAAGATTTATCTCCTGCCGCTGAACCGAAGAAGCCATCCTAAATAATATCTTTTACCGACAAAGGAGACCTTATCCATGAAACTAACAGCAAAACACACGGTCTACAGCTGCTACCTGGGCTATGTGACCCAGGCGATCGTAAACAACCTGCCGCCCCTTTTGTTTCTCACCTTTCATAAGCAGTTCGGCATTTCCCTGGACCGGATCAGCCTTCTGATCACAGCCAATTTCTGCATTCAGATCCTGGTGGATTTTCTCTCACCGGGAATCATCAAAAAAACCGGCTACCGGAAAGCGGCGCTCTGCTCTTTTCTGGTGACTGTCATTGGGCTTACCGGCTTTTATTACCTGCCCTTCCTGCTGGACCCCTATGTGGGAATCCTGATCTGTATGGGATTTAACGCCGTGGGCGGAGGGATTTTGGAAGTCATCGTCAGCCCCATGGTAGAGGCTTGTCCAGGCAAGAACAAAGAGGCGCGTATGAGTTTGCTTCATTCTTTCTATTGCTGGGGACATATGAGCGTGGTTATCTTATCCACAGTCTTCTTCACTTTCATTGGCATTGGGAACTGGCGGCTGCTCCCTGTGCTCTGGGCGCTGGTTCCCGCAGGTACATTTTTCCTCTTTACCAGGGTTCCTATCTACAGTATCCCCGGAGATGATGAGGAGACCAAGCCGTCTGTAAGTGTCTTTCGTCAGAAAGCTTTCTGGCTGATCTTTTTCATTATGATCTGTGCGGGAGCTTCCGAGCAGGCAGTCAGCCAGTGGTCCTCTATGTTCGCCGAGGACGGGCTGAAAGTTTCCAAGACTGTGGGGGATCTTCTGGGTCCCTGTTCCTTTGCCTTTTTCATGGGACTGAGCCGCCTCCTCTATGGACTAAAGGGAGAGAAGCTCAATATCATCCGCTCCTTAAAGGCAACCAGTGTCCTGTGCGTGGCAGGCTATCTGATCACTTCCCTGTCGCCCCTTCCCCTGCTGTCTTTAGCAGGCTGTGCGGTCTGCGGCTTTTCTGTGGGGCTGATGTGGCCCGGCTCTTTCTCCCTGGGAGCCCTGATGTGCAGAGGCGGCGGTACTTTGATGTACGGTATGTTCGCCCTTGCCGGTGATGTGGGCTGCTCCGCAGGTCCCGGGCTGGTTGGGATCCTATCGCAG
>DWVZ01000015.1 GCA_019119975.1 Candidatus Blautia merdavium | reverse complement strand
GCAAACGCACCATTACAAAAAGCATTACGAGTTTGTATTACAGTTAATATTTTTTTCACTTTTTTCATTTTATTGTGTAATGGTTTACCTGAAGGTGAGAAACGGCATATTTTTCCGCATCTGCCTGCCCCCACAGCAGCCTTTCTTTTCCAAAAAAACGCAAAAAAAAGAACGCCTGACCACATTTTCATGTGATCAGACGCTCTATGCATTTCCTGCCTGGCTGTCTTACTTGGCTATCTTATTCCACTTTCTCGCTGTCCTGTTTCAACTTCACTCTAACGCGCCGAACCTTAAGATATTGTCAATGATCATGATCAGCTCCAGAGCGCTGTTAAACTCTGCCGCCTTCTCCTTCTCTGCCCACAGCACGCTTCCCTGCCAGGTGGCATTCTGTCTGTACTGTACATGCACCAGGAAGGTGGCGCAGATCCCTCTTCTTCCTATTATATAGTCCCGGTCCAGCACCGGCGCGTCTGCGATCTCCTCATCCCCTCTGGCGATCCTTGACCCGGCGAAATTTCTCAGCTGCACTGCAGACTGGGGAAAGGAAATCCGGTTGTAGAACTGTTCCATGCTCCGCAGCAGCTGGACAATGTTATCAAATTTCCGGGAATGGGAAAAATAGGAGCAGTAAAATTTTCCTGCGATTTCCCCGTCCATACTTCTGTCCACGCAGATATTAATCAAATTCGGGGATGCCGTACCCATGCCCAATCCATCTTTTTCCATCATGTTTCTCTCCTGTCACCTTAACTCCAATGAAATTCATTCTCTTTAAACCGGATCCGTGAATTATCGTTCTCCACGTCTGCCACGGAAGACACATAATACTCCAGATAATTCCTCCAGGATCTGTGATCCCTGGAAAAGGTATCGGCGATTCTCCTGAAGATCAATGAACAGTTTTCCCGGTTGGTCCCTACCAAAAGGATCAAAAACTGCGTGGTGCTGTATTTGGTAAAGGAATCTCCTCTGCGCAGGCTTTTCTTGATCGCCTGGTATAATTCCTCTGAGAATAGATCCCGCTTCGCCGCATTCTCCACCGGATGTCCCTTTCCGTCTGTAAGGGTAAAGATCATCAGGAATACGGACTGTCCGTTTCTCTCGATAATTCTCTGGATCAGCCGGTATCCGTCACGGAAGCTGGGCAGACTGCAGAAGAAGGCTCCCATATCGTCCTTCTGCTCCTTCAGTCTCTCCTGGATATCCCCTGCTGCCTGGAAGTTCCCGGTCATCTTGGAGCTCATCTCTGAGAACAGATCCAGCAGCCTTTCTGAAGGCGTGATCCCCAGCTCTTCAAAGAAAAACTTAGAGGTTTCATCATAGAACTGTATGGCTTCTTTGTAACGGTTCAGTCCCATCAATGCCTCAATCTTCACTGCCTGCCATTCATCGAAAGGATAGATTTCACAGGCAAGGGAAGATAACTCCAGCATTTCCTCATACTCTTTCTTCCGCTTCAGATCCTCGCAGACCTGCTCCAGGGCGTAGGAATATTGTTCCTTATATGCCACACTGCACATGATCACCCAGTCTTCCCCGGAAAGCGCGGGAAGGAATTCTCCCCGGTAGAGAAAACAGGCTTTTTTCAGATACTCGATGCTCCGGTCTTTGTCTGTCTGCGCCTCTCCGGCTTTGACATATCTGGTAAACTCATTGACGTCCACCCAGGTTTCCATGGGGCTGTCCCATTTATAAATGCCATTTTCGATCAGGATATAGTCATACTCCGGCAGCTCTGTGTCTGACAGGATTTTTTTCAGTCTATGTACGGTTACACGAAGGTTATTGGCTGCATCGGAGACTTCCTCTCTCCCGAACAGGTCCTCCAGCAGCTGATTGCGCGGGATACCGCCCCTCTCTCCGCTGTTATGCAGAAGGATCTGCAGCAGTTTCAATGCTTTGGTGGAAGTACTGCGCCGGAAGGATATTGTCTTATCTCCATACACCATGGAAAATTTCCCCAGCATATAAACCTTTAACTCCGGTAAATCATTCTCCATAATCTCTCTTCCTCTTCTTTCCATGAACCTCTTCATATTTCATGCATCAATAACTGGTCCTTCTCATCTGGCTTTATCATAAAAAAATATGAATTCGGTATACATTACTAGATTATGTTAGCATTCACGGACAAAAAAGTAAAGCTTATCTTCTCATTTTTCTCCATGATTTCCATGGAAATTGGAGGAAAATCATCTATTTTTATAGAACAGGTTCCGTCCCGGGCAAAAACAGGGAAATTTTGCAGAATTCCTACTTGTCCCTCACCTCTTCCAATGATATGATTGATTGTAGAAATCATTGGCGGATTCCGCAGAAGGGAGGAATGGAAAAGGTGAAAAAACGCATATTTTGCTGCGTTTTCTGTCTGATACTGGCGCTTGTGTGCAGCGCGGCAGGCTGCGGCGGCAGCAATGCCCAGGCAAAGCCCAAGGAAAGCAGCGCTTCCTCCTCTTCCTCCGGAGGCTGGGACAATACTCCCAAGGTTCTTATCCCCCAGGCTTCTGGCACGGATCTGCTGGGTAATGAACGGCTCCAGATCGACGTGTCCAACAGGACCGAAGGCTATATCATGGCTCGCTATACTGGTCCGGCGCAGAAGGTAAAGTTCTTCGTGGTGACGCCTGATGAGGTGCGTTATACTTATGATCTTCCCTCTTCCGAAACCTGGTTTACCCTTCCTCTCACCGGAGGCAGCGGTTCCTACACTCTGGACGTCCGGGAGCATGTGGAGGCTGATCTGTACTCGAACCTGTACTCCCAGTCCCTGGATGTGGAAATTAAAGACGAGTTTTCGCCCTTCCTTTATCCGAATCAGTATACCTGGTTCACGGAAGAGACCAAGGCTGTGGCAAAGGCTTCGGAGCTTACGAAAAAAGCCGAAGACGGTCTGGGCGCAGTAAAAGAGATCTATGATTTTGTCATTCAACATGTATCCTATGATGAAGAAAAGGCAGAGACAGTCCAAAGCGGTTATCTCCCGGATGTAGATGAAACCCTGGCGTCCGGCAAGGGGATCTGTTTTGACTATGCAGCCCTTATGACTGCCATGCTCCGCTCCCAGGGCATTCCCACCAAGCTGGAGATTGGCTACAGCGGAGAGGTCTATCACGCCTGGATCAGCACCTGGCTGGAAGAAACAGGATGGGTGGACAATATCATAGAATTTGATGGAAAGAACTGGACCCTTGTGGATCCCACCCTTGCGGCAGGCAACAAAGCCTCCGCTGTAAAGAAATATATCGGCGACGGTTCTAACTATACGGTGAAATACTCCCGATAACCCGGCTTCACAATCCCGTGAAAATAACTTTCGGTTCTGAGACCAGGGGCGCTCCCATAGAACCTGAAGCCTGGGAATACATGACAGCATCTGCCGGGCACTTAGCCGGCTGCTTATTCTCCTATTATTATAGAAAGGATTGGTTTGGAATATGAAAGATAACAGCGTAAAAGCCCTGTCTTCCCAGGAGCTTGCCTCCTTCTGCAGCCAGATCTCCTCGGTTCTGAAGGCAGGCATCTCTCCCTCTGAGGGAATCGCCATTATGCTGGAGGATACCTCTGCCCAGGAAGAGCAGCAGATCCTCAGCGCCATACAGGAAACTCTCAATACCACCGGCGTTTTCAGCCTGGGGCTGGAGGATGCCAAAGTCTTCCCCGAATATATGATGAATATGGTCCGGCTGGGAGAGCAGGCAGGACGCCTGGACGATGTCATGGAAGCTCTCGCCCTGCACTATGAGCGGGAATCCAGTCTCGCCGCAGCTATCCGCAGCGCAGTTACCTACCCCTGTATCATGATCGGCATGATGGTACTGGTGGTGCTGGTACTGATCACCAAGGTGCTCCCTGTCTTTGACCAGGTCTTCCGTCAGCTGGGACAGAACATGAGCGGTTTTTCCAAAAGCCTGCTGCTTCTGGGCGGCTCGCTGAACCGTTACTCGGCTGTTTTCCTGGCAGTTCTGGTGCTCCTTGCGGGGCTGTGCCTCTACTTTGCCAAGACAGAATCCGGCAGGAAAACTGCCGCAAAGCTCTTTTCCAGGCTGCGCCTGACCCGAGGATTTTCCCATAAAAACGCTGCCTGTCGGTTTGCCAGCGGCATGGCTCTGGTCTTAAAGAGCGGGCTTACACCTGAAGAGGGACTGACTATGGCAGGAAAGCTTACCGAAAATCCGGCTTTCCAGGAAAAGATCTCCGCCTGTCAGGAGCTTCTGAAGGACGGCACTCCCCTTGCGGAAGCACTGTCTAAATCCGGCATCTTTACCGGTATGCAGTCCCGTCTGCTCTTGATCGGAGATAAGACCGGAGCCCTGGACGATGCCATGGACCAGATCGCTGTCCACTATCAGGACGACCTGGATACTTCCATCCAGAATGCCATTTCTGTCATTGAGCCGACTCTGGTGGCAGTTCTCTCCATCCTGGTGGGACTGATCCTGTTATCCGTCATGATGCCTCTACTGGGTATTTTATCCGGGATTTAACAGGGAGGTGCTGTGATGAAACGTTTTGAGATCCGTAAAAGCAGTTCTCCCTTTAGAAGCCTTCTGGTTTCTCTCTGCCTGTTTGCGGCTGTTCTGGGACTGTTCCTTGGCGGGATCGCCTCTCTGGTCCGTGTCTCAGACCAGGAACAGGAAGATACGATACGTTCCGCCGTCGTACAGAGCGCAGTCCACTGCTACTCGCTCAACGGCTACTATCCGGAGAGCCTGGAGGAACTGGTAAAGGAATACGGCATCACTTATGACTCTGCCCGTTTTCTGGTGGATTATCAGCCCCAGGGGGCGAACCTGATGCCGGAAATCACCGTCTTAAGGAAAGGAAGGTAGCCTATGAGGTCTTATTCCCGAAAAACCCATACCATTGACCTGGTCTTTACCATCTCCCTTTTCTGTGTCTTTGCCATATCCGCGCTGGCGGTCACGGTGGCAGGAGCCGCGCTTTATCAGAAGACTGCGGACCAGTCCGGGATCGAATACAGCCTATACACCGGGATGTCCTATATCGAACAGAAGGTACACGCCTGCGATACTTCCGGCAGTATTTATATAGAAGAAACAGAAATGGGCGATACCTTATGCCTGAGTCAGGACATCAGCCAAGAGCCCTATGTGACTTATATTTATATTTATGAGGGAAAATTAATGGAGTATTTCACCAGGAAAGACGCGCAGGCAGATCTGTCCGCAGGCACTGCTCTTTTAAACGCTGTGTCCATGGAACTGGAAGAAACCCGGGATACCCTCAGCCTGACCATTACGGAGCCGGGAGGAAATGCAGAAACCCTTCTGCTTCCCCTGCACGCAGATAAGGAGGCATAGCACTATGAAACCACCATTACCAAGGCGTTCCAATCTGTTTCTCCTGGAACTGATCCTTGCGATTTTCTTCTTCTCTCTGGCGGCAGCCGTATGTATGCAGCTTTTTGTCAAGGCTCGTTCCCTGTCTGACCAGGCTTCCCTCCAAAACCACGCGCTGGTAGAGGCTAAAAACGCCTGTGCCTTGTTCCGTACCCACAGCGGTTCCCTGGAAGCCTTGCAGGAGGAGTATCCTTCTTCTGTCCTGACGGCTGCGTCTCTTGAGGTTTATTATGATGAGGCATGGAAGCCCTGCGAGCCGGAAAGCAGCCTTTACACCATGGAAATCCGCACAGACGCTTCTGATTATGAGGGCAGACTGGTCTTAGGAGAAGTTTCTGTATCTGCCAAGGAGGAGCTCTGCACCCTTACCGCATCCTCCTATACAGCCCAAAAGGCAGGTGATCCTTCCTCATGAAAAAGAAAAAATTTCCCGTTATTAATACAGGCGCTGCCTCTGTGCTCACAGTCTTTGTAATCCTGGCAATGGTGGCTTTCGCGCTGCTGACCTATATGACTGCCAGGAAAAACGCTGCCTTCAGCCAGGATTTTGCCGACGCTGCCCGCGCCTACCAGGAGGCAGAAGCCCAGGCATGGGAGGAGATCGCCCGGATTGACCAGGAGCTGCAAACAGCCTGGAGCGAAGGTACTTTTTCAGAGATAGCAGGCACAGAATATGCATTCACTGTTCCCTGCGGGGAAGAGAAAGAACTGCAAGTAGAGCTCTACGCCTGCGACCCTCAGGAGAACTCCGGCTCTTTGTACCGGATCACTTCCTTTACCCAGATAACCACCAAAGAATGGGAAGACAAGAGCACGCTCAATCTTATGAAGCCATAGAAAGGAATCTATCTTATGAATCAGACACTGGAAATGCTGAGGGAGATTTCCCTCTTAAAGGCATCGGACATCTTTATTGTTGCTGGTCGGGCAGTTTCCTACCGTCTTCATGACCAGATCTATGAATATTCCGATAAAAAGATGATGCCCGAGGATACGCAGGCAGCTATCCGGGACATCTATGAACTTGCGGCAAACCGAAATATCGAACCGCTGATGCAGAAGGGAGACGATGATTTCTCCTTTGCCCTTCCTGGCGTCAGCCGTTTCCGTGTAAATACTTATATGCAGAGGGGTTCTCTGGCAGCTGTTATCCGTATTATCTCTTTCACTCTGCCCGCTCCCGATGACCTGGGGATCCCTTCCGGCATTGTACAGCTGGGCGATCTGAACAAAGGGCTTGTATTGGTCACAGGCACTGCCGGAAGCGGCAAGTCCACTACTCTCGCCTGCATCATCGACCACATTAACAAAACCCGGCAGAAGCATATCATCACGCTGGAGGATCCGCTGGAATATCTTCACCGGCATGACAAGAGCATTGTCAGCCAGCGTGAGATCAATACCGATACCTGCAGCTATCTCTCTGCCCTGCGAGCTTCTCTGCGGCAGAGCCCGGATGTGATCCTGCTGGGAGAAATGCGTGATTACGAGACCATGCAGGTGGCAATGACTGCAGCGGAGACCGGACACCTGATCTTCTCCTCCCTGCACACCATCGGCGCGGCAAATACCATTGACCGTATCATCGACGTGTTCCCTGCCAACCAGCAGAAGCAGATCTGCGTCCAGCTTTCTATGGTGCTCCAGTGTATTATTTCCCAGCAGCTGGTGCCTTCCACAGAGGGCAGCCTGATCCCGGTATTTGAGATCATGACTATGACTCCGGCGCTGCGCAATATGATCCGTGAAAGAAAGATTCCCCAGATCGAAGGACAGATCTACTCCGCAGCCTCCGACACCATGTGTTCCATGGACTCCAGTCTCTTAAAGCTGTTCCGGGCAGGGCGCATCACCCGGCAGACAGCTCTGGACTACGCTGTAAATCCGGAAATGCTTACAAGAAATCTGGGCAGGTGACGATCACCTGCCCAGATTTTATCTTCTGCTGCTTTTCGCCTCGCAGCTTTCCTTTTTTCTGTCTTTTGCCTGGTATAAGGCGGTATCCGCTCTCTGATAAAGGGAATGGTAGCTTTCTCCCCGCTGTGCCAGAGCGCCTCCCAGACTGAAGTGCACCCTTACCTCTCCCTTTTCCCCGCAGACGGTCACAGACTCTCTCTGCAGCTGACGGATTTTCGCTTCCAGCATATCGCTACCGCTTATCGGGGACATGACTGCCATGAATTCATCTCCGCCGATTCTTCCCACTTCACCGTTTCCGTGGAAGAAATCTGCAAGCGCTTCTGCCGTTTTCTTCAGTACCTGATCCCCAAAAGGATGTCCGTAGTGGTCATTGATCTGTTTAAAATCATCCAGATCAATAATGATCATGGCGACACTATTGTCTTTCCGGGCGTGCTCCATCTGTGCCTGCGCATAATCCTGAATGGCTTTTCTGCTGAAGGCGCCGGTCAGATAATCCCGGTTCATGGCGCTCCTCAGCTGTGCCATCTCCGACTTCTGTCTCTGGATATTAGTAAGGAAGCCGATCCCGGACTTCACCTTGCCGTCCTTCTGGAACTGGAAGAGAAACCGCAGGAGATACCATTCCGGATCCCTGTCCTGAGTAAAGATCCGTATCTCTGTCTCATAGATTTCCCGTGCCTTTACTGCGCTTTGGATTCCGCGAAGCAGCTCCCTCTTCTGCTTTCGGTCCATACAGGCGCTGTTCTTAAACCACTTTTCCACGTCTGTGATGACTTTGTCACAGCCCATCTTATCTTTCCAGTTTCCGGAAAAGGTAATGGTTCCATGCTCCATATCCCATTCCAGAAGAATGTTGTCCATCTCTTCTACTACAAACTGAAATTTCTGCAGGCTCAGATTCAGCTGTTCATGCTCCGCGCCTAGCTTCTCATTCATCTTCTGAATGGTATGCTGCTTCTGGAGATCCTTCAGACTGTACTGATACTTCGCCCAGGATACGATCACTGCCATCACACCGGCGATCATAACGTTTATGACGCCTCCGGTCTGAAGGGCAGGATAAGCGGCGAGAGAAAAAAGCAGGGCGGACAGACCATAGGTACAGACCGCATAGAGCGGCACTGTCTGGATAATGATAGAAGCGCCCAAAAGGCAGGTAACCACCACAGATGTATTGTTATTCTCCCAGTCAGATGCCAGGATATCATAATAGTTCAGCAATCCGTTCCACACGATCCAGATAATCCCGTATGTACCCTGCAGGATGATGGCTGCCCTGCGGCTCATCCTTTTCTTTCCCACCGATTCTGCCGCCAGAAACAACAGATTCAAAAGCAGGAACACACAGTAAAAAGTAAAATAAATCCTGTTGTTCAGGGTCTCCAGTTTCCTGGAAGACAGAATCAGGACATGACAGACATTTACCAGCTGTGCCGCTGCCGCAAAGATGCTGATTACAAACATCATTTTCCAGTTGCTGGCAAGAAGCTGATTCCAGAACTGATCCCGGATGTCTTGGGGCACACTGAAAATCCCCTTTATTTTTTCCACATGGCTCCCCTCCTGTACCATTTTCCCTTAATTATACTATTTTAGTACAGTATTTACAATCCCGTTTTTCCCATTATTTGTATGTTTTTAACATTTTTCTTTCCATCAACCCGCACTATTTATACTGAAACTTTTTCTCATAATCCAGAAATAATAAGGAACCAGTGGGATCAGCGCGGCGATCCATGCTGCCGGATCCGACATACACACGCCTGCAAAGCTGGCGCTTCCTGCTACCAGCGCCACGATCAGCGCTCTGGCTGCCAGTTCAAAGACGCCGCCCAGCATGGGAACCAGTCCGTAGCCCAGTCCCTGAAGCGCGTTGCGGTAAAGGTAAATGCTTCCCAGGAAGGGGTAGCACCAGGATACGGTGCGGAAATAAATCTCTGCCGCATGGAGCACCTCTGTCTCCGACGGATCTACAAAGATCAGGATCATGTATTTGCCCAGGAAGTGGATCACAGCCATGATGACAACACTGCTGACCAGCACCATTACCTGGGTAAGATAGACGCCCTTCTTTACCCGGTCCATCTTCCCCGCGCCCCGGTTCTGTCCTACATAAGTCGCGATGGTTGCGCCGAAGGATACAAACACGGTACAGATAATATTCTGGATCTTTCCGGCGGCGGAGAAGCCTGCCATATAAATGGCGCCGTATACATTGATCGCTCCCTGGACAATAATGGTTCCTATGGCTGTGATGGAAAACTGCAGTCCCATGGGGATTCCCAGAGACAGCAGCTTGCGGATGGTAAACCAGGAAAAATGAAAATCGTCCTTCTTCAGCTTCAGTACCGGAAACTTCTTATTTATGTAAACCAAACACAAAAGGGCTGAAACTGCCTGCGCGATCACTGTAGCATAGGCGCAGCCTTCCACTCCCATATGGAAGATCACGATAAACGCAATATCCAGCACCACATTCAGAAATGCGGAAATGATCAGAAAATACAGGGGTGATTTGCTGTCTCCCAGGGCGCGCAGCACAGCCGCCAGGGCATTGTACGCGCAGGTAACTGCCAGTCCCGCGTAAATGATCGCCATATATGCCTTGATATCGGATAGAATCTCCTCCGGTGAATTCATCAGCCGCAGGATAGGCTCATTGGCAAACAACAGCCCGATGGTCATAACCACCACAAAAGCCACGCAGATGTAAATGGACATGGCAAGGAAATGCCTCATGCGGTTCAGCTTCTTCCCGCCGAACCACTGGGCAACCCAGATGGAAAAACCGCTGGTCAGTCCGTTGAGCCATCCCATTACTAGAAAAATTAATGAACCGGTGCTTCCAATGGCAGCAAGAGCGTTTACCCCCAGAAACTGCCCTGCGATAATGGAATCCGCAATGTTGTAAAACTGCTGAAAAATATTCCCCAGACACATGGGAATCATAAACCGGATAATCAGCTTCACCGGATTTCCTGATGTCATGTCATTGGTCATGGCGTACTCTCCTCTTACTTTGTTTTATGTCCTATACGATTGCGTACGCCGTCTATTCTATTACTTCTGAGAAAAAAATCAATACGGATTTTAAAATAATTTTCACCAAAATTTAAAGAGAGATCGGGGGCTTTTTTTGTCAAAAACAATGGGGAAATCCTGCCGGATCAGCGGCTGTTCACTGCTCCCGGATTTTCAGCAGCTGCATTATCTTTTCTTTCAGTTCAGCTGCCGCTTTCCCCGGCGTCTCTGCCTTCATAATAGCGCTGACTACACAGATCCCCGCTATGTGCGTCCCTGCAAGGATGTCCATATTTCCGGCGTTCAGCCCGCCGATGGCATTGACCGGGATGGGAACTGCCCGGCAGATTTCCTCAAGAGTGGAGACTTTTGTCAGCACCGTCTTCACCTTAGTTGTGGTGGGATAGATGGCTCCCACGCCCAGATAATCCGCTCCCTGCTGATAGGCTTCCACTGCCTGCTCCACTGTCTTCGCCGTAGCGCCCACGATCTTATCCGGTCCCAGGATCTTCCTCGCCTCTGCTGCCGGGATATCGCTCTGTCCCACGTGCACTCCAGCAGCGTCTGCCGCTGCTGCCACATCCACCCGGTCGTCGATCAGCAGCGGCACCTGATACCGATCGGTCACTTCCTTTACCCTTCTGGCAAGCCTGAGATAATCCCTGGCTGACCGTTCCTTCTCTCTGAGCTGCACCAGGGTCACTCCCCCTTTGAGCGCCTCCTCCACAGTCCTGAGAAAGGTTTCCTCTGTGTGATAACTGCTGTCTGTGACCAGATACAGCGTTGTGTCTAACTTTTTTTTCTTATTCATTCCATTCCCTTACTTTCCTGTATTTCTCCACCAGCTCCCAGGTACACCCGGAAAATTCGTCCATCAGCCGCACCTGGAAGGTTCCTGTTCCTTTCCAGTCCTCTGCGGCGCGTTCTCCGCAGATGCCTGAAACCAGGGCTGCCAGGAGGGCTGCTTCTGTCAGCCCTTTCGGAAGGCTGTCCGCCTGTGCATCAGCAGGCTTCTGCCAGGTCGCAGATTTCTGCGGATTGAATGGTTCCTGCCAGTTGTACAGCCCGGTCGCGCAGCCGCGCTGACTGGCATACACAGCCGCAAGGACAGTGAGCATACAGCCGGTTCCTGTGATCTGCGACATTGCCGGACAGCCGTTGTCTGCCAGATAAGTGTTTCTCTCATCTGCGATCACATCCGTCTTTCCTGTTGCCAGGATCACTGCCTGGTGTGCTGCTGCCAGCCCGCGGATCATCTGTATGGTCTGGGCTTCATTTTCCCTGGTGAGCCCATCACACGCCCGCGCGTCTACTCCGTCTGTGTGCACAGGTTCCTTTTCCCCTGCTGTAGCCAGGCTTTTGATCTCCGACAGATTGCCTTTCAGAATCAAGGGCGCCTGGGGACAGATTTCCCTTCTCCTCTCCAGGCAGTCCAGCACCAGCTGTCTGCGCATGGAACTGCATCCGATCCCTACCATGTCCAGCACAGCAGGAATCCTTCTCCTGGCTGCCTCCTCCATACAGATTCGCACGGATTCCTTTCTGGCGTCGGTGATATTTCCTATATTCAGCGCCAGCGCCCTGGCTCCTGCCGTGATCTCCCGGACTTCTCCGGGGTGCTCTGCCATAATGGGGCGGGCGCCTGCTGCCAGCACCACATTGGCGCAGTCATGAATGGAAATCGGATTGGCAATGCAGTGGATCAGCGGCGCCTGGTCCCTGACCTGCTCCATGATGTATCTGAAAATACTGCTGAAATTCTCCATGTTCTCTTACCCTTTCTATGCCGGAAAAGGGCGGTATCCGGCACCGCCCTTTTCTCTGATGTATCCTATTGTATTCTGTCTTAGCAGAAGTTCTCTGCCCGCCCGGCTTCACGCTTTCGGGTCCGGCTTTTTGGCTTGCCTGATCTTCTGCCTTACTCTTTGCCTGCTTCTCTAGGCTCTGTGAAGTGCGCTGTGGGCAAAATATGCTGCTGCCACAAGCTCTACCAGCAGAAACGCCGCTGCCGGAATGCCTATGGTCAGCACGCCGGTCAGATGCATGAAATTCTTCATCAGAACGAACACTGCCACGAATACCAGGATCCCTACGGCTGCAATGCCCATAGAATCTGCCGCCGGATTTCCCGGACGCTCCAGCACCTGCGCGCCCAGGCTTTGCTGAAGCTTAGTCAGCAGCCTTGCCCGGTTTAAAGATTTCAGGAATAAAAAGGCGATGCTTCCCCCGATCAATGTACCGCAGATAAAGCTGGGAACATAAAACAGCCAGGACAGCCCGGTCCTTCCCATAAGTCCTGCCATCACCGGATAAGATGCCACTGCTCCGATGATCCCGGTTCCGATGATCTCCCCAAGTACCGCGTAAATCATTCTTCCTCCCGAAACACGGTACAGAACCCCTGACAAAAAGGCGCCGAACACAGCACCGGTCAGGGCAAGGGGCGGAATCCCCATGAAAGTCATGCGGAGGATTCCGATCAGAACCGCGCAAAGCAGGGAATACCCGGGTCCCAGAAGGACGGAACAGGTGATATTGATAAAATGCGCCATGGGGCACATGCCCTCTACTCTCAATATGGGAGAGATCACCACCCCCAAAGCTACCAGCATAGCCAGCACCGTCATCCTGTGAATGTTGTTTTTCTGCATTGTTTGATTCATTTTCTTTCCCTCTTTCTGTATGTATTTTCGGTCGGTACTCTGGTACCCTCTCAACCCGGCACACGGGCTCCCTCGCTATACAGCAGCAGATTCTCTGCTGACCTTCCCTACTTCCCCAGGGCGCTCCCCCTTTGAAAGCCGCCGGATGTGTCCGGCAGGAAAGGATAAAAGGCTTCTGGATTTTATTCGTCGTAAATGCTTACGATCTCACCGTCCAGAATACGGTTCATATTTTTTACTGCGCAGAAATTTCCGCACATACTGCAGGTATCTTCTTTCTCAGGCTTTGCCTGTTCTCTGTACCTGCGGGCTTTCTCCGGATCAATGCACAGACGGAACATTTCTTCCCAGTCCAGCTTCTTCCTTGCAGTGCTCATCTGGCGGTCCCAGTCTGCCGCATGGGGAATCCCCTTGGCTATGTCTGCCGCATGGGCAGCGATCTTAGAAGCAATGATCCCCTCCTTTACATCCTCCGGATCCGGAAGACGCAGATGCTCTGCCGGAGTCACATAGCAGAGAAATGCCGCGCCATGAGTAGCGGCAATGGCGCCTCCGATCGCCGCTGTGATATGGTCATATCCCGGGGCAATATCTGTCACCAAAGGTCCCAGTACATAGAATGGCGCTCCTTTGCAGACGGTCTGCTGGATCTTTATATTGGCTTCGATCTGGTTCAGCGGCATATGTCCCGGTCCTTCGATGATGACCTGCACATCCTTTTCCCATGCCCGCCTGGTCAGTTCCCCGAGGGTCACCAGCTCCTCAATCTGGGAAATATCGCCGGCGTCGTCTATGCAGCCCGGACGGCAGGCATCTCCCAGACTCATGGTCACATCGTATTCCCGGCAGATTTCCAGGATCCTGTCGTAATGCTCATAAAAAGGATTTTCCTCTCCTGTCATTTCCATCCAAGCAAAGATAATGGAGCCTCCTCTGGACACAATATTCGTCAGACGCTTGGTGTCTTTAAAGCGTTTTGCCGTACTTTTGTTGATCCCTACATGAATGGTCATAAAGTCCACGCCGTCTTTGGCATGCACTTCCACGATTTTGATCCATTCTTCTGAGGTGATTTCCTTTAATGGTTTATGATAATAAACAACCGCGTCATAAATAGGCACTGTACCGATGATGGCAGGGCATTCTGCAGTCAGCTTCCTGCGGAATTTCTGTGTGTCGCCGAAAGAGCTCAGGTCCATAATGGACTCTGCCCCCATCTCCACCGCATCCTGAACCTTCTTTAATTCCATGTCCAGGTCCTTCCAGTCTCTGGATGTTCCCAGATTGACATTGATCTTGGTCTTCAGCATAGAGCCGATCCCGTTGGGTTCCAGGCAGGTGTGCCGTTTATTTGCAGGAATGGCAACCTTTCCCTCTGCCACAAGGCTGCGCAGCTTTTCAGCGTCCATACCTTCTTTTTTCGCCACAATCTCCATCTCTTTTGTGATGATTCCCTGTCTTGCGGCATTCATCTGTGTGGTGTATTCCATTTTTTCTCCTTTCCGTTCCCAGGGCGGTTCTTGTATCCGGGTTAAGGCTTCTGCCTGCACATTTCTTTTTCAGAACAGCGTTTTTCCAGCCAAACAGACCTTTTTTCGCAAACAACGCTTTTCCGTAAACAGAATTTTCTGCAAGAAAAAAGCCTGCACCCAACGAAAGGATACAGGCTCGTACAGAAAGCGCATCTATTCAAAAATCGCGTCTGTTCATCTATGATCCCTACGTTGGCATTACCCAAATCAGGTGATACAGGTCGAAGTTCTCTACTTCCTCTCAGCCTGGAACACAAGCTCCCTGGTTCTTTTTTACAAAGGTTATTGTATCACTTTGCAATGATGAAGTCAAATAAAGATATTGCTAATCTGCTACATCTGCGGCATTGGCGTGTCCCGCACTTTTCTGAAAAGAAGCGTTCCCAAAGTCAGCAGCGCAAAAATCAGTGTTAAGTATGCAGGAAAAAGCTTCGGAGTAATGTTCTGCGCCAGGATACCGAACAGGAATGGACAGCCCAGGATGCCCGCATAGGATGCCGTCATCTCCACAGCGATCATAGAAGCGGACAGCTGTTTTCCAAAGCAGACCGGGGTATTGTGCAGGAGATTAGGGAACATAGGTCCGACTCCGCAGCCGATCAAAAACAACAATATACCGGACCATGTACCATTCAGCGGGAAAAGCAGCAAAAGGATTCCTCCCCCAACCAGGCATTGTCCCAGAAAAACAATCTTCATAGGTCGGATCCGCCCCGAAAAAACGCCGGACAAAAATCTGCCGAAGGCAATACCGAAATAATACAGGGTCATAAAACCGGCTGCTGCTGCTATGTCCAGTCCCTTTGCCTCTACTAAAAAGGTGCTTCCCCATGTGCCGCAGGTCACTTCGATCCCGCAGGACGCCAGAAACATCAGGCAGGCACACCGCACTTTATGCTGTCTGAAGAGCTTTGTAAATCCCACAACCTTCTGTTCCTCTTCGGAAAACTGCTCCGTATGCCCGGCTCTCTTCCAAAGGGGCAGGGAAAACAGGAGAATGGCTGTAATCCCCATCTGAAGATATGTGATGATCTGGTATCCTCCTCTCCAGCCGCCGTCCCCGGAGAGCGCGAAGCTCAGGAAGAAGGGTCCCACAGTGACGCCGATTCCATAGAAGCAGTGCAGGAAATTCATATGTACTGCTTTATAATGCAGCGCCACATAATTGTTCAGAGCCGTATCAATGGCTCCTGCTCCGATCCCTAAGGGAAATGCCGCCAGAAACATACAGTAAATATTCGGAGAAATGCAGAAGCCCGCCAGCGCGGCAGCCGTAACCGCGGTGCTGGTAAGACAGACCGCTGCCGTTCCGAACCGCTTGATGATCCTTGCAGAAAAAAAGCTGCACAGAATGGTTCCGCCGGATACCAGGGCAGACACAATACTGCCCATAAAAACCGGCGTTCCAAAATCTGAATAGATCGCAGGCCAGGCTGTTCCGAATAGGGAATCCGGAACGCCCAGCCCGATAAATGCGATGTAGATCACGACCAATAAAAGTGTTGCCATAGAAAAAGTCCTCCCATGCTGGTTGTTAAAATGTCGGTAATTGAAAGAATGATATCCTTTTTTCAAGTATGAAAATAGGAGGACCCGCAGGTCCTCCCCAATCTCAGTCCTCGCGAGTATCTGAAACCTAATCACTAAGACAAAGTTCAGCACAGGCGAAACTAAAAGACAATGACTTTCAGAACAGCCCCGTTCTTGTCTCATAACTTACTGTATTCAACGATACAGAAAATATACAGAAAAGAAAACCATACTTCAAGCAGAAAAAAAAGCCCTTAGCTGCATCACTGCAGCTAAGGGCATCATCCTCAAAAGATTCTGACTGTTTACAAAGCTCAGCCTAAAATTATTTAAGAGTAACTTTAGCGCCTTCTGCTTCCAGTTTTGTTTTGATTTCTTCAGCTTCTGCTTTGGATGCAGCTTCTTTTACTACCTTAGGAGCTCCGTCAACTACTTCTTTTGCTTCTTTTAAGCCTAAGCCTGTAGCTTCACGAACAACTTTGATAACTTTAACTTTGTTTGGTCCAACTTCTGTTAATTCTACGTCGAACTCATCTTTTTCTTCTGCTGCTTCTGCTGCGCCGCCTGCTGCTGCAACTACAACACCTGCTGCTGCAGATACACCAAATTCTTCTTCACAAGCTTTTACTAATTCGTTTAATTCTAACACGGATAATTCTTTGATAGCTTCAATAAATTCAGCTGTTGTTAATTTTGCCATTATTATTTACCTCCAATTTTAATTTGTGCCTGCACAATTCTTCTGATCTGCGTGATCATGCTGTACAGGAAAGTATTTTTCTGCCCTGTGGGCTTTGTTTCACGGCGATGGTACTGCCTCAGGGGCGGTCCGCTGCCTCATTGCTGTGTCTTTTGCTTAAGCCTGCTGCTGTTCAGCGATCTGATTAAGCACACGAGCAAAGTTTGTAATAGGTGACTGGATGCTTCCAAGGAGTTTTCCAAGGAGTTCTTCTCTGGAAGGAATCTGAGAAAGAGCTTCCATACCAGTCTTGTCATAGTAAGTGTCTTCTACAACACCTGCTACTAATTCCAGAGTAGGAACTGTCTTTGCGTATTTTGCAAGGATTCTTGCAGGAGCTGTTGCGTCTTCTGCGCAGACTGCTAATGCGTTTGTTCCTTCTAAGTGCTGGCATAACTCTTCGCATGGAGTGCCTTTGAATGCAAAGTTCATCATTGTGTTTTTGTAAACTTTGTAAACAACACCAGCTTCTCTTAATTCCTTACGCATCTGTGTATCCTGTTCAACATTGATGCCTTTGTAGTTTACTAAAACTACTGCTGCTGCATCTTTAATGCTGTTGGAAATCTCGTCTACGACAGGTTTTTTAAGTTCTACTTTTGCCATGAATTGGTGCACCTCCTTATTTTTTTAGGATGCGCTGCTCTACATTAAGAAAACCTCTTTGCCCGAAAGACAAAGAGGTCTTATCCATCTTATCTGTTTAAGAATGAATCTTTCCTCGGCAGGCGTTTTGATCCTTATGCCTTACGGCACCTGCTGTCTTCGGCAGCTATTCCTCAGATAACATATCACAAGTATTTGCGCGTTGTCAACTGTTTTTTCTATTTTTTTATTCAGTTTTTTCTATTGCTTATTTTTCTATTCAAAAATATTCAAAAATCTAAAAGGATTGCCCCGTCATAATATGGCAGTCCGTTTGACAAAGAAACAACATAGAAAATGGAGAGGACAGCGCCTATGCCTTCCGGCTGCGCGCTTCCTCCGTCTTTCGTCTTTTCTTACTTTTCTTTATCCTTCCAACTCAACTTTAAACAGTCTAGCCGCTGCTTTCTGCGGCATTTTCACCCACAGCTCGTCTTCTTCCAGCCGATATTCGCACTCAACCGTTTTGGGATAGATCACAGAAACTTCTTTTACCTTTCCGCCCAGGTCCAGCGGGCTCCTTCCCTCCTGCTCCCGGACCATAAAGACTGCCAGATAGACGGTATTTCCTTTTTTCACGCCGTATGCCAGCACCGGATCGGTAATATCGTTAAATCCTCTGGGGAATACCGGAACGCCTTCCCGGATC
>DWVZ01000014.1 GCA_019119975.1 Candidatus Blautia merdavium | reverse complement strand
ACGTTCAGGGACATACTGCGCGCCAGATCTGCCACAGATTTTTTGTGGGTCCACTCTTCCAGGATCTCGCCTATTCCTAACAGGAACATCACCGATGAAGCGGTAGGGATATCCCTTCTGAGCAGAGAAATCCCAATTGCCGCCGCATCAAGGACCGGCACCTCCAAACGCCCCTTTGCCAGGCAGCGTATCCCTTCTTTTATAAAGTGCACAGACTGAAAGGCTGCCTTGGCTGCTGCCAGAGGCGCGGGGAGAAATACTTTGCAGAGACCATGGACTGCAGCCTTCATCACCAGCTTTTCCTTATACTGATTCATCAGCTCTCTGCCTGTATTGTCCGGCACCAGTCTGCGCAGTTCCCGGTTTTCAAAGGAAAAAGCGGTAATAGCGGAAAGCAGCGCTTCTCTTTCCCCCTTGTACCAGACCACAGCATTCCCTGTCCTTTCGTACACCTTCGCCGATGTCACCTGGCGCAGGGAATACAGATAGTAGAGCAGCATATCTGCATCTTCGTTAGTCAGACGCCTTTTCCCGGTGGAGAACCGGAGGCGTCCTTTTATCTCATGCTGAACGATTATTCGCATTCTTCCTAACCTTCTGCCTCTTCCTGTGGATTCTCTTGTGCATCACCATAGACTTCCTCGGCTGCGCGCTCCTCATTGATCTCTTTTGCTTCAGCCAGTATATCCTCTGCATTCTCCTGCACCTTTGTCACAGTGTCCATGACGCAGTCCTTAGCTCTCAGAACTGCTGCGGTTGTCTGTACGTATGCCTTCTTTGCATCCTTGCTCGCCAGGATTTTGACACCTGCTGTGCCAAACAGCACTCCGCCTGCAAATAAAGCTGCTTTCTTCATTAAATCTACATTCATCATAGTCTTAATCCTCCTGAATTTTATTTATGTTTGTATCCCGTGTAAAATACCATTCCCATACAGAACAGCATTGCCCACGCCCAGAATCTGTGTTTTTTCACGGTAATCCCTCTCTTTCTTTTTTATTTCCGTTTGTTAGCTACATCTAACTTTACGATATAAAAAAACGGCGCAACACCTCGCAGATGCCCTGTCAACGGAGAAAACACAAGAATCAAGCGCCACCTTAAGAATAGCACCTGCTCCCTGTGTTTGTCAATCTCAACAATTTTCAGCTTACTAATTTCAGCACAGTTCTTACAGGGCTGCGCTGCTTTTTTCTCCATTCATTTTTGTCAGTACGAAGCGCTTGACCTGATCCGGCGTGGTATCCAGCGCCACTGCCAGCTCCCCGTAAGTCAGGTCTTCCGCGCATTTCATAAACCGGGCGTCCACCTGCCCCAGTTTTTTATGACTTTCCTCTGCTTCTTTTTTCTTAATATAGCATTCCTTGATCACTGCCAGCAGGATCCTGGGGTCACAGGAGCTGACCATTTCCTGATAATGGGCAGCCAGTCTGGTCTGCTGCCTGCAGCGGAAGATCTCCGGCTGAATCCTGGGAATCTCTTCAATGCATTCCCTGGCTTCCTCTGAAGTCAGGATCCTTCTGATGGAAATCTGATTTTCCACCGGGATGTATACCGTATCTCCCGCAGAAAAAACCGGCTTCATCTTATAGTATTCTCTGGAGTCGTGCATGGTCTCCTTGAAATAGCAGCCTGTCTCTTCTATTCTGCACACCCCTCTCTTTCCATATGTCACATAAGAACCTGTCTGAAACATGATCATTACCTCCTTATGTTCAGTGTTTCCCAAACTCCGCCTTGTTATAGTATAATTATAACAATTTTTTCCACTTTTTTTCAAAGGCAATTTTTCACGAAATTTTGCCTGCTTTTCCCCGTCAAAATCATGAAAAAAAGACCAACGCCGGATTTTTTCTCCCGGCATCAGCCTTTTCTTTCCTCAGACGTCAGCCTTCTTGGTCTGCCGTCTGGTCATTCTTCTATTTTTATTTTGCCGCAAATTCTTTGTCCTTATAATGATGTGCCTCTTCCAGCATCATATCCTTCACCTTCATCAGACGGATCTGTGTACTTCTCTCATTTTCGTCCAGCTTCATGGTGATGTACTTAATATTCTGCTGTGTCTCCGGAATGATCACGTGTTCCAGGGCGTTGACTCTTCGCCGTGTCTTCTCGATTTCCGCAGCCATCAGCTGACAGGATTTCTCTACTTCCGCAAGCTTCAGCATATCCGGAAGGATGTCTGCCAGAGATTTTACCGCGCCGTCCAGATCCCCGGAGGTAAAGGCAAAGCCGTAGGAATAAATGTCGTTGGCGTCTGCGGTCCTGGTCTTTGTATGGAAGACCGGGACATCCACGCTCATGACATTTTTCTTATCTGTCTCCAGATAAACTTCCTGCTTGGGCGCCATCAGCGCAGTATTTAAGATCTGCTCTGACATGCCTGCCTTGGCAATGACAAAATTTTTGTTGGCTGACAGGATCCCTGCCTCCACTTTCTGGCGCAGCGCCATATTTTCCCTTACCAGGTCCAGGAACTGCCGCATCAGCTCATCCCGTTTATCTTTCAGAAGCTTATGGCCCTTTACCGCTGTCACCAGCTTCCTTTTCAGGCGGGTCAGCTCCATTCTGGTAGGATTTACCTGGGTAGATGCCAAATATACCACCTCTTTCTACTCATTGCGCAGTTCTCTTAATATTTGCCGTAATACTCATCCAGGAATTTATCGTCGATACGTTTCAGCTCGCTCCTTGGAAGGATGGACAGCAGCTTCCAGCCAATCCTTAAGGTCTCCTCAATATCCCTGTTTGTTGTATATCCCTGGGAAACATATTCTGCCTCAAAGGCATCTGCAAACTTAGCATAGATAATGTCGATATCGGAAAGCGCCGCTTCACCCAGGATCACCATCAGCTCTTTCGCCTCTTTTCCTCTGGCGTACGCCGCGAAAAGCTGGTTCATGGTATTGGAGTGGTCTGCCCTGGTCTTTCCTTCACCGATTCCCTTATCTTTCAGACGGGAAAGGGATGGAAGTACGTCAATGGGAGGCATAACCCCTTTTCTGTAAAGCTCACGGCTTAAGATGATCTGTCCCTCTGTAATGTAGCCTGTCAGGTCAGGGATGGGATGGGTCTTGTCCTCTTCCGGCATGGTCAGGATAGGGATCATGGTGATGCTTCCCTTTTTGCCCTTCTGCCGTCCCGCTCTCTCATACATGGTTGCCAGGTCGGTATACATATAACCAGGGTATCCGCGGCGTCCCGGCACCTCTTTTCGCGCTGCTGAGACTTCACGGAGGGCATCTGCATAGTTGGTAATATCGGTGAGGATTACCAGAACGTGCATATCTTTCTCAAATGCCAGGTATTCTGCCGCAGTCAGCGCCATCTTCGGTGTAGCGATACGCTCAACTGCCGGGTCATTGGCAAGGTTGATGAACAGGACAGTCCGGTCAATGGCGCCTGTCTCTTTAAAGCTTTCAATAAAGAAGTTGGACTCTTCAAAGGTAATACCCAGCGCGGCAAATACAACGGCGAAGTTCTCGCCGGATCCCCGTACCTTCGCCTGTCTGGCGATCTGCGCCGCCAGCTGCGCGTGGGGCAGACCGGAAGCGGAAAAGATCGGCAGCTTCTGACCGCGGACCAGGGTATTCAGACCGTCAATGGCAGATACACCTGTCTGGATAAATTCTTCCGGATAGCTTCTGGCTGCCGGATTCATAGGAAGACCATTGATATCTCTTCTCTCATCCGGCAGGATCTCCGGACCATCGTCAATGGGGCGACCCAGACCGTCAAAGACACGTCCCAGCATATCCTCGGAAACGCCCAGCTCCATGCTCCGTCCCAGGAAACGCACCTTGCTGTTGGAAAGGTTGATACCTGTGGAGCTTTCAAAAAGCTGTACCAGCGCATTGCTTCCGTCAATTTCAAGAACCTTGCAGCGGCGTGTCTCTCCGCTTGCCAGTTCGATCTCACCTAACTCATCATAATGAACATTCTCAACACCGCGCACCAGCATAAGAGGGCCGGCAACTTCCTGTATGGTTCTGTATTCTTTTGGCATTAGAAGTCCTCCTTCCCTGTTACGCCTGCCAGCTCTGCGGCAAGCTGTTCCATAACTGCTTCGTATTCTTTGTCCAGCTGATCCTCCGGAACATATTTATAACGTCCGATCTTCTCACGGACATCCAGTTTTACCAGATCCTGGATATCAGCTCCCTGCTTCAGGGCTTCCGCGCCCTGCTCATAGTAAGCCACTACCAGCTTCATCAGCAGGTGCTGCTTCTTTAAGGAGCTGTAGGTATCAATCTCATGGAAGGAGTTCTGGTGCAGGAAGTCCTCACGGATGGAGCGGGCAGCTTCCATTTTCAGACGGTCTCCTGCAGACAGGGCGTCCATACCAACCATCTTAACGATTTCTTCCAGCTCTGCCTCATCCTGCAGCAGACTCATCATTTTCTGACGTCCGGTCATCCAGTCCTCTGCTACATTGTCATTAAACCATTTCTCCATATTATCCAGATACAGAGAATAACTGGTCAGCCAGTTGATAGCAGGGAAATGTCTCTTATACGCCAGAGAAGAATCCAGTCCCCAGAATACCTTTACAATACGAAGGGTTGCCTGGGAAACAGGCTCGGAAATATCACCGCCCGGAGGAGATACCGCTCCGATTACGGAGAGGGCTCCCTGTCTCTGGTCCTTGCCCAGTGAAATCACGTGACCGGCTCTCTCATAAAACTGTGCCAGACGGGATCCCAGATAAGCAGGATAACCTTCCTCACCAGGCATTTCTTCCAGACGTCCGGACATCTCACGCAGCGCCTCTGCCCAGCGGGAAGTAGAGTCCGCCATCAGCGCTACCGAATAGCCCATATCGCGGAAATATTCCGCAATGGTGATACCAGTATAGATAGACGCCTCACGAGCCGCAACCGGCATATCGGAAGTATTGGCGATGAGAACCGTCCTCTCCATCAGAGACTGACCTGTCTTGGGGTCTTTCAGTTCAGGGAACTCATTTAAAACGTCTGTCATCTCGTTTCCGCGCTCTCCGCAGCCGATATAGACCACGATATCCGCTTCTGCCCATTTTGCCAGCTGGTGCTGGATTACGGTCTTTCCGCTTCCGAAAGGTCCCGGTACCGCAGCCACACCGCCTTTTGCAATAGGGAAGAACATATCTACTACTCGCTGTCCTGTGATCAGAGGCATCTCCGGCGGCAGCTTTTTCAGATACGGGCGGCCTCTGCGCACGGGCCATTTCTGCATCATGGTCAGCTCTTTGTCTCCGTCCTCTGTGGAGATGACCGCTACTGTTTCTTCTACATTGAATTCTCCGGCTTTGATCTCTTTTACTGTACCTTTTATTCCGTAGGGAACCATAATCTTATGGTTTACTACAATGGTCTCCTGTACCGTACCGATAATATCTCCGGCTTCCACTTCGTCTCCGGCTTTCACTGTGGGGACAAAGTTCCATTTCAGCTCTCTCTTTAAGGAAGGAACCTCCACACCTCTCTTTAAGTTGGTGCCGGATACCTTCATAATATCATCCAGCGGACGCTGGATTCCGTCGTAAATGCTGGTGATCAGACCCGGTCCCAGTTCTACGGAAAGGGGTGTCTCCATAGACTCTACCGGCTCTCCCGGTCCCAGACCGGAAGTTTCCTCGTATACCTGGATTGAAGCTTCATCTCCATGCATTTCGATGATCTCACCAATCAGACGCTGATTGCTGACGCGGACCACGTCAAACATATTTGCGTCCCGCATACCCTCTGCGATGACCAGAGGTCCTGCTACTTTTTTAATCGTACCTTTGCTCATTGGAACGAACCACCTGCTTTCTAATTATTACTGAACAGAATATCGGAGCCTACTGCCTGTTCTACAGAATTTTTCACACCCTGTATGCCGTCGCCGGTATTTCCGGATACGCCCGGGATCCGGATCACTGCCGGCAGCAGCTGCCCCTGGAATTTTTCTATCACGCCTGCGCACTGCGCCGCGGCAGCTTCGGTAATATAAATAATGCCGTATCCGCTGCCTGCCAGCTGCTCTAACTTTTCTTCTGTTTCTTTGCGGCTGCTCACCGGGAAGGTGTCGAGACCCAGTGTGGCAAACCCGTAAATACTGTCATAATCGCCCACAACTGCAATCTTATACATACATCTCCCTTACCCTTTCCCGGATCGAATCATTGGAAAATCCGTTCTGTTTTCCTGATAAAATGATCCTGACCGTCTTGATCTCATTTTCCCTTGCCAGAATATAGGCAACCAGCGGTCCCACAGAAAATGCTTCGTATTTCTGAGACTGCATAGTTTCCATCATGCGGTTGTCGCACCACCGCCCAAAGGCGGAAGGAGACTGAGCGATTGCCGCTGCCCCTTCTGCATAGGCAGTCCCGGCAAGATATTCGGTAATGGCATCCATGCCGCTTACTGCCGCCCGGGCAAGCTGGTCCACATTTAAGGACTGACAGGGTGCCATTGCACGTTTCATAAAATCGATTGATTTTGCGGTCTTCTGCGCGCGCACAGCAATCTTAATATCAGCCACAGCCACCACAGACTCTGCGTAATCACGGATGATGCTGTCCTTTGCAGCCTTCCCTGCTTCATAGATTGCCTCCAGCGCTGCCTTGTCAATGATCACATCACAGAGCTGCCCGTCTCTTGTATGGAGCAGCGTCTCATAGGCATCCCGCGCCGCTGCTGCCATGTTCTCAGGAAGTCTGGAAAAATCTTTGCTCCGGATGATCTCCAGCATCTCATCTGCCGGAATCGCCGTATCCTCATAATAGATATTCATAGTCCTTCCGTCTTCCTGGGTGCAGGCATCCTTCA
Source organism: Candidatus Blautia merdavium (assembly GCA_019119975.1). Classification (GTDB taxonomy): domain Bacteria; phylum Bacillota; class Clostridia; order Lachnospirales; family Lachnospiraceae; genus Blautia; species Blautia merdavium. The sequence goes on along the minus strand of DWVZ01000014.1, from coordinate 20,559 downwards.
CTGCCGCTTTCAGGTTGTGGAACAGATTGGGGTAGGATAAAACATCAAAGACTGACATATCCACACCCAGTTCTCGGATGGTCTCCCAGATCTTCTCCTGCTCCCGGGACAAGATTGCCTCTGCGTTTAACGGTGTGTCCGCATCGCCCCAGCCTTTTTCCTGGATCAGCTGCAGACACTGCTGCTCTGTGTCGCACGCCAGCAGCTGCTCAATCACCGAAGAGGTGAACAGCCCTGTCTCCAGCGCACGGATCCGCGCAACCGCATAGGTATATTTTGTATCAAACAAGTCAATTCCTCCTTCTGCGGTAAACGCTTACGAAAATAATAATGCATGAACTTTATCGGAAAGTTCATCCTTCTTAGAATTGAACATTGCCCGAAACGTACAATTTTCTTCAATTCCTCCATATATCAGGACAAAGCCGCCCTGGACACTCCGCACTTCCTCTGAAAGCGCCAGCGCGCCGCCCTTTTCTTTTGCAATCGCCTGAATCTCTTCCTGAAAGCCTTTCGGCATTCTCTCCAGATCTTCTTTGGAAAAGCAGATCTCGCCTTCCTGGGGAAGGACGAATTTACGGAGCATTTTGCGCAGCATATCAAAGTAATCTTTCTCATCTGCGCAAAGCAGGGACTCATACGCCTGATCCAGCATCTGAGAGATCACTTCCTGCTTTGCCTGTAAAAGCTCCTTTCTTCTCTGAAGATCAGAGGAAGAAACCGCCCGCTCCTCAAGTCCTTTTACTTCTGCTTCCGATTTTTCGGAGATTCTCCTGCATTCGGCTTCCGCTCTCTTCCTTGCTTCCTCTACAATTCCCTCGGCCTCTTTTTTTGCCTGATCGAGAATTTCCTTCGCGGAGCTTTCTGCCTCTGAAAGAATCTGGCTTTGCATCTTTTCTAATCCAGTCATTCTCCTGCTCTCCTTTACTTCTTACTGAAATCCTCTGTCCTGTGAAACCTGTTTCTTCTATTAGAACTGAAGGTTTGTTACAGACAGGATAGAGATCAGCAGCGCCAGGATCGCATAAGTCTCAACCATTGCAGGGAACAGCATAGCTTTACCGAACTGGTCCGGTTTCTTGGCAATGATGCCGATAGCTGCCGCGGATGTCATACCCTGGTATTTACCGGAGATCAGACCAACGATACCGATAGGCAGGCAAGCTGCCAGTACCAGCAGACCCTGCTGCGGTGTCAGATCTGCCATGCCGCCGCCCAGCAGACCGATCTTAGACAGTGTAATAAAGCCTACCAGCAGACCATAGATACCCTGGGTACCTGGCAGCAGCTGCATGATAAGTACCTTCGCGAATTTGGACGGATCCTCAGAAACAACGCCTGAAGCAGCCTGACCTGCAATACCTACACCGATAGATGAACCTGCGCCTGCCAAAAGTACCGCCAATGCTGCACCTAATAATGCATAAACAATTCCTAACTGACTCATAAATATGTTTCCTCCTTAACATCTACATATTTGGTATTTGATTGAAATGGGCTGAAAGGCTTGCCTCCGCCCTCATAAAACTTACCGAAAAATTCCACGAACTGGAGACGGTTGGTATGCACATATGCCCCCAGTACATTGATCGCCATATTGAAAACATGTCCGATCACAAACACAGCGATAAACACGATCGCGCCGAAAATACCGTCGCCTGCCATACTTCCCATCTGGTTCACGACAGAAGCGATAACTCCTGTGGCAAGTCCCAGCGCCAGCAGACGGGAATAGGACAGCACGTCACTGAGCCATCCAGTCACATTATAAACATCGTACGCACCCAGTGCCAGGCGCAGCCCGATATTCTTGCTGGAACGTCCGGACATCAGCACCAGTCCTACGACACCCACGATAGCAAGAATCTTTCCTGCCTGAGAAACCGCTGCCGGGAATGTCCCCGGTTCCAGCTGGGCGATAGAAGCAAAGATTTCGCTGGGAAGCAGCAGCAGGATCAGTCCGATCAGGAACACGAACCACAATACCACATCACAGAAGAAATCCAGATACTTCTTATCTCTCAGCAGCATATAACCTTTGATCCCAAGCCCTGTAAACAGATGGATCACACCAAACAGCATGGAATAGATCAGCATGCGCATGGGATCATTCAATGGAACAAACCAGAGCGCCTTGATCATGCCGCCCTCCGGAACTTCCACATGGAAAAAGGTTCTGGCTACCACGTCAATGGCATCGCCAAAATATCCGCCGAATAAGATACCCCAGATCAGCGTAGAGATTCCGCAGTACATAAACATCTTGATGGACTTTTTCAGAGAGCTCTCCATCCTGGGGAACTTTATGATCACAGCAAAGCATCCCAGGAAAATGATCAGACCATAAGCCGCGTCTGAAAGCATCAGTCCAAACAGAAATACATAGAAAAAGGACATGATCGTTGTCGGATCGATCTCTCCTTTCTTCGGAAGACCATAGGAGGTCAGTACGCCTTCTACGGATTCTGAGAAGCCATTGTTGCTAAGCAGCACCGGCGCTTCCTCTTCCTCCGGGACTTCCTCTGTCTCCATGCTGAGAAGGAAGTCTTCCTTCAGGGCTTTTTCCAGGGCAGGAACTGCCTTTTTCGGTACATAACCGGTCACAAGAAATGTCTTCTTCGACTGAGGAAGCTGCCCGAGAACCTCATATTTCTCTGCTCTTGTACGGAAATAATCCGCGATCAGCCTCAGATTCATCCTGTCTTTTCCGTGTGCGGCAATTTTCTCCTGACAGTCTGTGATTTCCTTTAAAATCCTATGGACCTGCTCTTCCAGCGCTTTTTTCTCCTCTGCCGGGGTTTTGCCCGTCATAAGAGACGGCTTTGCAAATCCTCCCTGCCTTAAGGCATTCTCTACCTTTTCTTCTTCTCCCTTCAGGCAGACAACCGCAATGTAAGTGGTATCCCTGTCTGATGACAAAATAGAAATATCCACGCCAGAAATCTCCTCCTGGCCCAGTACCAGAGCATAGAGCTCATCCATGGTAAGAACCCCTGACACTGCGCCGATCAGCACCGCGCTGGATCTGGTCCCGCCGAAATTCATGGGAATTCCCAGACTCAACCAGGGTGTCAGAGTTTCTATCTGATTGTCCAGTTTCTGGATATTGGCTTTGTGCTCCGCAATCTGCTTGTGCAGACCTACGATATCTGCGGCAGCTTCCATGACTGCTTCTTTCTTGTCCGCTGCCGCCAGGTAGGTTTCTTTCTCTACCAGCTTTTTGCCTTCCAGACCGGCAAACATCGAAGCCTTCTCGGGTGCATATTCCTGCAGGATATCCAGTGCATTGTCTGCCAGAGCCGCATTCTTATCAAAGATGCTGCGCTCCTGCTGGGTGCTGACGGTCTCAAATCCTTCTTCCTTGTCAGGAAGCTGGGAGATCTCCATCACACCCAGTGACTGCAGTTTTTCCAGAATTTGTTTTCTATCCCTTTTCAGCGCGCAGATACTGACTTTTTGCATCTGCAAAACTGCCATTCTTATCCCTCCTTTACCAGTATTTTTACATTTCCTTTCCGGGAATCTGGACTATACCAGTTCCTCGATGATCGCCTGAATGACCTCCTTTTCCCGTGTCTTTGCAGCTTCTTTCAGCTGCCTGATCTCACTGCCGGCTTCCCGAACGGTCTCTTCAAGCTTCTCCTTTCCCGCACGGGCAGCTTCTTCCCGGGCTTTCGCCGCCTGGTCATTTGCCTGTCTCACCATGCCGGATTCCAATTCTGCCGCTTCTTGTTTCGCTTTTTCAAGAAGCTGGGCACCGGAAGCTTTCGCATCAGCTATGATTTCTTCTGCTTTCTTCTCGGTCTCACGAATTGCTTTGATCGTATCTTCTACCACAGTATCACCACCTTCGCATAACTTGATATTACTATGGAATAGGCATTTTGTCAATTTATTAACAGATTTTTATAAGCTTTTCCGCTATTATTATGTCTTTTCTCCCCCAATTCTACACACAAAAAAGAGATTGTATGCATTCTATACAATCTCTTCTTCTCTTTGTTGTATATTCTGTTGAATCCCTTTGATAAACTTCCTGATATTTCAGCGAAATCACATTACCGCTTTACTCATATAAATAGTTAGCATACTGTTCCAATTCCAGGTTGGTGCTGTCGATCCACTGATATCCTGTGTTGATAAATTTATCATTTCCAAGATACTGGTCCGGATCAGCTCTGACTCCGGCGATCACGGTGGCATAGCCCATTCCATAGGGATTCTGTACGATCATTCCGACCTCTTCTCCCTCTTTGACCGCTGTCTGCTGCGCCTTCCCTGCATCAAAACCCACCACAGCAATGTCCTTGTCTGAGTCAGCAGTAACACTCAGCACTGCTTCCGCGGCTTCCCCGTTGGTACAGAAATATCCCTTCAGGTCCGGATACAGCTTCAGGACTGCCTCTGCCATCTCTGAAAGCGAACTGTCCTCATTTTCATAGGAAACATTCACGATTTCGATCTCTGTATAATTTTTCTGCAGTTCCTCTGTAAAACCTGCGATCCTCTTCATGCTTGTCTCAGAAGTTTCCACATGAGACAGCACTGCGATCTGACCTTTGCCCTCAATGGATTCTGCCAGTCTTCTGGCAGCTTCTGCTCCTGCAGCATAGTTATCTGTGGCGCATACGGCATCCACCAGCTCACTCTCCACACCGGAATCCAGGATCACCACCGGAATGCTGTTGTCCGATGCTGTCTCCAGCTGCGCTGTGCAGGATTCCATATCTATGGCGGCAAGGCAGAGCACAGACGGATTTTCTGCCAGAACTGCGTCTATGATATTGATCTGGCTGTCCACATCAGCCTCATCTGTAGGTCCGTCAAAGGACAATGTGATCTTATCGCTGCCTTTGTAGCCCATTTTTTCATTCAGGTCTTTTACTGCCGCATCCATACCTTCTTTTACCACAGACCAGTATGCGGACTTCTTATTCTTGATCACTACTGCAATCCTGCTCCCGGGTTCGGGATTAAGTTCCTCCAGAGAGGTATAATCAATGGTGCCTGCCTGGTCTTTCAGCACCGTCATCGTCAGATCCTCTGACAGATCTCCCTCGTTTTCTTCCGGATTCTCTTCTGCTTCTGTTGTCTCCTGCTCCTGTGTCTCCTGTTCGTCTGTCTGGTCCTCTGCGCCGGTACTCTCTTCCTCTGTCTCTGAGTCCTGCCCTTCTTCTTTTGTTTCTTCCTCGCTGCCAGCCTCAGACACTTTTCCCTGTTCTGGGGAATCACTTCCCCGCTTTCCATTTCCACAGGCACTGAGAGAACCTGCCGCCATCATAAGACACAGCAGTCCGACTAATAATTTTCTCATATTCCTACCTGCCTTATCTATCCTTTATCTGCAAGCTTAACTACGCTTTCATTATACACGAATCTATTTATTAGTCCAGCGAAAATCGCAGATGTTCATAAAATTTTCAGAAAGAATCCGGCTTATATTCCTTCACAATTCCATAGAGAAGCAAGGCTGATAAAGGTCCCAGCAAAAATCCCCAGCCGCCGTAAAGGAAAAAGCCCAGATAGACTGACAAAAGCACCAGCAGGGGAGAGATCCCCAGCTGCTTTCCCACCAGCCTGGGTTCCAGGAATTGGCGGATGCAGGCAGTGACCAGATACAAAAGGAACAGCCCTGCGCCCCGCAGCGTTTCCCCTTGGAGCAGCCAGAAGATCCCCATTGGTACAAGGAAGGTCCCGGTTCCCAGAATAGGCAGTGCGTCCAGAAGACCGATCAAGATGCCGTATCCCACAGCTCCCCGGATATCCAGCAGCCACAGTCCGGCTGCACAGACTGCGCAGATCACAGCCAGTATCTTCACCTGGGCTTTCAGATATTCTTTTATATCCTTTCCTAATCCTTTCAGAAGCTTCCGCCCTTTCTGGAAACTGCTTTTTTTCTCCAGCCACGCCAGGACCTTTTCCCTTTCCTGAAGAAACAGGATTCCCGATACTACTCCAATGAACGCAGCTCCAGCGGCAACCGCGCACCACTTGACAGATGCCACCGCTGTACCCATTCCCTTCCCCTCTTCCAGCAGATATTCCCCCGCATTTGCCATCTGCCGGTAAACATAGTCTGCGCTTTCTTCTGCCGGGATCCCGGTCACATGCTCTACCCCTGTACAGCACCGTTCAATCATCACCATTGTTTCTCTGCGGATTTCCGGATAATGCTGTATGCAGTCTGCCAGTTTCTCCGAAAGACTCTGCACACCCCAGAGCAAGCCCCAGATCAGCAATACAGTAAAGAACAGGATCAGCGCCGTGCCCACACAGCTTTTGCTCAGATGCAGCTTTTTCCCCGTCTTTGTGCCTGCAATCCGGGATGCCGCAGGATTCACTGCTTCTGCCAGGATCCATCCGATCAAAAAGGGGAGCAGCACAGGAAAGAGGTATTTCATACCCAAAATAATTCCAGCTGCTGCTCCCGCGATCGCGATTCTGACTCTGTTTTTTTCTTTCATCTGCTGTTCACTCCGATATCCTTTTTACTCTTAGTATAAGGACCGCAGTTCTTTCTATACCATCGGAAAGTTTCCAACAGGCATTGCCGTAAATTCCATTTTTTTCTTTAAAACCGGATGCTGAAACGATAATTTATATGCACAAAGGGCAAGCTCCTGCCATTGCCCGTTGTTTTCTCTGCATTTAGGATTGTATTTGCTGTCCCCGCAGATGGGCATACCCCTGTGGGCAAGCTGAACCCGGATCTGGTGATGCCGTCCGGTATAAAGCCGGATTTCCAGAAGCGCCGTTCCCTCCTGGGTTTTTAGTACCTTATATTCCAGAATTGCCTTTTTGCTGAAAGCTGTTTTTTTCTCTGTAACTTTAGACAAGTTGGATCCCGGTATTTTTTCCAGTTCGTCTTCCAGTCTGTCCTGCTCCTGACAGGGAATCCCATCCACTGCTGCCAGATATAATTTCTCCATTTCCCCCTGGCTCATCTGCCTGCTTAATTCCCCTGCCGCCCTCTGGTTCTTGGCAAAGACTATGATCCCCTGCACCGGCTGATCCAGCCGATGAATCACCCCTGCATAAGCTGCTTCCCCTCTGCTCGCCAGATAAGTCTTCACCGCGCTCTCCAGATCCACAGTCCCCACATGGCTGCTCTGCACCGGAATACCCGGAAGCTTCCTGCATACCAGGATCTCCTGATCTTCATATATAATCTGTTCTTCTATACGGGTCGTTCTTCTTCTCATGCTTTCCTTCCTTTTGCCTTCCTGTTTCTCATACTCCGGAACAAGCTGTCTGTTCCTCAGCTATTACGCAGTATAACACAAAAAATGAACAACCGCTATATCATCACCTTGTTTGATATAACGGTTGCTCTAATGTTCTGCGTTATTCAATTTTTTATTCCTCTCTTTTTACTTATAAACTCACATTTATTTCGTAAAATCTAATTCTCGGTTTCTGTTTTATAGTTCTTGACTGCAATCTTCTTGTTTATTGTTATCAATCACTATTCAATTTTTTTATATTTATAATAATTCTCTTATTATAATTTTTTTATCTCTCAATTCCCTTATTATAAATTCACTTTGAATTTATCGAAAGTTTTCTATCATTTCTATACTCAGGATAATAACAAGTTTCCAACTTAATAGTTCGGTCTATTATGTTTTCAAGATATTTCTTTATATAGTTCTTATCAGTATAACCGGTCCTTTTGACTCTTCATATACAACGGGCTTATTACGGAAATACAACTCATCATATTGATTTATTATACTTTCAAATATTATATAAATACTATATCCTTTTAAAATATATTTCTTTACATATATTTTAAAACCTTCTTATTATTTTTGTGGTAAATATTCAATATGAGGACATTTTTGATATTTACCTGAAATTCTTTTTCCTTATCTTATAAGTTATAAGGAACTGGCTCTTCGTCTTTCTCTATTCCAGGTCTTTCTAAGGGAATTTATGCCTTACCACTCTCATATTGATAATTTGATTCATCTGCTCCCATTGGACTGAACCTCCTTATCTCATCCCACCGATCAAATTACCTTTTTCCTTAGTACTTTATCACTACTGTTTTCTTATTATGTATTCTCCATACACTTAAAGTTTCTTTCTAGTGATTTCCTCTGTACCTTGTCATCAACTTTAAAATTGATTTCTCGTCTCAAATTTTAAAATGATTATGAAGTAATTTTGTTTGATTGGTGTTTTGTTTTTTGTTGAGATTATAATACTACACCCTCCTGTATTTGTCAATATATTTTTTTAAAAAAATTATATTTTTTTATTTCAAATCTTTTCTTTTAGTTTATGCTGTAAATTAATTTTATTTTTCCAAATTTTATATACAATTTATTTTATCACAACAATTTAAGATAAAAGGAATCTGTCCAGGGCTGCAAACTGTTCCTGCGCTTCCCTGACAGCCTGTTCTGCCCGGTACGGCTCTGAGGCTTTCAGTTGTTCTGCTGCCTGCGCCGCCGAAAGATGCTCCAGCTCGCCAAACTCCAGCCCGCTATGAGGGAACAGGTCATTAAGCATATTCCTTGTCTTATAGTCATAGATCACAGGCAGCACTTTCTTCTCCATGCACATACCCAGGATAATGCTGTGGAATCTGGTTCCCACAATCATCTCAGAAGCGGCAAATGCCTGCATACATTCCTCCAGATTCTGGTCATAGCAGATCAGTTCTGTATCAAAGGAAACCTCTTTCCTGATTTCCTTTTGAATCCTCCGGGCTGCCTCCTCATCTTTCTGCATCCGGCAGAAAGAAATAAACTTTACCCGGTACCCCTGCTTCAGAAAAACCACTGCCAGGTCTTTCATAAACTTTTCATAGACTTCCCGGTACTGGCTCACAGGATATTTCCCGCCTCGCTCCGTCAGATCGATCACAGAAAACAACACCTGCCTTTCTGCGGAAACTTTTGGAATTTCTTTATACTGAAAGACTACATCCGGCGCCCAGCGGATATTGTCTGCCTGTGAAAATTCCTTTTTAGAACAGCTGTCCCGAAAGCAGATATCCCGGTAGCCTTCAAACAGCTGCCGGTACTGTTCCCGGTAGCCCGGATCTGTGTAAGGTCCAAAATTCGCTCCCACTACAAAAAGGTTCCGGCTAAGACGCACCAACTGTTCATCCATGGCATAAAAACCGGACCAGTCATCCAGGTGCTGCACGAAAACAGAACCGCCGATGTGGACAGCAGCATGGGAGGTCTTCATCAAAAGCTTGCGGGCTCCGTCCTCTCTGCCCGCCAGCCTTCGGACTGCCTGATTTAAAACTCTGGTTTTCCGGTCCTCCGGAGCAAATACCGTCAGATTTTTCAGATCCCTGTAACGGGTATGATAAGAAGCATCCGCAAAGACAAAAAAGTGTACCTTCGGATACCGGCTGCACAAAATCCTGACCATCAGGTCATCCCCCAAATTTCCTGCCATAAACGCATGAATAAACACTCTTTTCATAGCTTTCTCCCTTTCAATCCTCATAAAGGTAATAACTTCCCTAAATATAGCACAAAAATATGACAAAAACGATATGGCTCTTTTCATTTTTTTTAATTTCCAATAAATTCCTGTAAAGATTTCTTCATAATTCCAGGTGAAAACCAGATAGTCTTATGTTATAATGAGAGCACTTAATGAGTACAAGCCGAAGGCGCAGTACGAATTTGGTGAGGCATATACCTGGACACTTAGCGAATACAAGCCAAAGGCGCGGTATAAGGTTAGTGACCATGGTATAATGCGCAAAAAGTAATTCTTTTAATCACTCTAGGATATGAGGCAAAGCTATTTTGCCTGTAAGATGTACATAACTTAAGGAGGTTATAATGAACAAAAGAACAAAAGGACCTTTCGCTTTAGGGGTATTCTGCCTGTTGCTGGCAGGGATTTTCTGCACGGCTTCTGCTGTCCGGGCAGACGAGACCCCGGAAGGCTTCTATGGGGAACGGGACCAGTCAACCACACCCCTGACTGCCATGGATGAAAATGGGAATTCTTATGAGGTAGAAGCAGAGGACGGCGCCGTCGAGGATCTGCCAATGGCTGACCAGTATGATGAATCCTCCGCGCCTGCAGCTTACGCAGCCTCTGCTCTGGAAGGATATCTTGTAAACTTTAATACCGGTTCAAACGCCGTGACCCAATATACCGATACTGTCACAGGCGCTTCCGGTTATGTAAGCGGGCAGTACGGCGCCGATGCCGCCTATCTCGGCAGGGACAGCTCCAACAACGTGAAGTTCATGCTTTCCGGCGTAACCGGGGTTGTCTCCGCTTCCAAGGTTCAGGTGGTGCAGGCTTCTGCTGCTTCTTCTGTCAGCTATTACAAAGTATCCGGCGGATGGCTTTACCATTATGTAACCACCAATATAAAAAAGGACGCTTATCCCAGTGTGCTGAGAAACGGTTACGCGCCATCCTATCTGTCTGAAGGGACCAAATACTACAGCTATGACGGTCACTACTTCTACACCGCTTCTAATTATGGAAACATGCAGGCAGATTATAAGGCAGGGACCAGGAGCCACGCGGTCAACGCTTCCAATCCTTATTACAATTACTTTCAGTATCTCCCGCTGCGCAGCACCACCAGTTATTCTGCCAACACCTTAAGCTCAGCGGTAAACGCCCTGGCAAATTCCTCAGGGTCCAAAATGAATAACATCGGCTCTATTATGGTAAAATACCAGAATACATATGGAACCAATGCCCTGCTGATGACCGGTGTTGCCGCCAATGAAAGCGGCTGGGGAAAAAGTGATTATGCGGTCAATAGAAATAATTTGTTCGGTCTTAACGCCATTGATGCGGATCCGGACAAAGCTTCCTACTTTTCAAGCGTTGATGAATGTGTCCGTCAGTTTTCTGAGACCTGGATGTCCAAGGGATACCTGGACAGCACTGACTGGCGGTACTTCGGAGGATTCCTGGGAAATAAAGCCAGCGGCATTAATGTAAAATATGCCTCCGACCCCTACTGGGGCGAGAAAGCGGCAGCCGTTGCCTGGCAGCTGGACAGCCGCTGCGGCGGCAGTGATGCCGGCAGATACACCATCGGGATCAAAACCAGCTCTACAGACGTCAATGTACGTTCCCAGAGCTCTGCCAGCTCCACTGTCCTGTATAAAACAGGCTCTCAGGTAAGCTCTTCTGTCCTGATCATGAAATCCTCTCCGGAAAACGGATTTTACCGCATCCAGAGCGATCCGGTATTAAACAGCAAGCGTACTGCCGTAAATACTTCCAGCGGAAACTACAACATCGGCACCATGTACGCCTTTATTTCCGCAGATTACATCACCATTGTAAATAAGGGCAGCGACGTCAGCATCCAAACCTCCCCGTTCCCCGATGTCAATCCCGGTTCCTGGTACTATGATGTTGTGGCAGATATGAAAAACCAGGGTATCATGACCGGTATGGATAACGGACGTTTTGAACCGGCGACTACATTAAGCCGCGCCCACTTTGCCACGACCTTATACCGGATGGCAGGAAGCCCTTCGGTTTCCTATAAAAAGGTCTTTCCCGATGTAGGGGACGGGCAGTTTTATACCAGTCCTGTGATCTGGGCAAACAGTGTCTCTGTGATCACCGGATATGAAAACGGCAGATTCGGTCCTGTGGATTCCCTCACCAGGGAGCAGATGGTCACCATGCTGTACCGCTATGCAAAATACTGCGGAATGGACACCTCCGCCAGAAACAATCTTTCTGGATTTCCGGACGCTTCTAAGGTCAGCGGTTTTGCAAAAGAAGCCATGCAGTGGGCTGTGGCAAAGAAGATCATCACCGGGCAGGGCAGCACAGGAGCCATCGACCCGCAGGGTAAATCCAGCCGCGCCGCCTGTGCCGCTGTGTTAAGCAGATTTATGGCGCTGCAATAAATTCGGTAAAGGAGAACACTATGGAAACCCCACGCATTTCTGTCTTAATGGTGAATTATAACCAGGAAGATCTGATTGCACAGAGCATCGAATGTGTGCTGAATCAGACCTATAGAAACCTGCAGTTTCTCATTGTGGATGACGGCTCCACGGATTCCTCCCCGGAGATCATCCGCAGATATGCCCAAAAGGATGACCGGATTGAATATTATCCCATGGAAAAAAATATGCATATCTCCTATGCGACCAACTATGGATTTTCTAAAGTAGAAGGGGAATACCTTGCCAGAATAGACAGCGATGATCTGTGGGACCTGCAGAAGCTGGAACGGCAGCTGGCGTATATGGAGAAAACCGCTGGCTGTCAGATCTGCTTTACCGGAACAGACCTGATCGACGAATACGGAAACTCCATCAATGAAATGGAAAACGTCCGTTTCCTCTATGAGCTTCTCAATCAGCCCAATATGTCCCAGGAAGAGCTGCTTCGCTTTTTCTTCACTGAGGGGAACCGCTTTACCCACTCTTCCGTGCTGATGAAAACTTCTGTTATGAAGGAAACCGGAGGCTTCCGTCTTGCCTACCGGCAGCTTCATGACTTTGACTACTGGGTGCGCATTGTCAAGCGTTATCCTCTGTATCTGCTGGAGGAACCTCTGACAAAGCTGAGGCGGTTCGTCCACACAGATAAGAAAAATACCAGTTCCCAGTCCGAGACGGATACCATACGTTTCTATAATGAATATATGATGATACGGGAAACCTTTTTCGATGATCTGGAGCCCTCTCTTTTCCGCTCAGCCTTCGGCGGATCCTTCCGCAAAAAGGATGCCGCCTCACCGGAGGAGCTGGAATGCGAAAAGGCATTTCTTCTGTTGGATGGCTTCTCTATCGGCGGCAGGCAGCAGCCGATCCTGGGTCTGCGGCGCCTTGCCGGACTCTTTGAGAAAGAGCAGACCGCGGACGTACTGATCCGCACATACCACTACACACCTGTGGATTATTATAAGGATAATGGAAATTCCCTTTTCTATGATCCCTTTACCCAGGATGCAGTTTTCAATATCAGAAAGATAGCGGCTGACAATGAGAGCCTTCTGGCAGATAATCAAAAGCTTCTCTCTGACAACAACCAGCTGGCACAATGGAATCACACCCTGGCAGGAGACAATCAGATTCTTCTGGAGAACAAGCAGCGGCTGGAAGCAGATAACAGGAGACTGGAAGAACAGAACGCCGCCCTTGCGGCACAGGCAGAACAGCTTTCCCAGAACTTAAAGTATGCCGAAGCTTCTCTGGATACCGTGATCAATTCCACTTGCTGGAAAATGACTTCTCCTGTACGGAAAGTATTAGATAAAATAAAGCATTAAAAAAGGTTCCGCGCACACAAATCCGTGTGCCGGAACCTTTTTCATGCTCTTTTCTATGTTGTTTTTCTTATTTATTTTCCTGCTCTGTAGTAGTTGATCAGGCATCCTTCCAGGATGATCTCTCTCTCATCTGCTGTCATTTCTCCCAGCCCCAGGGTGAACTCTTTCAGTGTATCTCCTACTACATATGCCTGAACCTCTGTCTTTCCTGCTTCGACCGCTTCCCGAATCTTTGGAATGAACAGATAGTCCCCTTTCTTAAAGGGCAGGTCTCCCTGAGGGATCAGGAAGGGAAGCATACCCCAGTTGATCAGGTTGGAACGGTATCTCTTGGTGGCATATTCATTGGCAATGTTTGCCCAGCCTCCCAGAACCTTCTGGCAGGAAGCCGCCTGTTCTCTGGCAGAACCGTCGCCGGGCTTTACCGCGAAGATAGTGCTTCCGATACCGGTTGTATAGCGGTCTGACTCTGGAAAAGCTTCCTTAATCTTAAACCATACCGGATTTAATTCTTCCAGGGCACATGCCGGGCATTCTTCTTTTTCTCTTGCGATTTCCGCAGTCTGAACCTCTTTTGCCAGGCCTACATAATCCGGATCTTTCCTGGACAGGGCAAACTCTGCCAGCTTCAGCGGATTGGAACGGTAAGAAGAAGTCTCGCCGGACGGGATCAGCTCGTCCGTGGTAGTAACCGGGTCATGGATCTCAGAAACTACCTTCAGCACCAGATTCTCTGTCAGTGCAGGCATTGCCGGCCAGTCCTTGATATTGGGACCGAACTGGATCTCCACACTGGGATCTGCGATGCCTTTGCTGTCAAATACGCGGTTTTCATAGATCGCCTTATCAAAGTAATACTTGGGTTTTCTGTATTCTCCCGCATATTCAGTAGCCGGTGTCAGGCAGCCCTTATTGGCTGCTGTAGCTGCTATGGAACGTGCGTCCATAAGCGCTACCGAGGAGATCTGTCCGTTCTGGATCTTGGATCCCTCTCTGTTGGGGAAGTTTCGGGTGGAGTGACGGATACTCAGCGCATTGTTGGCAGGGGTATCTCCGGCGCCGAAGCACGGTCCGCAGAATGCAGTCTTAACCACTGCGCCTGTCTGGATCAGGTCCGCCAGCACTCCGTTCTTTGCCAGTTCCATATAGATCGGTGTACTTGCCGGGTATACGCTCAGGGTAAAGGCATCTGAACCAATGCTGGCGCCTTTCAGGATATCGGCAGCGTCACAGATATTTTCAAATCCGCCGCCGGCGCAGCCTGCGATGATTCCCTGCTCTACATACAGCTTTCCGTCTCTGACTTTATCCTTTAAGGTATACGGAATCTTACCGTCCAGGCTGATCTGGGCTTTTTTCTCCACATCGTCCAGGATATCCATCAGGTTGCTGTTCAGTTCTTCAATGGTATAGGTATTGCTGGGGTGGAACGGCATAGCAATCATAGGTCTTACCTGACTCAGGTCTACATAAACCATACCGTCATAATAAGCCACCTGTCCCGGATTTAATTCTTTGTAATCCTCTGCTCTTCCGTGAGTCTCATAGAATTCTTTGATGACAGAATCGGTCTTCCAGATAGAAGAGAGACAGGTGGTCTCCGTCGTCATAACATCCACGCCGATCCGGAAGTCCGCGCCTAAGTTCGCAACGCCGGGTCCTACAAATTCCATCACCTTATTCTTCACATAACCGTTGGCAAAGACCGCGCCGATGATCGCCAGAGCCACGTCCTGGGGACCTACGCCGGGCACGGGGCTGCCGGTCAGATATACGCCGATGACCTCCGGACATTTGATGTCGTAGGTTCTTCCCAGCAGCTGCTTTACCAGCTCGGGACCGCCTTCTCCCATTGCCATAGTTCCCAGAGCTCCATAGCGGGTATGGCTGTCGGATCCCAGGATCATCCTGCCGCCGCCGGCGAGCATTTCTCTTGCGAACTGGTGGATAACTGCCTGATGGGGCGGTACATACACGCCGCCGTACTTCTTGGCACAGGTCAGTCCGAACATGTGGTCATCTTCATTAATGGTACCGCCGACTGCGCACAGAGAATTGTGACAGTTGGTCAGTACATAGGGAATAGGGAATTTCTCAAGCCCTGACGCCCTGGCAGTCTGGATAATGCCTACAAAAGTAATATCATGAGAAGTCAGTTTATCAAATTTAATCTGCAGGTTGTCCATATTGCCGGAGGTATTGTGCTCCTGGAGAATGGAATAGGCGATGGTATTTCTTGCCGCCTCCTGCCTGTCTGCTTTTTTTCCTGTTTTATGTTCTACAGCCGCTGCCGCTTCCGGTCCGTCGGCGATCAGTTCTGTTCCATTTAAAAGCCATGTGCCGCCTTCATAAAGTTTAATCATAACATTCCTCCTGATTTTTGCTGAAAATATCTTCTACCATTATAAATTTTATTGCTTTAAAAAGCAAGTATTTTATCAAAGTAAATTAATTGCATACAATAATACAATCGGTTTTTAAAAGGACAGACGGTGCGTTTCTGCACACCGCCTGTTTGTCTTAATCCTGCTTTTTCATGAATTCCATATAGCTGGACACCATCAGCGCAATCTTAAAGGTCAGCGCGTCGTCAAATACGCGGATGTCAAGCCCTGTGCTCTTCTGAATCTTCTCCAGCCTGTAGACCAGAGTATTTCTGTGAAGGAACAGCTGTCTGGAGGTTTCTGAGATGTTCAGGTTGTTGTCAAAGAACTTGTTGATGGTATTGAGGGTCTCATCATCCAGGGACTCCGGCAGTTTTCCGCCGAATACTTCCTTCATAAACATCTCGCACAGCGGCATGGGAAGCTGGTAGATCAAGCGTCCAATGCCCAGATTGTTGTATCCCACGATATTTTTCTCTACATAAAAGATCTTGCCTACATCCAGCGCCATTTTCGCTTCTTTATAGGAACGGGAGACATCCTTGATCTCATGGATCATATTGCCGTAGGAAACACGGACCTGGGACATGGCTTCGGCATTGAGCATGTCCACGATCATCCTGGCAATCTCCTCGATGCTCTCATAATCGTCGCTTTCCTCCAGCTGCCTTACGATAATAATGTTTTTCTCATCAATGGCAGTGATGAAATCGCTGGTTCTGGAAATGAAAAGGTTTTTCAGGATCTCCATAGAATCCTGATCTTTCTCATTCTTGGTCTCAATAAGAAAGACTACCCGCTTTGCTTCCACCGGGATGTGGAGCTTCTTTGCCCGATTGTACACATCTACTAAAAGCAAGTTATCCAGGATCAGGTTCTGGATAAAATTGGATTTATCAAACCGTTCCTTATAGGCTACGATCAGATTCTGGATCTGCGCCACTGCCACGCGTCCGATCATGTAGGCGTCCTCACTTCCGCCTTTTGCGATCAGTACATATTCTACCGACTGGTTGTCATAAATCTTGAAAAAATGGTAGCCTTTGATCACCTGGCTGTCTGCCATGGAGTCCACAAAGCTTCTCACATCTCCGAAATCTTCGCCTTCCACGGAAAAGGTGGTAGAATTTACTTTTCCGTCAATGTCCATCACACATAAATCTATTCTGGTAATTGCTCTTAATTCGTCCAGCGTCTTCTGTATCACCTGACTTGAAATCATATTCTGTTCTCCTTTGGTATTCTCTCAACACGATTTTGAAACTTTCTATTCCTAATCATACAGGATTTTCACAAAAATATCAACTAAACCAGGGGAAAACTCTATGATTTTTTGGTGAATTGTTACAGCCGCAGAGCTGTCTGCACAGTTCTGCGGCTGTAGGTTCCAGATTTATAAACTTGTGATTTCCACCGTTTTTCCGAAATCATCTCAGGTGCCGGGGATTACAGTTTCAGGCGGAAAGCTGCCTCGTTCCAGCGGAGCTCGTTTTTAAAGGTACGGATATTGGTATCCTTATCAATGTAAACAGCTTCGATTCCCATGGCTGCTGCCCAGTCTCCCATCTGCTCTGCAGTCAGGTCATAGGAGAATGCGGTATGATGAGCGCCGCCTGCCAGGATCCATGCCTCTGCTCCTGTCTGAAGGTTTGGTTCCGGTGTCCAGAAAGCGGTTGCTACCGGAAGCTTAGGCATATCTTTCTCTACTTTCTTGCAGTTTACATCATTGATGATCAGGCGGAATCTGTCGCCCAGGTCGATCAGAGAGGTAGCGATACCTTTTCCGGTCTTGGAGGTAAATACCAGTCTTGCCGGATCTTCTCTGTCACCCATGGAAAGAGGCTGGCATTTGATGCTGATAGGACCGTCTGCGATGGTGGGGCATACTTCCAGCATATGGGCTTCCAGGATGCCTTCTTTTCCTGCAACCAGATTGTATGTGTAATCTTCCATAAAGGAAGTTCCCTTTGCGTCCTTCTTGCCCTGGGTCATGATCTTCATCAGGCGCACCATGGCCGCGGTCTTCCAGTCGCCTTCTCCGCCGAATCCATAGCCTTTTTCCATCAGACGCTGGATTGCCAGTCCCGGAAGCTGTTTTAAAGCGCCCAGGTCGCCGAAATGAGTAACGATCGCCTGATAATTCTTTTCCTCCAGGAACCGCTCAAAACCAATCTCGATCTGTGCCTGTACTGCCACATGCTTCTTAAATTCTTCCGGATCCCTTCCTTCCAGGAGAATGTCGTATTTGCTGTAGTATTCTTCTACCAGAGCGTCTGTATCTGCCTTGGAAACAGCTTCCACTGCCTCAGCGATCTCATTGACCGGATAAGCGTCAACTTCCCAGCCGAATTTGATCTGGGCTTCTACCTTATCTCCTTCTGTTACGGCTACGTTGCGCATGTTGTCTGCCACTCTCATGACACGGATGTGGCTGCTTTCGATCACGCCTACCGCAGTTCTCATCCAGGAAGCGATTCTTTCCTGAACATCCTTGTCATCCCAGAATCCTACGATGACCTTACGCTCGATTCCCATACGGCTTACGATATGTCCATATTCTCTGTCTCCGTGAGCCGCCTGGTTTTCATTCATAAAATCCATGTCAATGGTGTCATAGGGAATCTCTCTGTTAAACTGTGTGTGCAGGTGCAGCAGCGGTTTCCTGTATTCCTGAAGTCCCAGGATCCAGGATTTTGCAGGTGAAAAGGTATGCATCCAGGTAATCACGCCTGCGCAGTTCTCATCTGCATTTGCCTCGTTAAAGGTCTGACGGATCATAGCATTCGTCAGAAGTGTCGGTTTCCACACCACTTCATAGGGAAGGATCCCGGACTTGTTCAGTCTGTCCACCATAATTTTGGAGTGCTCTGCCACATGATCCAGGCATTCCTGACCGTACAGATCCTGAGAACCTGTACAGAACCAGAACTGATAATTTTTCATTTCCAACATTTTTTTGTCCTCCTTGCATTTTCCTTGAAACGTACTTTGGTATAATTCCAGTATAGCTTACCCTGAGGAAAATGAAAGATATCTATTGTCCGTTTCTGGACATTTATTCACTTTTCTGCTAAAGTAAATTACAAGAAAAGCCTGCCCCGGAAAATATTCCTGTTCCAGGCAGGCAAAAATTTTTTATTTTATGTTCTGTAAAAGGAGGACGGCAATATGCTGGCAAATTTTGAGCAGAGAGACAGCACGGGAAAAGCCCGCATCTGGGCTGGTGAATACAGAAACCTGCATAATCTTCCCCACTGGCACCTGGAATGTGAGCTGATCTGCGCGCGGTCTGGGAAAGTGACCGTTTCCCACAGCAACACGGCTTATGACCTTCTCGAAGGCGACTGTGCCTTTATCAACAGCGGAGAGATCCATTACATCAAAGCCGCGGCAGACAGCATCACAGGGATCCTTATGTTTGACGCGTCTCTTCTCACCGGTCTGTCCGCCAGAGAGTTCCAGCTGGCATCGCCGGTGATCTCCCACCCCCTGCCTGTCTTTGAGGTCTATGAAACCATAAAAAGAGAGCTGAAGGATCAAAAGCCTTTCTACGACGCCAAAGCCGCCTGTCTGCTCACCGGACTTATGATCGAGATCTTCCGTCAGGAACCGCTGGCAGAGCCAAAAAAAATCCGGGACAGCAGTTCCGTCCTGAATTATAAAAATCTTCTGACAGAAATAGGGGAAAAATGCAGCTATATCACCTTTGAGGATGCCTGCAGCTTTATGGGACTGTCCAAACCGTATTTTTCCAAATTTTTTAAAAGCATTTCCGGGATGACTTTTTCTCAGTACCTGAACATCATCCGGCTGGAAAAAGCCATACATCTGCTCAATCACAATGACAAGAATCTGTCTGTGACAGAAATCGCCTCTTTATGCGGTTTTGATACCATACGCCATTTTAACCGGGTGTTCCGGGATATTACGGGATTCTCTCCCCGTCAGCTTCCCAAAGACTACATATTGGCATCCCATCCCATTAAAAGTATCAAGAGCAGCAAGCATAACTTTAACCCAACCCTGCCCTCTTCAGAACTTCTGGATACCTGAGCCCTGTGTCAGGCAGTATTTCCGTAAAATTTTATCCGCTTTTTCAACACAAAAACCCCTGCGGCATAACCGCAGGGGTAAATTTCTGATTGAGGAAACAAAATCTTAGTTTGTGATAACCTGTTCTGTTTCTTTGTCGAATACATGGATTTTTTCCATATCCAGAGCGAATTTAACTGTATCGCCTGTTCTTGCTGTTGTACGAGGATTAACTCTTGCTGTCATCGGGAATCCTTCTGCATCGAAGTATAAGTAAACTTCTGCACCAAGTAATTCGTATACAGTGATCTTACCTTCCATGATGCTGTTCGGGAATGCCTGGATACGAGCTTCATCATCGTATACATGCTCAGGACGGATACCCATAACAACAGTCTTTCCGTTGTAGCCGCCGTCGATCAGGGCTTTCTTCTTGGAAGCCGGTACATGAAGAGTTGTTTTGCCGATCTGTAACTGAACGTCATCACCTTTTACATGTACAGTTGCATCTACAAAGTTCATCTGAGGAGATCCGATGAATCCTGCAACGAACAGATTGCATGGTGCATTGTATAATGTCTGAGGTGTATCAACCTGCTGTACGATACCGTCTTTCATAACAACGATTCTTGTACCCAGTGTCATAGCTTCTGTCTGGTCATGTGTTACGTAGATGATGGTAGCGCCTAATCTTTCATGTAATTTGGAGATCTCAGTACGCATCTGAACACGAAGTTTTGCATCCAGGTTGGACAGAGGCTCGTCCATTAAGAATACCTTTGCAGAACGAACGATCGCACGTCCCATAGCAACACGCTGTCTCTGACCACCGGAAAGAGCTTTCGGTTTACGGTCTAATAATTTCTCCAGGTCAAGGATTCTGGCAGCTTCTTT
>DWVZ01000138.1 GCA_019119975.1 Candidatus Blautia merdavium | reverse complement strand
TGACCTGCATTTCGATAGCCCACTTTGAGAGCCACGGTACGGATACTATCATCCGAATCCTGAAGAAGCAGCAAAGCGTAGTTCATTCGCATGACCTTGAGATATTCATAGGCTGTCGTTCCATACACTTGTCGAAAAGCCATCTGGAAACGGGAAGGACTCATATTTGCGGTTTGAGCCAATTCGGAGATCGAAGGGTAAGCCGCCAAATCCCGCTTCATCAGCGTAACAGCCTTTCCGAGAGATCGCTTATCCTTTTTATCCAATTTAACCGGCAGGTGTCGCCGGTTTTGCTCTTGCTCCAAATTATGTGTAACCAACGACAGGAGCTCCATGACCTTTCCTTCCATGTAGAGTGTGCGGGCGCTCCCCTCCGCAGGGCAATCCTTGATCTGCTGAAAGACGAAGTTCAATTCAGGTGAGTTGGGGTTTTGCAACAGATAATCCAGTGCATTTTTGGAAGTTTCATAGGTGTCTCCATAACGCCGCTGTAAAAACTGATCAAAATAGGAGCGGGTAACGATCACCTTGGTAAATCGGGTTGGCTTGCCAGCTTCGCAAAACGCATAAGCAGTCTTGTGAGAGTTTGCATAGCAGCAGATTCCTCGATCCACTTGTTTGATTTTGCGTCCACCCACTTTGAAAGAGCTGGAATCTGTCTCGAACTGGCTGATTTCAAAATACTCCTGCTTAATTTCTGAAACCTTTTCAAAATTTTCCTGTGGCGTGAAATCCGCCAGGACAATGAGAAACTGCTGGTGAAAATTGAGAATGCGAACACTGCCAGAACCATAATCGGACAACATCCGATAAGTGTCACAACATTCATCTGACTGCTCTGCCACACGCACAAAATGCAAGTGTTTTGGCAGATCCATATAATAGTCAATTACGGTCTGTTCCATAGGTTCACCTCCATATGTTCAGCATATCACAAGATTGTATCACAATCAAGCATTTTTATATCATGATATTTCTAAAATGCTTGACAAAAAGTTGATATAACCCTTGTGTTTACAGTGTTTTTTTGACGGATTGAAAATCAAATTTGAAATGAACAGAATAATTGATTTTTGCTTTTCCAGGTTGTAATCTATAGCCATGTGGTTAGCTGCTTCTAACGAATAAATCTAACAAGGAGGAGGCTCAATATGCAACGCAAAAATACCTTGAGCGTTCTAACATTGATGAAAGAAGAGCGCGGTAGACTGTCAGCCGGTATTTTTTTGGCGATACTCTGCTCGGCGCTTTCCTTTGTACCGTATTTTGTAATCTATCAGATGATTTTGTCTCTGATCCGGCAAACGCTTTCTTTCTCCAACGCCCTATTTTGGGCTATGGTTGCCGTGGTGGCTGCTGTTTTACAAAATGTATTGCTCTCATGTGCCACTATTTGCACACACACGGCAGCATTCAATACCATGCACCGCCTGAAACTCCGTGTGCTGGAACATCTCTCCCGGCTGAATCTCGGCTTTTTCCATGACCATGCACCTGGCCGACTGAAAGGAGCATTGTTCGATGATATTGGACGGTTAGAAGACTTTATTGCTCACAATACTATTGAGCTTGCACAGGCGATTGTGGTTCCAGTGCTGCTATTCTTGCTTCTTCTGTTTCTCCAACCGGTCATGGCTCTGTGTATGTTGATTCCTGCAGTTTTAGGAATCGCCCTTCCTATGGCAATGATGCGGAGATACCCAGATTTGACAAATGAATATGCGAAAACCATGTCGGAGCTGTCTGGCTCTGTCAATGAGTTTGTAAGCTGTATGCCCATTATCAAAATGTATGGACTTACAGCAGAGAAATTCAAAAAATACAGTTCGGCAGCTTTAGCTTATACCGGATGTCTGAAAAAGATGGCTGGTTGCTCCTGCCGACCGATTGCCATTACGATTGTTATTTTGGATTCTGGTATTTTGTTTACCCTTCCTATCGGGGGCCTTCTTTATTTGAACGGGGGACTTACCGCGGAAGTCTTTTTGCTGTTTATCCTGTTGACGATGTGCTTTTATAGCGCCTTTTTCAGTCTGCTGAATATCATGATGGGGCACATGGAGCTGGAAAGCGGACTTGCCAGCATTAAAGAAATCTTAAATACCCAGCCCATTTGTGGCGGTGATAAGAAACTTCCGAAAACCGGGAGTTATGAAGTTCGTTTCGATGATGTGTGCTTTGGATATGACCGGGACAGACAGGCTCTCTCCCATGTGTCACTGACGCTGAACCCCGGAACACTGACCGCCTTTGTCGGTCCATCCGGTGCCGGGAAAACAACTGCGGCCCAGTTGATTGGACGGTATTGGGATACAGACAGTGGCACGATTTCTATTGGCGGAGTTCCCCTGCAAGATATAGATTCCGAATCGCTGATGGATTTGACAGCGTTTGTGTTTCAAGATGTTTTCTTGATGGAGGACACCCTGTTTGAGAATATCCGTATGGGAAGCAATGCAACGGAGGAGCAGGTCATAGCCGCTGCCAAGGCCGCGCAGATCGATGATTTTATCTGCACACTTCCGCAAGGATACCAGACGAGAATTGGGGATAAGGGAGTGAAGTTGTCCGGAGGCCAGCAGCAGCGGATCGCCATTGCCCGTGCTATCCTGAAGGATGCTCCCATCGTGATTTTTGATGAAGCGACTTCCTATTCTGATATTGAAAACGAACATAAAATCCAGCTCGCCCTTCAAAGCCTTTTGAAAGGAAAGACAACCATCATGATTGCCCACCGTCTGCATACCATACGAAACGCAGATAACATTGTGGTATTCGATGCTGGTCAAATTGTAGAACAGGGACGGCATGAAGACTTGGTGGCTGCCGGGGGGATATACAGTCATATGTGGAAGGCTTATTTGGGAAAGGAGGCGGTCTGATGCTACATACAATTCAAAAGTTGATTGGAAAGAGCAAAAAGGAATTATATTTTCCCATCTTTCTTATGTGCATTGATTCCATGGGCAGCATGGCACTTTATTTTGTCCTGTATCTAACGGTGCTGGATCTCTTTTTCGGCACACTTACCATGAACAAAATTGGCATTTACACACTGGTCTGCTTGTTGGGGGTGATTTATCGGATCATCGTTTACCGGAAAAGCTATCTCCTTTGTTTTGAAAGAGCCTTCAATGTAACAGGACAGTTCCGAATTAAGCTGGCTGATCATTTCCGTAAATTGAGTCTTGGCTATTTCAACCAGAACAGTACGGGATACCTGATCAATACCATGACGAACGACATGGGGAGCTTCGAGGGCGTTTTGTCTCATGCACTGTCTTTCCTGATGAAAACCGTAACTCTTTGCGGTCTTATACTGGTTGGCACCTTTTTCATCAACTGGAAACTTGCACTGGCGGAATGCGTGGTTCTCCTTTTTGCTGTTCCGTTACTGCGTTGGGGAAACCGTTTGGTAGAGCAACTCGGAACAAAAAAGAGGACAATGACGGCCCGCATGGTCTCTACCGTAATGGAGTACATCAAAGGAATTAAAATATTCAAGGCCCACAACATGACTTCCACCCACTTTGAGCGCCTGCTGGAGAGCTTGGAAAAAGTACGGAAAATCAGCGTACAAATTGAGTGTCAGATGGCTCCGCCTACGGCGATTTACTCGATCCTTGTCAATTTTCTGATGCCATTGGTCCTGTTGGGGGGCAGCTATTTATTGCTGGGCGGGCAGATTCCAAATGAATCCTTTATTGCGTTTCTTATTATGAGCATGGCAATCTCCGGCCTGCTAATCTCTTTTGAGCATTACTACATTATGCTCAAGGACTTGAAACTGGCTGCAGATAATCTGGAAAAAGCAATGTCCCATGCCCCGCTGCCCTATCAGGATGATAGCTTTACTCTGGAACAGTATGATGTTGCATTTCAAAAGGTTTGCTTCTCCTATGACAACGGAGAAGAAGTGCTACATCACATTAGCTTTACAGCTCCAGAAGGAAGTGTGACTGCGTTGATAGGCCCATCCGGCTCTGGGAAATCGACGGTTGCAAATCTGATCGCGCGTTTTTGGGATGTGAGTTCAGGTGTGATTACCATTGGTGGCCGGGATATTCGAGAGTTGGAGCCAGATCGTCTGTTGCAATCAATCAGCGCTGTGTTCCAAGAAAATACACTGCTCTCCGACACGATTCTAAATAATATTCGTGTTGGAAAACCGGATGCGACCATGGAGGAAGTCATCGTTGCGGCAAAAGCGGCGTGCTGTCACGATTTCATCTTAAAACTGCCGGACGGATATAACACAGTTTTGGCAGAAGGTGGAGCTTCCCTGTCTGGAGGGGAGAAACAGCGGATAGCTATCGCAAGAGCTATTTTGAAAAACGCTCCTATTCTGTTATTGGACGAATCCACAGCATCACTGGACGCAGATAACGAAGAGCGGATTAACCGGGCGTTAGACCACTTAATGAAGGGAAAGACAGTTTTTGTCATAGCGCACCGGCTTAACACTATTCAGAATGCCGATCAAATCATCCTATTAAACAATGGGAACATTGAAGAAATTGGAACACATTTAGAACTGCTCAAAAAGAGAGGACACTATTATTCCATGATCCAGGAACAGGAAAAGGCAAAAGCCTGGATTGCGAAAGGAGAGTAAGAAGATGAAAACGGATCGTATCAAACTCATGAGTGAAGCACCCGTATCAAAAGCGTTGTTTCAGTTGGGAATCCCAATGGTCATCAGTATGCTGGTGACTGCGCTCTACAACGTGGTAGATACATATTTTGTTTCCGGCCTTGGAAAACAGGCAGTGGCCGCTGTATCAGTTGCCTTTCCCATTTCCTTGATTTTTTCCGGCATTGGGCTGACATTCGGTGCCGGTGCGGGTTCCTATATCTCCCGGCTCCTCGGAAAAAAGGACAAAGAGATGGCGGAGCGGGTGGCTTCTACCGCCATGTTCAGTAGCATTGTTACTGGTCTGCTTGTGGCCGTGATACTATTAGTGGCATTAAATCCAGTCCTGGAATTTATGGGAGCAATCCCTTCCATCTTTGATTTGGCAAAGGACTATGCTGTGCTCTTTATCATCAGCACTGTTTTTAGCACAGCGAATGTAACTGCGGGAAATCTGGCCGTTGCCCAGGGAGCGTCCAATATTTCGCTGACTGCAATGATCGGTGGCGCGGTACTCAATGTAATTCTGGACCCGATTTGTATTACTTCTTTGAACATGGGGGTTCGTGGTGCTGCGGTCGCCACGTTGATTTCACAGATTGTTACCAGTGCCATCTATGTTTGGTTTTTCGTGGGTGGAAAGAGCTATCTGAAGATTGCCTTTTCCAAATTTAAGCCTTCTGTCGGAATTTATGGTGAGATTTTGAAGGTGGGCGTTTCCATGCTGTTGCTTCAGCTGCTTTCCAGTCTTTCCATGAGCCGTATATCCGCCGCTGCCGGAGTTTATGGCGAGGACGCGATTGCGGCCATGGGCATTGTGCTGAGGATTGTGACATTGGGGGTAAATGTAGTATTCGGGTATATGAAAGGTTTTCAACCCATGGCTGGGTTCAATTACGGAGCAAAAAACTATTCTCGCTTAAACGAAGCTATCCGGAGCTGTATGAAGTGGACTACCATTTTTTGTGTCGCATGGACGATATTGATTTTCCTACTGGCTACGCCTATTCTCTCCCTGTTTGGCGATGATCCGCAAGTCCTGGAGATTGCCGTTCCGGCTCTAAAAGCAAACACAATTTTGTTTTTTACCTTTGGTTTTCAGTTTACCTATTCTACGCTCTATCTCTCCATGGGAAAAGCATTGGGGGGTGGTTTCCTAAACATTTGTCGGCAAGGGATTATGTTTATGCCGGTCATTCTAATTCTGCCTGGAATCTTGGGACTAAATGGAGTGATATGGGCACAGGCGGTTGCAGACATCTTAACCACTCTTGTAACGGTTGTATTTGCGGTTCATATTCACAAAGAGCTACAAAGATCCATTAAGATAATGAATCAAAGCGCAGATTGATTATCAATATAGAAAAAGAGGGAATTTCAAAAATGAAACTTCATGCGTCCGGGGAGGACTATCTGGAAAGCGTCCTTGTTCTCCAAAAGAAACTCGGTATGGTGCGCTCTGTAGATGTTGCCCGGCACATGGGTGTGTCAAAGCCAAGTGTATGCGTGGCAGTCAATACTCTGAAAGATGGCGGCTTTCTCACAATGGACGAAAATCATTTTCTCCATTTGACCGATATTGGCAGAGAGGTTGCTGAACAGATTTATGAAAAGCACTGCTTTTTTACTGAGCAGCTTATCGCCGCAGGAGTTGACCCGAAAGTGGCGGAAGAAGATGCCTGCCGGATTGAACATATTATCAGCGATGAGAGCTTTTCACGGCTGAAAGAGGCAGCTGCACAAGAGCAAGAATAAACCGAATAAGCCAAGCTATCCTGCCCCGCCTGACGGGGAAAGAAAAAAACCGTTGCAGGGCAGGTAGCTTCGTGCGCCCATAATGGATTTTCAGGATACTGCGGCGGTTTTGAGTACATCAAGGCCGCCGTTTCTTATACCCTCGACAAAGGAGTGACGCCTATACGCTGACACGGCGGCTTTAGGAGGGAGCCGCCATGAAGCACAGAGAGCTTCGACATAATCTGACAGGAATCAACCTGCTAAAAAAATCCTGACCGTTTATCGGTCTCCATCTGCTTTTGAACAGGCACTATCATGGCTGGTTCAGAAGCACTATCAAATCCCTTTCGAAAGCGCCAGCCGCCGCACACCGGATGCTGGCGCTTTTGCTTGTCGTTTTTTCGGGAATTATCCCGAACGGTGTCGCCCACCGCCTCCGTTTCTGTTCACCCGTCAACCCGTGAATCGAAATGGAGGTACATAATGCAGAAGATCAATCTTCGGGAACTGTATCCCGATGTGTATAAAACCGATGTCTTTGTGGATGTAGCTGAGGAAGTCCTGGCCGCGATCCGGGGCCAGGAGCAGGACGATGCCGCCTACGAACGCCGGATGTACCGGCACAAGGCCCATTACTCTCTGAACCGGGAGGATGGTATTGAAAACGATGCCCTCAACCGGCCGCTCACCCCGGAGGAAATTCTGGAGCAGAAGCAGCTGCGGGAGGAAGTGTACGCCGCGCTGATGCAGCTGACCGCCATCCAGGCCCGGCGTATCTACGCCCGGTTTTACCTGGGCATGACGGTGGCCGAGATCGCCCGAATCGAGGGCGCTGACCGCCGCCGCGTGTGGGAGAGCATCCGGCGCGGGCTGAAGAAGCTGGCACGTCTGCTGGACACGGCCCGATAATCTGACCGCCGCATAGTGCCAAAAGAAAGCCGGTGGGGGATTTTTATTCCTCCACCGGCTTACTTATCCTCTAAATGTTCATCTGGATCAACCCCGGCCGTCTGCACCATCTCTTTTAGCTCATCGGCCAAAGCACGGGTCGAATTTAACAGCACTTTTCTGGCAGCCGGAGGGCACGAAAGATAAAGCTGCCGCATATCGTTGGCGGCTTGCTCATCTTCTGGCAGATCGAGATTCATCAGGGAATCTAAAGATAAATTCAAGACTTTGCCAAAAGCGCGTAGAACCTCAAAAGAAGGGTTTTTCACCCCTCTTTCGCAGCCTTGAACGTGCTTCAGAGAAACATGGCTCAGATCTGCGAGTTCCTGCTGCGTCAGACCTTTTTCCTTACGCGCTTTTTGTATCCTTCGTCCTAGCTCTTTTAACAGTTCCATAGGCACTATCGTCTCCTTAATAATATTTTATCGTGCCCATTTTCTTGCCGGAAGAACCTTATAAAAGGTATTTTAGGGTACGATAGTACCTATTTTATTGTGCTTGCTGGGTACTTGCTCTTCACTAAACTCCTTGTAAGGCGGCAAGACCAAAAATATTTTCAAAAAATCGCATTACCAGACAGGACAAATCATCTATTTTTGTCATGGTTGTCAAGAAGGAGTTTTTCTTCTCTGTTCTTTGACAACCGAATAGACGGCATTTCTGGTACATAGCCCATGTACGAGCGAATCAGGCGCGCCGCCAAGAAGGACAAGCCAAGGAGGTGATGAACCGGCTGTCCTGAGCGATCAACGCAAGCCTGAAACCCG
>DWVZ01000137.1 GCA_019119975.1 Candidatus Blautia merdavium | reverse complement strand
GGTAAAAATCTCATATTCTTCCGCTGCTTCCTTAAGCCCCGCTTCCGCTGCCAGAGAGAAATTGGTATCCGAGATCCAGAGAGGGTTTTTAAACACAGGCAGGGACAGCTCCAGCAGGTCTTCCAGGGAGCCGTCGGTGTGGCACACATGGATCAGCTGCTGTTCCCACTGCTCATAGTAGTCGAAGATCGACTGGATACAGTTGAAAACATGGATCACAGAGGTGTCACAGGAAAGGAGGATACAGGAAAAACGTCCTGCCGGAAGCACAGAGGCAGGGTTTTTCTGGCAGATGATCAGAACCACATCCTGGGGCAGGGAAGAAAACAGATCCAGATCCAGGATGGCTTCTGTCAGATAGATATGGCTGCCTGTGAGCGTCTGTCCTTTTTCGTAGAAATAAGGACGGGCGAGAGGCTGGTCTTTGGAAAGCAGACGGCAGTCTGCAATGGGAAATTGTTCTTTTAAGCTTTGGTAAAGCAGTATGGATGTCAGCTGCAATGGAATTCCTCCCTTTATCAGGCAATGTGGCTACCAGATAGAAGAGATCCGGGCAATGAGGTTCAGACGATGAAGCTCTTGGCAAGTTCAGCCGCATCCACGGCGTTTTCTGTATAGGCATCAGCGCCGATGGATTCCGCGAACTCCCGGGTGACGGCGCCGCCGCCTACCATAATCTTCAGGCGGTGCTCTGTGTCAGACTGGCGCAGGGCTTTTACCGCATGCTTCATGTTGGGTCTTGCAGTAGTCAGGAGAGAAGAAAGGCACACAATGGAAACGTCCGGATGTTCCCGCACGGCTTTTAAAAACTGCTTTTCCGAAATATCCACGCCCAGGTCAATGACCTTAAAACCTGCGCTGCGGAACATAATGGCAACCAGGTTTTTTCC
Organism: Candidatus Blautia merdavium; assembly: GCA_019119975.1. Taxonomy (GTDB): domain Bacteria; phylum Bacillota; class Clostridia; order Lachnospirales; family Lachnospiraceae; genus Blautia; species Blautia merdavium. The sequence continues at coordinate 7,851 of DWVZ01000137.1, read as the reverse complement.
CACATCGTGAAGATCTCCTTCCACGGTGCCCAGGATCACGGTTCCCCGGTAGAGACGCTGCTCAGACTCCAGATAGGGGGTAAGCAGGTCCACACCCTTGCGCATACATCTTGCCGCGGCAAGGATCCTGGGAATGTCCGCCTGATTGTTCTTATAATTTTCCCCTACCTTGCGCATGGCGGGGATCATACTTTTTTCTAGGATTTCAGGAGCAGGTATGTGCTGCTTTAATGCCTGCTCCAAAAGCTTTTCTGTCACTTTATAATGTCCGTTCTCTACTGACAGACGGATGTCTTCCAAAATGTCCATAGTGCTCTCCTGAATCTCATATTATCTGGTCTGTGTAATTGTTTCTATTTTACACTTTCATCCAATAAAAAACAACTGGTATATGCGATGGTGCAGGGACCATAATAATAAGTCAGATGGTTGTCCTGGCAGATCTGCGTCACCAGCATTCCGTAGGCTTCCATGGAGGCGAAATTTTTATCCGGGAAACGGCAGGGACTGTCCGGATAAGTGCAGGTTTCGCATCTGGTACAGCTGCCTGTGCCGATAGGAAGCATCGCAGGATAGAGTTCCCGCAAAGTTTTTTCCAATTGGAGAAAATGCTGCTTATGGGCAGCCTCTGCCTCCATCATGCCTTCCCCGTCCATGGAATCTTCCAGTTCCCCTACTGTCTGTACCAGGATACCGTGACGGTATCTGCGGATCCGTGCCTCGCATTCTTCCAGGCTTCCGCAGCCGGGAGGACAGCTCCAGTTTTTGCCGTACATATGGCAGGTATTGCTCTGGCACATCTGCCGAACCTCAGGAAGCAGCCGGATGGTGCTGCAGTCTAGGGGCGCTACATGGGTAAACCCGGCATCTTTTCCCATCCGGGCAAGCATTTCATAATCTAACATTTTATCAGCCGCCTTCTTTCTTAATCAACACATGGAGGAAATTCCAGTTCATCAATAAAAAAATCCTGAAATTCCGGCATTGTGGCAAGTTCCAGGAATTCTACCTGGTCCATCAGTTTTTCTGTGATCTGCCGTTCCTCTGCATTGAGCAGAGCGATCTTAGCCCCTTCTCCCGCTGCGTTTCCAATAGGACGGATACGGTCGGAGAGGGCGCCGGGGAGAAGCCCCATGGCACAGGCACTGGCAGGATCCATATAATTGCCGAAAGCGCCTGCGATATATACCTGTCCCACCTGGTCATGATTGATGCCCAGAGCCTTTTCCAAAAGCAGGATCCCCGCGGATATGGCGCCCTTGGCAAGCTGTACCTCACGGATATCCTTCTGGGTCAGATATACGGAAGGATAGGCTGGATCCGGTAAGAAGGCAGGCATGTCATGGATGTCTGTCAGATGGCTTTTCAGCTGTTCGGCGCCTGGGAATCTTAAATCCGTCTCAGAACTCTGGGAAGGATCTTGGGAAATTTCGAAAAAGAGCTCCTCTGCCTCAGCGGAGGTAAGGAGTCTCCCGGTCTCATCAATGAGCCCCAGCCTGCGCAAAACCGCGATCAGGTCGATCAGTCCGGAACCGCAGATCCCCTTTGGAACCGTACCTGAAAGAACCGTATATTTTATAGCTCCGTCTGCCAGGAACACATGGTCAATGGCGCCTTGGGCGCCGCGCATGCCGCATTCGATCTTAGCCCCTTCAAAGGCAGGACCGGCAGCAGTGGAGCAGCAGACCAGCCGGTTCCGATTGCCCAGTACCAGTTCTCCGTTGGTGCCGATGTCCAGGATCAGTGAGATTTCTTCCTTCCGGTCAGGGCGCACAGACAGCAGGCAGCCGATGGTGTCGGCGCCTACAAAACCTGCGATCACCGGGAGAAAGATCAGTTCCGCCTCTTTGTGGGCAGAAAAGCCGAAGTCCGCTGCCTTTTCCACACGGAGCTTTTTCTGGACAGGCATATAAGGCGCCAGGACAAGACTGTTCAGGGGAAGCCCAAAGTATAGATGATGCATACAGGTATTTCCTACCAGACAGATCTGATAGACTTCCTGGCTTTGGATGCCGGCTTTTTGGACCAATGTCTCCAAAAGGGAGGAGAGAGCCAGACGGATGCACCGGGTAAGCGCTTCCTCTCCATGCTCCAGCGCATAATTGGCACGGGAGATCACATCCGCTCCGTAGGCTGCCTGGGGATTTAAGGCGCTGGCAGTACACAGCTCCTGCCCGGTCCTGCTGTCCAGAAGGTAGGCGGCAATGGTGGTCGTTCCGATATCAAAGGCTGCCATACAGCAATTCGGAGTGTCCGGCTGCACCGGAAGAACCGGGCGGAGGGGGACGCTCCGGGATACTGCCGAAAGAAGAATCCGGTGAGTCAGGGCAGATCCTTTGGTGCTTACCAGCAGATTTTCCGTGATCTGCGTCCGGCAGGCTTTTTTGGTATGGGTGCCGGAGGAATCGGTGATGCTGACCAGACATTTTCCGCAGGTTCCCTGACCGCCGCAGGGGGCATCCAGGAAGATACCAGCCTTTTTTAAGGCTTCCATGACGGTGGAGTTTTCAGATACTTTGACGGAAGTGTTTTCTTCTGGGAAGCAGACAGTATAAAGACGATTCATAGCGTACCTCCGTTTCTTTTTTCTCTATTGTATCAGAATCTGAAAAAAGCTGCCATGGAATTCCACGGCAGCTTTGGATCTGCATTGTATCTGGTTTATGCTGCCAGTTCTTTGGCTTTTTCAGCAGCAGAGGCAGCGTCAGCGGTGTAAGCGTCAGCGCCGATCTCGTCAGCGAATTCCTGTGTAATAGGAGCGCCGCCTACCATGACTTTAATGCTGCTGCGGAAATCAGCGTTATTTAAAGCTGCCACAGTATCCTTCAAAGCCGGCATGGTAGTGGTAAGAAGTGCGGAAAGCCCTACAATCTTTACATCCGGGTTTGCCTGAATGGTTTCGACAAATTTTTCGATGGGAACGTCAACGCCCAGGTCGATCACTTCAAAGCCTGCGCTTTCGATCATCATGGCAACCAGATTTTTGCCGATGTCATGAAGGTCGCCTGCAACGGTACCGATGATCATTTTGCCGTATACATTGGCTCCGTCTCCTGCCAGGTGCGGTTTGAGAACTTCCACGCCCTTTTTCATTGCTTTTGCCGCAATGAGCATTTCCGGTACAAAGATTTCATTTCTTTTGAATTTGCCGCCTACCACGCCCATAGCGTCGATCATAGCGTTTAAGATTTCAGAAGCGTCACAGCCCGCATCTAACGCTTCCTGTACCAATCCTGCGATTACTTTTGATTTTCCTTTGATTACATTGTCCGCAACTGTCTGAATCTGGCTGTTCATAATAAAATCCTCCTGTTTTCGTATTTGTGATAAATGTTAATGGTTGATAAAAGTTCATAGTTTCATGGTTTTTCTACTTTTTCTGTTCCGGTCCGATGAGTCCTTCCCGGTAGGCTCCTATGTATTCCATGCAGTATTCGTCCAGTCCAAGAAGCGCTTCCGTTGCATAAATATGTCCCAGCATATCTCTGTTTACAGGATCCAGGATGGCGCTGTCCAGCCCTGCATTCATGGCAAGGGTCAGGAAGCAGCAGTTGATCAGCTTTCTCACCGGCAAATTAAAGGAAATGTTGCTGACTGCCGCGGTGATGTGAATGGTTGGATACTGCCTGCGGATCGTGGAGATGACTTCCACATTGGTAGCGATCCCATCCTCTGAGGTACAGAGCATCTCTACCAGCGGATCTACATGGATCCTTTCCGGAGCAATGTTGTATTCTTTCGCTTTTTCCATGATACGGTCAAAGACTCTTAAGCGGTCAGCCGCGCATTTGGGAATACCGGTATTGTCGCTTAAAAGGGCGATCACCTGCCACTTTTTGTTCTCTTCCTTTGCCATGATCGGGAAGATGGTGTCGATCTTATCACCTTCTCCGGAAACAGAATTAAAAAGTCCGGGACGTTTGCAGTGAGTATAGACCTCTGCCAGCACCCGGGGGCTTGGGCTGTCAATAGAGATGGGAAGGTCCGTGACTTCCTGGATACAGTCGATGAGCCACTTTAAAGCTTCCGGTTCCTGCTCCTCCGGCACAGAAGCACAGCAGTCGATGAAAGTAGCTCCTGCTTCTGCCTGTTTCCTTGCACGATCCTTGATAAACTCCGCATCCCTCTGCGCAATCGCCGCCGCGACAGAAGGAATGGAACCGTTGATTTTTTCCCCAATAATAATCATTACAATAGCCTCCTTCTCAGCCTGATAGAATAGGATAATTTGTATGATCTTATTTTAGCAAAATGCAGAGATAAATAACATTCTATAAAGTATGGGTATTTTTTGCGGTTATTCGTACAGAATGTAGGATAGACAAAGGGCGCGAGCCTTTCATTGACTCGTCTGCTATATTTTGTTAGAATAAATTCCAGTAACACAGAGAGTCTGTGAAAAGAGAATCCTGAAGATGAAGGTACTGACATGAATTATATAGTTTTTGATCTGGAGTGGAATCAGTGTCCTTACGGGAAGGGGAGGGAGAACCGGAGACTTCCTTTTGAGATTATTGAGATCGGGGCAGTGAAGTTAAATGAAGACAGAAAGGCGATCGATTCCTTCCACCAATTAATTAAGCCTGCAGTGTACCATAAACTGCATTTCAGGACAAAAGAAATCCTGGGCATAGACACAAAAATGCTGGAAAATGGAATTCCTTTTTCAAAGGCAGTGAAAAAGTTTCTGAAATGGTGCGGTCCCAACCCGAAATTTTGCACGTGGGGTTCCACAGATTTGGTAGAACTTCAGAGGAACATGAAGTATTACGGTATGCTGAATCTGCTTAAGGGACCTGTTTTTTATTATGATATACAGAAGCTGTTTGGTCTGGTATATGAGCAGGAGAGAAGCGCCCGGTCTCTGGAATATGCCATAGAATTCCTCCACATGAAGAAGGAAGGTGAGTTCCACCGCGCTCTCAATGACGCCGTCTATACAGCGGAGATTTTCGCAGCCATGCCCTCGGAAACAGCACAGAAGAATTATTCTATCGACTGCTACCAGAATCCAAGGAGCAGAAAAGAGGAGATCAGCGCTGTCTTTGAAACGTATTCTAAGTTTATCTCCAGGGAATTTCCTTCCAAGGAAGACGCCATGCAGGACCGGGAGGTGACTGCCACCAGATGTTTCCTCTGCGGCAGGACAGCCAGGAAAAAGATCCGCTGGTTTTCCGTAAATCCCAAAGCCCATCTGTGCCTCGCCTGGTGTCCGGAGCATGGATATTTTAAGGGGAAGGCAAGACTGAAAAAGACCGATGAGGGGAAATACTATGTGGTAAAGACCCTGAAGAAGATTGATAAGGCGGAAGCAGATTCCATCAGAGAAAAGAGAGATGCGCTCAGAAAGAAGCGCCGTCAGAAGCGTCATCAGACGGATGAAAATACTTGAAGGAGGAGAGAGATTTATGGAAGCGAAACAGAACGCAGGCGAAAATAAAATGGGAGTCATGCCTGTGAACCGGCTTTTGCTCACAATGTCTGTGCCCATGATGATTTCCATGCTGGTACAGGCGCTTTACAATGTGGTAGACAGTATGTTTGTAGCCCAGCTCAATGAGAATGCCCTTACAGCAGTTTCTCTGGTATTCCCGGTGCAGAATCTGATGATCTCTGTAGGCGTGGGCACAGGCGTAGGCATCAACGCCCTGCTTTCCAGAAGCCTTGGGGAAAAGGAATTTGAGCGGGCGGATAAAACGGCAAATCACGGAGTGCTGCTGGCACTGATCAGCTATGTAGTTTTCGCGGTGCTGGGACTTTGCTTTGCGGAAACCTTTATGAAGGTGCAGACCCAGGATGCCCAGATTATCTCTTACGGGACGTCCTATCTGAGGATCTGCTGCATCTGTTCTTTCGGAATGTTCCTGCAGATTACCTTTGAAAGACTGCTCCAGTCAACGGGAATGACCTTTTATACCATGCTCACACAGATGCTGGGCGCGGTGATCAATATTGTCCTGGATCCCATCATGATCTTCGGACTCTTTGGATTTCCCAGGATGGAAGTGGCAGGCGCAGCCGTGGCGACGGTTCTGGGACAGATCATAGCAAGCATTGCCGCATACATATTGAATAAGAAAAAGAACCAAGAGATTCATCTTACCTTTCGAGGATTCCGCATTTCCGGTGAGATTATCCGGAGTATCTATGCAGTAGGCGTTCCTTCCATTGTCATGTCCTCCATCGGATCGGTGATGACCTTTGGGATGAACAAGATCCTGATCGCGTTTTCCTCTACGGCAACGGCTGTTTTCGGGGTCTACTTTAAGCTTCAGAGCTTTATCTTCATGCCGGTTTTCGGACTGAACAACGGCATGGTGCCCATAGTGGCGTATAATTACGGCGCCAGGAAAAAATCAAGGATTACAAAGACCATCTTCTTAAGTGTCTGCTACGCAACCGGGATCATGGTCCTGGGGATGCTGATTTTTCAGTTTTTCCCCACCCAGCTTCTGGGAATCTTCAATGCGTCAGAAAACATGGAGCATATCGGGGTTCTGGCGCTGCGGATCATCAGCATCAGCTTTTTGTTTGCAGGGTTCAACATTGTCTCCTCCTCCCTGTTCCAGTCTATGGCGCACGGAGTACTGAGCCTTTGGGTATCGGTGGTCAGACAGTTATGCGTTCTGCTTCCAGCAGCCTTTCTTCTGTCCAGGATCGGAGGGCTTGATATGGTATGGTGGTGCTTCCCGATTTCGGAAATTTTTGCTCTGGTGATGTGTATCGTATTCCAGAAACATGTATATAAAAAGCAGATCGCGCCGTTGGGAGAAGAATAGGAGAAAGAAATATGAGCGGTTATGTGGTTGTAGATCTTGAAATGTGTAAAGTCCCGCAGGCAATGAGGACCCAGTACCCCTGGGGAAGGGAAACCATTCAGATCGGAGCAGTGCTGCTTGATGAGCAGCTGGAGATTGCCGGACAGTTCGATACGTTTGTGGCGCCTCAGTTCGGGTCCATTGACGCAGAGATAAAGAAGCTGACCGGAATTGAGAAAAAGGATGTAAAGAACGCTCCCGATATCAAAACCGCTCTGGAACAGTTCCTTGCCTGGATCCCTGAGGGCGCGCCGATGGTCTCCTGGAGTGACAACGATGAAAAACAGATCCGCCATGAGACACAAGCCAAGAAGATTGAACTTCAGGGTCTGGACAGGATCCTGGAAAACTGGATAGACTGCCAGAAGATCTTCAGCGAAAAAATGCAGTCAGAGAAATGCTACAAGCTTTCCGACGCCTTGGTAGCGACCGATATCTGCTACAGTGAGAGAGAGCATGACGGTCTGATGGACGCCTGGAATACAGCCCTGCTGTTTGCAAAGATGCAGAAGGAACAGGAGCTGCAGCTGAATCCCTACTACCGCACTGCCCGGGAAGAGGAGGAACACCTTAAGGTAGGGATTGGAGACTTGCTGGCAGGAGTTCATCTTGACGGGAAAGAATAAGTGAAAGAATAGCCGCCAAAATCCCCGCATAGATTGTAAAAAAGCAGTTTCGGGGGATTTTCCTTGAAGGATTATATTGAAGAGCGGGCTATGGAAATCGCGAATTATATTATTGATGAAAAAGCGACGGTCAGGCAGACGGCGAAGAAGTTTGGGGTTAGTAAGAGTACGGTACATAAAGACGTAACAGAGCGCATCCTCCAGATTGACCCGTCCCTTGCCCATGAGGTGCGCAAGGTGCTGGACGTCAATAAATCAGAACGGCACATTCGCGGAGGACTTGCTACCAGGGAGAAATATCTGCATCAGCACTCACAGGACCTGATGACAGGGAATGCTTCTTAAAAAGAAAACAGCCGCACCAGATACATCGGCACAATCAGGAGAAATCTTGGTTGTGCTTTTTT
>DWVZ01000136.1 GCA_019119975.1 Candidatus Blautia merdavium | reverse complement strand
CTTTTTCTCTTTTCTTTTTATTACATACCCCAGAACCCCCTTGACAAGCAGGTTGGTTCCCAGGATCAACAGCGATAATACAAATACCTCATTGAATTTGGTGTAATACTGCAGTTCCTTGATCTTTGTAGTAATGACCATGGTCCGGGCTCCGGCTATAAAGATCACTGCGCTGACCGTCACCATGGCATTGACAAAATAATAACTAAATACTTCCAGCAGGGTTGACGTCATATTCGGCGTCACGATCCTTACGATCGTCTTGATCCAGGTGTCTCCCATCAGGGATGCGGTGGTCTCCCAGGAACTGTTCAGTTTGGACAGGGAGTTCCGCATCATCAGGTACGGTGTGGAAAAGAAATGTACCACGTTGCACAGAATGATCAGCGGGAAGGTATTCTGCAGCGGTGTACCAGAAAAGATAAACATAAAGGCAATACCGATCACCATACCGGGAATGGTGTTAGTCACCAGGGCGATGGCGTCTATGACTCCCTTTAACTTCCCGTTCAGTCCGCTTCTGGCTGTTGCCAGCGCTGCTCCATAGGTGATGAAAAGACCAAGGAGCGCCGTACATACTGCAACCAAAATAGAATTCTGATAAACTCCGAAAAGGCTCTGATCCCTGAGTACTTCCTGCACATGCTCCAGGGTAAAGTTCACCTGATATGGCCACTCCTGCACAAAAGGCACCACAAAGATCACTGCAAAAACGGCAAGAATGGACAACAGGATCAGAGAGGAACCCACTGCGCAGATCCCGTCCCTCACCGGACTTTTCTTCAGCTCGATCTGAGAGATCTTGCTGTAGCGCACATTGAAACGCTCCAGATATTTCAGAAGGGCAATACTGAGTACCGAAGGGATCAGCATCATCATTGCCACCACGGCACCCCGGTTAAAGTTCGGGATGCTTCCCAGCATCTCATTGTACAGGACTGTCGCCACCACATCGTATTCTCCGCCTACAGACGCAGGAATACCGTAATCTGTAAAGCAAAGAAAGAAGCACTGTACAAAAGAGGCTGCCAGGGTTCCCAGAAGAGGACGGACAATGGTCTGCCAAAAGGTCTGCACCGGGCTGTCTCCCATAACCCTGGACACCACCAGGAATTTCTTGTCAATAAATCCCATGGTATTCAGAATCAGCATAAAGGAAATCGGCAGCGTATAGATCACATAACCGAACAGCAGCCCGTTAAACCCGTAAATTTCAAAAAGCTGTCTCCCGAAAAGCTTAGTGAGCAGCCCCTGCTTTCCAAAGGAATAGATAATGGCAAATCCATAAGTAATAGTAGGCAGCAGCATAGGAAGGACTGCCAGCGTCTGTATGACAGACTTAAATTTCTTACTTAAATTTGTATACTGTATACTATATGCCATAAAAAAAGCAAGCACCGTGGCGATCAGGGCGCTGCTGACCGATACAGCCACACTGTTGCCCAGGGCTGTCAAAAATCCTTTTCCGGTCAGTACCTCCACATAATTTCCGATCCCGGCTCCGGCTTCCCCCAGGAAAGACTCCGTCAGGAGTCTCAAAATGGGGACTGCCAGAAATACGGCAAAGACAGCCAGGATCAGCACATAAATGACTTTGATCTCTCGTTCTTTTCTTATCATTCTTTTATACCGCCTGTGCCTTTCTCGTCATGTCCTGGTGAAACAGGGCAAAGATGTTATTTCTCTTGATCTCCAGCTGATTCAGGATAAATTCTCTGACAAAGTGGTTCCTGGGCGCTGTGATGATCTCCTGAGGCGCGCCGTACTGGGATATGCAGCCTTTATTGACGATCAGTACCTTATCGGACAAGGTCAGCGCCTCCTCCGGGTCATGGGTAACGATGATGGTGGTCAGATGGAAATCCCTGGCGATCTCCCGGATCTTTTCTTTGATGGACTCCTTGATCACGCCGTCCAGCGCGCTTAAAGGCTCATCCAGAAGAAGGATCTTGGGTTTCATGACCATAGTTCTTGCCAGCGCTACCCTCTGCTTCTGACCGCCGGACAGCTGTTCGATCTTTTTGTTCAGATGTTCTTTTAACCCCAGCAGTTCTATAAATTCATCCACTTCTTCTTTTGTGGAAATGCCCGGTTTATTTTTTAATCCATAAGTAATGTTTTTATATACATTCAGATTGGGAAACAGAGCGTAATCCTGGAATACGATATTGAAGCCTCTTTCCTCCATGGGGACTTTTGTAATATCCTTTCCATCGAAAAGAATCTGTCCGCTGTCTGCCAAAGTCAACCCCAGCACCAGATTTAATAAGGTGGTTTTGCCGCACCCGGAGGGTCCCAGAATGGATACGATCTCCCCGTCTTTGATCTGTAAATTGATATCTTCTAAAATGGTTACATGGTCATAAGATTTCTTTACATGTTTCAGTTCCAGCATAGTTTCCTTTACTCCTTTCTGCTGCTGTCCGCCGCCAGGCAGGCGGCTGTTTTCCTCTTTCTGCCTGTTATTATAAACAGGGGCAAAAAAGGCTTTCAATCAAGCCCAGGTGAAGCTTTTGTAAAGTCCCGGTTAAGCAAAAAAAGAAAGCCCTGTAGAATTTCTACAAGACTTTCTCGTTTTCTTCGTAAGCTCTGCGCTTTACGATGCTGTTGGTCTGATTGAGTTTTTTGGACAGACGTTCATAATCCTGGTTCAGGACTCCCGCATACAGCATGTCCACCAGCGCCAGCTGAGAAATCCTGGAAAAGATGGTATCTCCGTATAGAAACTGTCGATTGCTGGCGCACAGGACAATGTCCGCGTACCTGGCGATCAGAGAATCTTCAAAATTGGTCAGCGCCAGTGTGGCAGCGCCCGCCTTTTTCGCCAGAGCCATCATCTCCACGGTATGCCTGGAGCAGCCGGAGTAGGAAATCCCGATCGCCAGGTCTTTTGGCGTCAGGTTCACAGCGCTGACATGCTGCAGGTAATAATCCGGATAGGTCCTGCAGTTAAATCCCAGATACGTCAGTTTGGTCAGCAGGTCGTCTGCCGTACAGACCGAATTTTCCACACTGTAGATCACAATGTTCTCTGCCTGTAGTATGGCATTTACAGCCTTTTGGTATGCCTTCACAGAAATATGCTTCCTGGTCTCCTCCAGCATCTCTATGGAAGTGTTGATGATCTTGCCCGGAATGTCTTCCAGGGGGTCTGTACGCAGGATCTGGAATCCGTACAGGTCGATCTTGTCCGGATTCTGGGACGCCTCTTTTGCTCCCTTCTTTGCCTCCTCCTGCATCAGCGCATACTTAAAATCCTTAAAGCCCTCGAACCCGGCTGCCTTTACAAAGCGGATCACCGTGGGCTGACTGACCCCGGTCTTCTCTGCCACCTCTTCCACCAAAAGGTTCCTGGCGCTGTCTGTATATTCCAGGATATAGTCTGCCACCTTCTGTTCTGAAGGGCGCAGGTTTGGGTAGATCTGTCGGATGTGCAACTTGATTTTCTGAAAATCCATGGTTCCTCCCCAGTAGAAAATCTACAATTTTACTTTCATTTGCTGTGTATGCCGGCATTATTCTTTCACTGCTTTTTTCTCTGGGTTTCCGATTGTATTAAAAAAAGTACAATTTCTCCCCAGCAAAAGGATATACAGGATCACCAGGCAGCGGAAAAATACTGCAGCGCCTGGCAGCCGGACTGGTAAGTGCCCCTATGATACATGGTCACCAGGCTCATGCTGCGCCTTTGGCTTGTACTTATTAAGTGTTCACATTATACCCTGACGGTTTCCGGTTTTCAATGAAAATTGAAGTCTTTCTTCTCTTTTTCTTTTTCCCTTGACTTTAATACGAAATCGTATTACAATACACAATACGATTTCGTATTAAAGGAGTTATCTCTATGGACAAGAATTATGAAACCGTACGGCGCATTATGCTTGCCACAAATACCATTGACGGTGTGTATTACCTTCTGGCAAGGCACTATGGGATCAATGAAAACACTTTAGCCTTTCTCTATGCGCTGGACGATGAAAACCCCCATTCCCAAAAGGAGATCAGCGATCAGTGGCTGATTCCCCGCACCACCATCAATTCCATTGTGAAAAATATGCTTTCTGACGGATACATCGCTTTTACCGGAGAACCGCATACAAAAGAAAAAGCGATCGTATTGACCGATCAAGGACGGGCATATACCAGTAAACTGTTCCACGATATCTACCTGGCAGAAGAGCAGGCGATCATAGACACCCTGCAGAAATTTTCCCCGGAATTTGCAACAGCTCTGGAATATTTCAGCCAAAGGCTCCGGGCAGGATTTGACGAAATGATACAGACAAAAGAAGAAAAGGAGAATTAACGAAATGAGAATTCCGTTATCCAGTCATTTTACTTATAAGAAACTTTTTTACTTCTGTCTCTCACCCATCATTATGATGGTCTTTACCTCCATTTACGGAGTGGTGGACGGATTCTTCGTGTCCAATTATGTGGGAAAAGTACCGTTTGCAGCCATTAATCTTGTGATGCCTTTTATTATGATCCTGGGCGGCGTGGGATTTATGATCGGAACCGGCGGCAGCGCTTTGATCGCCAAATCCCTGGGTGAGGGCAAACAAGAAAAGGCAAATCAGTACTTCTCCATGCTGGTAAAGCTTACCGCTGTTTTAGGCATTTTGCTTTCCGTGATCGGCATTGCTGTAATGCGCCCGGTTTCGTATCTGCTGGGCGCCACAGAAGCAACGATCGAAGACTGTGTAGTGTACGGAAGAAGCGTGCTGCTGTTCAACGCTGCATTCATGCTGCAGAATGTCTTCCAGACGTTTCTGGCTGCCGCTGAAAAGCCCAAGCTGGGTCTTGTATTCACCACGGCTGCCGGTATTGCCAATATGGTCCTGGACGCCTTGTTTATCGTTGTTTTCCAGTGGGGTGTGGCAGGGGCTGCCATCGCCACCGGCATCGGACAGTGCATCGGCGGACTCCTTCCCCTGCTGTACTTTTTCCGTCCCAACGGAAGCCGGTTACGGCTGGTGAAGTGTCAAGCAGACGCCAGAGCCATCTTAAAAGCCTGCGCCAACGGCTCCTCAGAGCTTATGAGCAATATTTCCTCTTCCCTGATCAGCGTCCTCTACAATCTGCAGCTTTTAAAATTCGCAGGGGAAAACGGGGTGGCGGCATACGGCACTATCATGTATGTGCAGTTTATCTTTATCGCGATCTTCATTGGCTATACCATCGGGACCGCGCCTATTATAAGCTATCATTACGGTGCGGGGAATCATAAGGAATTGAAAAATCTGCTGAGAAAGAGCCTGCTCATTGTCAGTACCGCAGGCGCATCTATGATGGTCATTGCCTGGGTACTCGCCGGTCCTCTCTCCAATATATTTGTGGGCTATGACACAGAATTGTATGAACTGACCAAACACGCATTCCGGATGTTTGCCTTTTCCTTCCTGCTGGCTGGTGTGAATATCTTTTGCTCTTCCTTTTTTACTGCATTGAATAATGGCGCTGTGTCAGCGGCAATCTCTTTTATGCGGACGCTTGTATTCCAGATCATATCCGTCTTACTGCTCCCTGTCTTTTTCGGGCTGGACGGCATCTGGTATTCCATCACCGTGGCTGAAGTCCTTGCCTTTGGCATTTCGCTCCTGTTCCTGGTGCTGAACCGCAGGAACTATCATTATTCATGACAGACAGGGCGCCGACAGCTGCATATGCTGTCGGCGCCCTGCCTGTTTTTATAAATCAGAAATCTTATTCTTCTACCTGAGGACCAGCAGAAACTAATGCTTTACCAGCTTCGTTTCCTTCGTATTTCTTGAAGTTCTTAACGAATCTTCCAGCCAGGTCTTTTGCTTTTGCTTCCCACTCAGAAGCGTCTGCGTAAGTATCTCTTGGGTCAAGGATATTGGTGTCTACTCCAGGAAGTTCTGTAGGAACTTCAATGTTGAAGTATGGGATCTTCTTTGTGGAAGCTTTCAGGATATCTCCGCTTAAGATCGCGTCGATGATACCGCGGGTATCTTTGATGGAGATACGTTTTCCTGTGCCGTTCCATCCTGTGTTTACCAGGTATGCTTTTGCACCGCTCTGTTCCATTCTCTTAACCAGCTCTTCTGCATATTTTGTAGGATGCAGTTCCAGGAATGCCTGACCGAAGCAAGCGGAGAAGGTTGGTGTAGGTTCTGTGATGCCGCGCTCTGTACCAGCCAGTTTTGCTGTAAATCCAGACAGGAAGTAGTACTGTGTCTGTTCCGGTGTCAGGATGGATACTGGAGGCAGTACGCCGAAAGCATCTGCGGACAGGAAGATAACTTCTTTTGCTGCCGGAGCTGCAGAAACCGGACGAACGATCTTTTCGATGTGGTCGATCGGATAAGATACACGTGTATTTTCTGTTACGCTCTTGTCTGCGAAATCAATCTTTCCTTCTTCATCCAGAGTTACGTTCTCAAGAAGAGCGTTTCTCTTGATGGCATTATAGATGTCTGGCTCAGATTCTTTATCCAGGTTGATAACTTTTGCATAGCAGCCGCCTTCAAAGTTGAATACGCCGTTGTCATCCCAGCCGTGCTCGTCGTCACCGATCAGAAGACGTTTCGGGTCTGTAGACAGAGTTGTCTTACCTGTACCGGAAAGACCGAAGAAGATCGCTGTGTTCTCACCGTTCATATCTGTGTTTGCGGAGCAGTGCATGGAAGCGATGCCCTTTAACGGCAGATAGTAGTTCATCATGGAGAACAGACCTTTCTTCATCTCTCCGCCGTACCATGTGTTTACGATTACCTGCTCGCGGCTTGTAATGTTGAACATTACTGCTGTCTCAGAGTTCAGTCCCAGCTCTTTGTAGTTTTCTACTTTTGCTTTGGAAGCGTTGTATACGATAAAGTCAGGCTCGAAGTTCTCCAGCTCTTCTGCTGTCGGCTGGATGAACATATTCGTAACAAAGTGAGCCTGCCATGCAACCTCTACGATGAAGCGGATCGCCATACGTGTATCTTTGTTAGCTCCGCAGAATGCATCTACAACAAACAGTCTCTTGTTGGAGAGCTCTTTCTTAGCGATCTCTTTTACTGCATCCCAAGCTTCCTGGCTTGCCGGGTGGTTATCATTCTTGTACTCGTCAGATGTCCACCATACAGTGTCTTTGGAGTTCTCATCCATTACAATGTATTTGTCTTTCGGGGAACGGCCTGTGTAGATACCAGTCATAACATTGACTGCTCCAAGCTCGCTGACCTGTCCTTTGTCATATCCTTCAAGATTCGGATTTGTCTCTTCCTCGAAAAGCATCTCGTAAGAAGGATTGTGGACGATTTCTGTAGTTCCCGTAATACCATACTGAGTTAAATCAATATTTGCCATACTACGCTCAACCTCTTTCTTTCTCTAAGTATATTTTGGAGATCAGTG
>DWVZ01000013.1 GCA_019119975.1 Candidatus Blautia merdavium | reverse complement strand
CTCCTGGTGTACTCTCCTTATTCCTACAGTGAGATTGCCACCTATCTGGGCTTTGCCTCCCAAAGCCACCTGGGCGCTCAGTTTAAGAAGGATACCGGAATGACCATGCGCCAGTACCGAAATCTTTACGGACGCCGGGAGTTCCACTAGCATCCGGCAGCGTTTTTCCTCTGCCCCCCCAGCGTCTGACTTTCCCTGCTTTTTGCCTGCACCCGGCACCTGCTTCCTCTGTTTTTTGCCTGTGCCTGGCGCCTGCTTCCCCTGTTTTGCCTGCCGAAGAGTGGTATCTTCCTTCTTCCTTCCGGCAGACAAAAAAGCGGAAAACTCCAGACTTCCTCCTGAGCTTTCCGCTTTCTTTATGCTTTCTATTTTTTCTCTCTGTTCTTTTCTCTATTTTTTTCTGTCTATTCTTTATTCAGTCTTTTCTTTTTTGTCTTTTCTGCAGTCCGTCTTTCCCGCAGCCTGCATACATCCTGATCTCCAGGCTCCACTCCGACATCCTTCGCCTATATGCTTATTCTTCATCTGTATAGACACGCTCAATGTGCATAGCGAGATACCCGATTTCCGTATCGGAAAGGGTCTTCTTTAAATGTTTTCCCAGATGTTCGCACACAGTGCTGGCGATCCGGTAGGATTCCGGAAATTCCTTGCTTATATACTGGTTCATATTCAGCTTCAGTTTCTCTCCAGCCATTGCCCTGGCAGCCATATATTTGATATGGTTCATCAGACGATTATAGGAAAGGGTCTGGATGGGAATTTCCTTTCCCATATCTTTCTCGATCATGCTGACGCACTCCCGCACCGCCGCAGCGATCTGCATGGCGCTGGAAACCTTTTCTCCGCAGATGGCAGAGTGGACGTGCAGCGCCACATACCCGATCTCATCATCCGGGATCTCGATCTGTTTCTCTTTCCAAAGAAGAGGGCGTATGAGGGAGGCTGCCTTATATTCCTTATAAAAGAGCACCTGGATATCCTGAGTCAGCAGGTTGGTGATGATCTCCCCTTTTTCGATTCTCTTTACGGCAAAGGCAATGTGGTCTGCCATGGGGAAGAGGACCTCCCGGTCCAGCTCACCGAATTCCCTCTCGGCTTCATTGAGGATAGCATCTGCCATTTCCAGGTACACAGGCTGGATTTCCTTTAACAGCTCTGCTGCCCTGCCTCTTTTAGAGACAGCCGTAAGAGAATACACGGTACAGTCTTCCGAGGGCTCGATCCTCTGGCTGACCTTCTTTCCAAAACCAATCCCCTTTCCCAGGATCAGATACTCTTTATTAGCGCTGCTCTCCAATGCCAGCACCGCATTATGATTCAAAGCCTTTACCACACGATACATACTTTATCCTTTCTCAGCTCCGGAAAATTTCGGTCCTGCCGCTCCCCTTATTCGTAGATATCAATGGCGAATAAATCTTCTCCGGACTGAATGTCTCCTTCTTTCAGCAGACGGATCTTCTGATTCTCTCCCAGCTCTGTACAGATCACCGGGGAAACAAGGGAAGGCGCATGGGATCTAAGATACTCCAGATCGATCTTCATCAGGGACTCTCCCTTCTTTACTTTCCCTTCTTCTTTGAGAATTTCAAATCCTTCTCCATTTAAATTAACCGTATCAATTCCGATATGCAGCAGCATATCAATCCCATCCTCTGTCTGGAAGCCAATGGCATGTTTGGTAGGGAATACGAAGCAGATCTCTCCGTCTGCCGGAGCCTTGATAATCTCCTCCGCCGGCTCTACCACAGCGCCGTCTCCCATCATTCTTCCTGCAAAGCCTTCGTCGGGCGCTTCCGACAGGTCCGCTGCCCGTCCGGTGACAGGGCTTGCGATGATAATGGAGCGGACTGGTTTTCTTTCTTCTGCCGCTTTTTCCACGGCTGTCTCTGTCCCAGCATCCTCTGAAGCTTTCTCCTCTTCCAGAGCTTCTGTGTATTCTTCATCGGGGGCAGTTTCCAGGTAATCCTCCAGATTCGACTTGATCACCGTTACCTTGGGACCATAAATCACCTGCACTCCGTTTCCTTTATGTACCACACCGGAAGCGCCGGTTGCTTTCAGCATAGCGTCGTTTACCAGTTCTGCCTTGTACACAGTACATCTCAGCCTTGTAGCACAGCAGTCCACATCGGAAATATTCTTCTTGCCTCCCAGACCTCTGCAGATCTGAACGGAAACTTTATCTTCCTGGCCTTCTCCTGCGCCCTCTGTCTGGGCTTTTCTGGCATTGACATCTTTTCTGGTATACAGTTTGACTTCTTCATTGTCATCTCTTCCCGGTGTCTTGTAATCAAACTTTTTGATCATAAAGGAGAATACCAGGTAATATACGATAAAGTATACGATACCAATGACAACGATCCAGATCCAGTTGGTCTTCTCATTTCCCTGCAGGATACCGAACAGGAAAAGGTCGATAGCGCCTCCGGAAAAGGTCATGCCCACGCCTACATGGAAAATGTGCATCAGCATATAAGCGCAGCCTGCAAAGATACAATGCACCACATACATCAGCGGCGCTGCAAAAAGGAAGGTAAATTCCAGAGGCTCTGTGATACCGGTCAGCATGGAGGTCAGCGCGGCAGACAGAAGAAGTCCTGCCACTGCCTTTTTCTTTTCCGGCTTAGCTGTCCGGTACATGGCAAGAGCTGCTCCCGGCAGTCCGAAGATCATCAGCGGGAACTTACCGGACATAAACCGGGTTGCAGATACGGCAAACTGCTCTACCGTAGGATCTGCCAGCTGGGCAAAGAAGATATTCTGGGCGCCTTCCACCATCTGTCCAGCCACTTCCAGGGTTCCGCCCACGCCTGTCTGCCAGAAAGGCAGGTAAAATACATGATGAAGTCCAAAGGGGATCAGGGCACGTTCCAGAAGTCCGTATACCCAGGTTCCCGCATAGCCGGAGCTTAATACCAGGTCTCCCACGCTGTAGATTCCCTGCTGGATCACCGGCCATACATAAAACATTCCGATTCCTACAACGGTGTACACCAGCGCGCTGATGATCGGCACAAATCTGGTGCCGCCAAAGAAGGACAATACCTGAGGCAGCTCAATCTTATAAAAGCGGTTGTGCAGGGCTGCAGCACCCAAACCTACGATAATACCTCCGAAAACGCCCATCTGCAGGGAAGTGATTCCCAGTACAGAGGCAGAAGCTCCTTCCAGAAGGTTCTCCGTCCCGCCATGAATATCGATCATAGCGCTGATGGAAGCATGCATGATAAAGAAAGCGATGACTGCAGCCAGAGCTGCCACTTCCTTTTCCTTCTTCGCCATGCCGATGGCAACACCCATGGCAAATACCAGGGGCAGGTTATTGAACACCACATTTCCCGCAGCGCTCATAACGGTAAAAACAGCGTTCAGGACCGTTCCTGGTCCCATAATTCCCATTAATCCATAGGCGTTCAGCATGGTCTCATTGGTAAATGAGGAACCGATTCCCAGCAGAAGTCCTGCTACCGGAAGAATGGCAATGGGAAGCATGAAGGAACGTCCGACTCTTTGCAGCACACCAAAAATTTTGTCTTTCATCTTCTTCTCTCCTTTTCTTTTAGGAGTTCTTTGTGTGTGCCGTTCCTTTTCCATTCCCGGTGTGCACCCCGGAATTTCCCTTATAGGGAAAAAAAGAGACATTAACACACATAAATACTCCTGTCATTTATGTATAGTTAATGCCTGCTTACCAGTAACATACTATTTATAGGTCAACTTTACAAAATTTTCGCAGGTATGTCAAGTCTTTTTTTGCATTTTTCAGGAAGGCTTTTCCAGCCATAAATTCCCGTTCTGTCATTGTCTCCAATCTTGAAATTCTACGGTCAATCCTTTATAATGAGGGCTGAAAAGATAGAGAAAACAGCCAAAATTACCCGAAGGAGGAAACGGAGATTGAAAAAACGTGAAAAGACGGATGAAAAAAGCGCGCTGAAAATCCCCAAAATAGATCTGTCCATGAAACTGAACGTGGCTATCCTGATCTTTTTCTCCCTGCTGATCATCTGGGGAATCGTACTGGTGCGCAACAAGCTCCTGTATAATGCCAATGAAATGGGAACTTATCTGGCACAAAGCTATGCCTCAGAAGAAGAAAACCGTATGAACATATACAAGCTGTTTCTGAATCTGGCTTCCATCAATGTCAATGAGATCCTGGCAGATGAGGAGGATGCGGACGAGGAGGAGCTTCAGCAGTGGTTTGTCTCCTATTCTTCCCACCTCTCCCAGATCCTGCAGTACAATATTATTGATCCCTATGCGGTCATTGACGGAAAGATCATTGCCGCTGCTCCCTGGGAAGGAGACGAGGAATATGAATATCAGGACACGGAATGGTATCAGAAGGCAATGGAGGCTGACGGAGAGATCATCTTTACCAATGCATATAAGGATATCATTACCGGTGAAAATATTGTCACCCTGGCGAGAAAAATCGACGGGAACGGAAATGTCCTGGCTTTTGACATTCTTATGAAAAATTTCCATGCTCATAAGAACAAGGCAACCATTCCAGCAGACAGCTCTTATTTTCTCTTCGACAGTACAGGAGAACTGATCTATGCTGCCAGTGACCTGGATCTGAATCAGAAAGACGCCCAGGACTATATCGCCAATCTTCTGGAGGAAATTGAAAGCGGCAGTCTGGCAGATCACTCTGCCACGATCTCTGACCTGGATGGAAGGAACCGGGGCGTATACTATTATGCCATGGACAACGGCTGGCTCTCCGTTATCACCATCCCCATTTATAATATCCTTCACGATGAGCTGGACCGGACCATTGTCATTCTTTCCATTATCTGCGGCGCCCTGATGGTCATAGTAGCCGTTACCATGGTCCGCTCCTATCTGGGTTCCCGCAAGATGAAATACACTGCCGACACCCTGTCCATCCTGGGGGATACCTATTATGCCATCTATCGGGTCAATTATGAAACCGGCACCTATGAATCCATTAAGTCCTCTGAGGATGTAAGGCAGGCCCTGGGTAAGACTGGAGACTACCAGCATCTGATTGACGAAGTTAAGCAGCTGGTAAACGAAAAAACCTACCAGGAATTTGAGCAGAGCTTCTCCCTGGAGAATATCCGCAGGCTGATCCAGGACCATGTGGAGGAATTCGGCGGCGATTACCAGCGCCGCTTTGGAGATGAGTACAAGTGGGTAAGCATCAAAATTATTTATAACAAGCACCTTGCCTTAAATGAAGTCATCATGTGTTTCAGAGAAATCGACATGGAGAAGCGCAAGCAGCTCCAGCAGCACGCGCTCCTGGAGAATGCTCTGAACTCTGCCAAACAGACCGTGGCGAAGAAAAACCTGTTCTTCAGCAATGTCTCTCACGATATGCGCACGCCGCTAAATGCCATTACCGGTCTGTCCGAACTGGCAAATAAGAATCTGGATGATCCGGAAAAAGTCCGTGATTATATAGAAAAGATTGAAAACGCCGGAAAGCAGCTTCTGACCCTGGTAAATGATATCCTGGATATGTCCCGTCTGGAGCACGGTGAGGGCAGCTCCCTGGACTATGCCGTCATGAACCTGAAAACCTGTGTGGAGGAGAGCGCTTCTCTTTTCCTGCAGCAGGCGCGCAGGGAGGATAAGGTTTTGAATATCACCGCTGAATTGGAAAATCCTTTGGTCTACTGCGACCACTTCCGGTTAAACCAGATTTTAAATAATCTGATCTCCAATGCTTTTAAATACAGTACAAAGGGATCGGTGATCCAGGTAGAGCTTCGGCAGATCGATACCCAGAGCAATCACGGCAAATATCAGATCCAGGTAAAGGATACCGGCATCGGCATGTCCCAGGAATTCCTGGAAAAGATCTTTGAACCCTTTGCCCGGGAGACCACCTTTGCTCCTACTAAGGTGTCCGGTACCGGATTGGGGATGCCCATTGTAAAAAGCCTGGTCCAGCAGATGAGCGGCGAGATCACCGTCCAGAGTACCCTGGGCAAAGGCACCTGCATCACCATCATCCTTCCTCTGCAGATAGCAGAAGCCGAAAGCAATGAAACGCAGGAGTCCCAGGCATCCGATCCCCAGGCAAAGACCTCCGATCTGACCGGTCTCAGAGTCCTGATCGCAGAGGACAATGATATTAACATGGAGATTGCCACAGAATTCCTCACTATGCTGGGCGCAGAGGTGATCCAGGCATGGAACGGCAAAGAGGCGGTAGATATCTTCCGCACGCTGGATCCCGGCTCGGTGGATGTGATCCTTATGGATATGCAGATGCCGGAAATGGACGGCTGCACTGCCAGCCGCGCCATACGTGCCCTGAACAGAAAGGATGCCGCCCGGATCCCGATCATTGCCGTGACTGCCAATGCCTTTGCCGAGGACATTGCCCGGACAAAAGAGGCAGGCATGAACGCCCATATTGCAAAGCCGATGGATTTCAATCTCCTGGTCCAGATCCTGAACCAGGTACGGGAACAGGCATGAGCAGCCAGTTCAGCCTAAAGCGTAAAAAGAAAGCAGACCGCGGATCATGTATCCGCAGGTCTGCTTTCTTTTTCCCATTCAAAAAATTCTTTCACTGTGTCTTTATAAAGATCTCCCAGCACCTCAAAGCTCTGGCAGTGTCTGGCTCCCTCTGCCAGAAGCAGCTTCTTCTTTCCTTTGCAGGCTTCATAGTTTGCCTTGGACATCTCCCAGGGGACAAAGTCGTCCGCATCCCCGTGTACAAAGAGGACAGGGATCTCCGTCTTTGACACGCTGTCCATGGCTGTATATTCATCCAGGGCATAGCCTGCCTTCTTCCTGCAGCGCCTGTTCAGCCATTTCATCAGGGGGTATTCCCGTACATGGAATTTATTCTTCCCTGTGCGCAGCACGATATCGTATGCAGAGGAAAAGCCGCAGTCTGCCAGGATCCCTTTGACCTGTCCCTGGGGGATCTCACCGGCTGCCATGAGCACGGTGGCTGCTCCCATAGAGACCCCTGCCAGATACACCGGGATCTCCGATTCCGCGTACATCTCCCGGACAAAGTCCAGCCAACGGCAGCAGTCTTTCCTTTCCAGAATACCGAATCCCATGTATTTGCCTTCGCTCTCTCCCTGGGCGCGCTGCTCGACTAAGAGCAGGCTGCTGCCTTCCTGGTAAAACCATTGCGCCAGCTTGTCAAAATCGCTGGTCCAGGTCCCTCTCCAACCGTGAAAGCAAAGGATGATCCGCTTCTCCTCCGGATGCTTCAGATAATGTCCCCGAAGCTTCAGCCCGTCTTCACTTTGGATCGATACACTGGTCAGGGGCTGCTTTTTCAGCCAGCTGTTCTCATACTGCTGCCGCTTTGCCTTGTCTCTTTTCCTTCCGCCTAAGAGCTTCAGAGATCTTCCCCTTGCCGCATAGACGAAGAAAATATCCACCACCATTTTTAAGAACAGGATGCCCGACACAGCTGCCCCGGCTGCCGCGATCAGCCACTTTGCACTTCTTTTCGTCATAACCATTCCTCCTGCCAGCGCCTGTTAGTTGTTTTCTATCTGAATCTGGCACATCTTCATTGCTTCCAGAGCGTTTTTATGGCTCTGGGGCGTTACTCCTGCACAGCAGGAAGCATCTACGCTGATCTTTGCTTCCGGCAGGGCTGTCTTCAGCAGCAGAGCGTTGGTGATCACACAGATATCCGTGCAGACCCCGATCAGCCGGATCTTGGCATAGCCTCTTTCCTTTGCCAGGTCAGCCAGCTCTGCGCTTCCAAAGGAAGGCTTCTCCAGGACCACGCTGTCCCCGGTCTCATCCTGAAGCTCAGGGATGATCTTCCATCCCTCCGTACCTTTGATACAGTGGGGAACCGGCAGGTTTCTCCCTTCCTGAGTCTCCAGATAGTCTCTCCCGTGAGTATCCATGGTAAAAACCAGGTCTGCTCCTTTTTCCCTGGCTTCCCTTACCTTCTCCGCCACATTTCCCACGATCTTAACCGCTTCCTCAGTACCCAGGGCGCCGGTCACAAAATCGTTCTGCATATCCACCACTACAAGCAATTCTTTCATTCTGCCTCATCTCCATTTTCTCTGAATCTTCATCGATCTTTTTCTTCCTCTTTGCCCAGCTTTTCTTTAAAGAAGGCTTCAATGCGGTTCCAGATCTCCTCCTGGAAAAAATGGACGTCCGCGTGATCGGCTCCCTCAATGGCGATCAGCTCCGCATCGGCGCCTTTTTCCTCCAAAGCCTCGTACAGCCTCTCTCCCAGGGCAAAGGGCACGGTCCTGTCACAGGTGCCGTGAAGCAGCAGGAAAGGCGGCGCCTGCTCTGTCACATAATTGATAGGGCTGGCAAAAGCTGCCTCCTCTTTCCTGACCGCGGCATTTCCCCCGATCAGCAGGGATTCCGGAGTGCCTGCCTGCATTTCCTGGGGATACCTGGTCACCATTTCTCCCAGCACCGAAGGGACATACCAGGGGCAGGCTGCCTGCACAGCGCTGGAATACTCCAGGTACGCGCCCTTGTCAAATTCCTTCCGGTCCCCGGTCAAAGCCGCCATGGCTGCCAGCTGTCCTCCTGCCGACTCTCCCATAACGCCGAACCGGTCCGGATCTATGCAGAACCGGTCTGCATGAGCTTTCAGATAACGGATGCCTGCCTTTACATCTTCCAGCTGTGCCGGAAACGGCGCATGGTTGCTGGTACGGTACTGGACGCTCGCCACTACAAAGCCTTTGTGCGCCAGTTCACACAGATACAGCAGATGGGCGGATACGCTCATGGTCAGCCAGCCGCCTCCGCAGATCCATACGATACAGGGGCTTTTCTTATCTCCCTGCTCCGGGTAGATCACATCCATCTTCAGATCCCGGACACTGTGTCCGCACCAGTCGTCCACCTGGGCAAAGGAAAGCCCTGTGACAACCGAATACTGCGGTTTCTTTGGTTCAATATGCACCGTTGTTTTCATAATTTTGTTCCTCCTGCCGTTTTCATAAATTATAGCACCATTGCTGCAGGAAACCAACTGTTTCCTGCCTGCTTACAGGCTCTGTCCGAACTGCCGTTTCCAGCTTCCCTTTTTATAAAAAGCAGTGGAAAGTCCCGTACCGATGGTCCAGCCCACCGGCCAGGAGATCCAGATCCCCACAGAACCCCAGAAGGAGGAAAACACAAACGCCAGCAGCACACGCAGCAGCAGATCGGCAAACGTACTCACCATAAACTGTCCCATACATCCGCTTCCTCTCAGTACCCCGTCCGAGATCAGTTTAATACAGATCAGGAAATAAAACGGCGTCACAATTTTGAAAAAAATCACGCCGGTATCTCTGGCAAGCTGTGTGCTCTCTTCGTTCATAAACATATTCAGACATTGTCCGCCGAATCCGAAGAGGAGAACAAACGCCACAACAGCAAAGACCATCGCCAGCAGCACGCCTGTACGGAAGCCGCTTTTGACCCGGTCTGTCTTTCCTGCTCCGATGTTCTGCGCAGTAAAGCTGGATACGCTGTTTCCCAGGGTGGTAAAGCAGGTAATGGTAAAAGTATTCAGCTTAATGGCAGCGGAATAACCTGCAATAACGGAGGAGCCATAGCTGTTGATCAGCCCCTGCACGCACATATTTCCCACAGAGATAAAGCTCTGCTGCAAAATACTGGGAACCGCCACTGCCCCAATCTTTTTCAGATCCTGAAAGCTGAACAGGGGAATTTTTCCCTCGGTCCTGATCTCTGCTACCCGCTTCTTTAACACCAGAAGAGACAGCACACAGGCGGCTCCCTGCGCCAGAAACGTCGCCCAGGCAACGCCTGCCACGCCCATATGAAAAACTGCTACAAACAGCCAGTCCAGAAAGATATTCCCCACCGAAGAAGCGATGAGAAAATACAGCGGCGTCTTGCTGTCTCCCAGGCTGTTGAAGATTCCCGTAGCTACGTTATAGAGAAACAGGAAAATAAAACCGCCGATATAGATTCTCAGATACAGCGCGCCGTCTGCAAAAATATTCTCGGGCGTATTCACCAGGATCATCATGCCTTTGGAAGTCAGAAGCCCGATCACCAGAAGCAGGGCGGACAGCACCAGACCGCTGATCATGGCAGTCGAGACTGCGGATTTCAGATCCCGGTACCGCTTTGCGCCAAAGAGCTGGCTCACCACAATGGTGCAGCCGATCTGGCTTCCGATCGCGATTGCCATAAAGATCATAGTGATGGGATAGCTGGCGCCTACTGCCGCCAGTGCGTCCTCCCCTGCGAACCTTCCGGCGATCACACTGTCTGCGATATTATAGATCTGCTGAAATATCACGCCCACAAACATGGGAAGAGAAAACCGCCAAAGCACAGCTCCCGGCTTTCCCACAGTTAAATCCTTGATCATCTTGATTCCTCTTTTCTTACTGTAAAATCCAATGTCCTCAGACATCCTTTCCTATTATAAAGTGGAAAACTGAAGATTTCAACCTCAAACCCGGCTTTCTGTTAAACCCGGCTTTGCCGGGACGCGTTTTCCTTCCGGACACAAAAAAAACACCGTCCCCGCAGCTCATCGTGTCTGCAAAAACAGTGCTTTTCAATGCGCCTTCAGGGGCTCGAACCCTGGACACCCTGATTAAGAGTCAGGTGCTCTACCAACTGAGCTAAAGGCGCGTATCTTGTGGCTTTCATCATCCTGAGGTGTTTCCCTCAGTGCAAAAAATATTATATCCGATAGTTTTACAAAATGCAAGGATTTTTTAATTATTTTTTTGTTTTTTTTTAGAAACATTTTACATTGCCCGGGATTCCCTAAAATCCAAAGGCAGAAACTCTCAGGATTCTATTTTTTCTTTACCTTTACCGCGCCCAGGGTCTTTTCGGTTTCTTCCAGAGATTTGAGTACATCTGCCGCCCTGGTCCCTCCCCGCCGGTTCTGATATGCCCACCGGGAGACTGCGTTCTGGATTCCTCCCTGCTTCTTTGCCATAAGTCCTGCTCCTGTATGGTATCCTTACTTATAGCATATGCTGCGAAAGCTATGAGTTTCTGCCTTTTTGCCTGTATCCTGTCTTTATCTGCTTCTGGACGCGATCAGCTTATGGATGGGATTCCCCATGGAAGAGAATTTCTCCTCATATTCTGTCATCACATTTCCCCGGCTCATCTGCGGGTCGTGATGCAAATCAAAGGTATGGGCATCCAGCGTCCAGCCTGCCTCCCGGACTTCCTCCAGAGAAAATTCAAAAAGACCCCTGTTGTCTGTCTTAAACTCCACTGTACCGTCCTTCGCCAGGATCTGATCGTACCGCTCCAGAAACTGCCGGGAAGTCAGCCTGCGCTTTGCATGGCGCTCCTTGGGCCAGGGATCTGAGAAATTCAGATAAATCTTCCCCACCTCTCCCGGAGCAAAGACCAGGGGAAGCTCCCTGGCATCCATACGGAGAAAGCGCAGATTTCGGGGAATGGTCCCCTCCTGTTCCTTTTCCTCCATTTTCTGGATGGCTCGCAGAAGGACGCTGTCATACATCTCAATCCCTACATAATTGATCTGTGGATGCAAAGCTGCCAGATCCATCAGGAACCTGCCCTTTCCCATCCCCACTTCTATATGGACAGGATTCTCATTGTGAAAGATCTCCTGCCACTTTCCCTTTTTCTCCTGGGGCTCATGAACAACGAAACAGCTCTCTTCGATGGTTTCCTTTGCCCCCGGGATATTTCTTAACCTCATGATTTTTCCTGCCTTTCCAAGCACGCGGCATCCTGGACGCGCCTGCTGTTCCTGGTTTTTGTCATTCCTCCCTGCATTATAGCGTTGAACGTCCTAAAACGCAACCTTCTTTTCCCTTTTCTGGTGTTTCGTCACTTTTCTTTTTCTTCCTGGTATTTTTTTCACTTTTTACTGCATTCTAAATATATACTTCCCATCCGGCAGCTTTTGCCCTTCATTTTTATTGTATATATTTTCAAAATATTACTGCAATTTTATATGACATTTTTGCCAAAAAGGTGTATGATAGGGAGTATAGCAAAAGGAGGAAAGCTTATGGAAAACATTATCACGAAGCTGGCTGAAATAGAAGCTGCCGCCTCCCGGATCATGGACAGCGTCTCGGAGCAGAAGCTTCAGCTTGCCCGGGATCACGAAGCCGCCGTGGAAGCCTTTGACCGCAAGGTGGACCAGGAAACACAGGCGCAGGTAAAGGAGATACAGGAGCAGCTGGAGATCCGGATGAAGCAGGAACTGGAAAGTCAGAAAGCAGATACCGAAGCTAAGCTGGCGCACATGGAGCACTATTATCAGGAGCACCACCGTGAACTGGCAGAAAATATATATGAGAGAATCATAAGGAAGGGATGAGCATATGGGAAGCCTGTTGTCCTACAGCGGTCTGTCCACCAAGATCCGAGCCATGCAGAGCAAGCTTATAGGAGAGGCCCAGTACCAGGAGATCGCTCAGATGGATTCTGTGCCCCAGATCGTGGCTTATCTGAAGAAACAGCCGGGATTTGCAGATCTGTGGGCAGATCTGGATGAGAACCGTCTCCACAGAGGAGACATCGAAAAGCTCCTGGTGCATACCATACATCAGAATTTTACGAAGCTTTACCGGTTCGCCAATCCCTCCCAGCGTACTTTCATGGCGCTGTATTTCAAGCGTTATGAGATCGCGGTCATGAAGGAATGCCTGCGCAAAGTCTTTGACCAGGGACATGCACAGCTGGATCTTTCCCTGTTTAAGGAATTTTTTGACCGGCATTCCAAGCTGGATATCGAAAAACTGACTTCTTCGGCAACCGTGGAGGAATTCGTCAATCACCTGGAGGGATCCGAATACTATGCCCCGCTGAAAAAGCTGGGAAACGACTTTAAACCCCAGATCTTCGACTACGGCATGGCGCTGGACCAGTATTATTTCGCCAATATCTGGTCTGTGAAGGAAAAGCTGTTTAAGAAAAGGGATCTGGAAGAGATCACCCGGGCTTACGGCAATAAATTCGACATGCTGAACCTGCAGTGGATCTACCGCTCCAAAAAATATTATCACATGCAGCCCACGGACATTTACGCTCTGCTGATCCCTGTGCATTACCGTCTCAGCAGACAGGAAATCTCCGCGCTGGTGGAAGCCCCGGACCCGGAAGAATTCAGGCGGGTCCTGGAAGGCACCTACTATAAGAAACGTTTCCCCGAACTTGCCCCGGAGAAACTGGAAGAATTCTACACCCTGAACCTGAAGACCATACTGGAATCCGAGGCAAGAAAATATCCGCACTCAGTGATTATGATTTATTCTTATTTTTATCATAAGGAACACGAAGTTGACAGGCTGACCACAGCCATTGAATGTGTCCGGTACGGGCTGTCACCTGCTGAGACTATGGATTATATACACAGAACCTAGGAGGTGATTTACATGATTGAAAAGATGAAGTTCCTGAGCATTACCGGTCCCAAGGCTGACATTGACCGGGTGGTGAACGAATATCTTTCCAAATACGAGATACACCTGGAAAATGCCATGGCGCAGCTGAGTCAGGTACAGAATCTTTCCCCTTACCTTCAGATCAATCCCTACAAAGATCTGCTGAACAAGATGAACGATTTCGCTTCTCTTATCAAGGAGAAAGAGAACGTCCCCATCCGGGAAATCTCCCTGGAGGAGGCTGAAAGCCTTGCAGACTCTTTAAGCTGCCGGCTCCAGGAAATACAAAAAGAAATCCAGGATATAGCTGAGACCAGGAATTCCCTGACAGAGGATCTGAATAAGATCACACCCTTCCTGGAACTGCCGGAAGACGTGGACAAACTGATCCATTACCGCTTTGCCCAAGCCAGATTCGGAAGGATCCCGGTGGAATACTATGAGCGCTTTAAGGAATATGTTTACGACAACCTGGATACCTTATTTTATCCCTGTCATCAGGACGGAGACTATGTGTGGGGTGTGTACTTTGTAGTGTGGACCAAGATGGAGCAGGTAGACGCCGCGTTTTCCTCCATGCATTTTGAGAGGATCTATCTGAAAAAGGATTATTATTACGGAACGCCCCAAAAGATCTGCGCGGAGCTGGAAGCCCGTCTGGAGAACGCCAGCCGCCAATATACCCGGTGCCAGGAACAGATGGAGCAGCTTCTTCAAAAAGACGCAGAAAAAATCCTTTCTGCCCAGGCGTGCTTGAACGCCCTCTCCACAAACTTTGACGTGCGCAAAGTCGCCGCCTGTGTAAAAGAGCACCAGGAAACCTTCTACATCCTCTGCGGCTGGATGACCCAGCGGGACGCGGCTTCCTTTCTAAAGGATGTGGAGGAAGACCCCAATCTCTTTGTGGTGGTGGAGGACGATCAGAACCGGATCAGCTGCAATCCTCCCACCAAACTGAAAAACCCCAGGATCTTCAAGCCCTTTGAGATGTATATCAAGATGTACGGGCTTCCGGATTACCATGAAATGGATCCCACCGTCTTTGTGGCGCTGACCTATTCCTTTATCTTCGGCGCCATGTTCGGAGACTTTGGGCAGGGGCTGCTGCTGGCTGTGGGCGGTTTTCTCCTTTACCGGAAAAAGAAAATGAACCTTGCCGCCATCATCGGGACTGCCGGGATCTTCTCCGCTTTCTTCGGACTGATGTTCGGCAGCGTCTTCGGATTTGAAGATGTGATCCCGGCGCTCTGGCTCCACCCCACAGAGGCGATGATGCTGGTGCCCGGACTTGGCAATATCAATACCGTATTCGTAGCAGCTATTGTATTTGGTATGTTCCTGATCCTTACCACCATGATCTTCCATATCATCAACGGGGTGAGAAATAAGGATGTGGAAAATATCTGGTTTGACCAGAATGCCGTATGCGGTCTGGTCTTCTATGGAACCCTGACCCTTTCGGCAGTTCTCCTGATCACAGGGAAGAAACTTCCTGCGGCAGTGCTTTTGATTGTCATGTTTGCCGTGCCCCTTCTCCTGATCATGATGAAGGAGCCCCTCACCCGTCTGGTGAAAAAGAAATCACCGGTCATTGAGGGCAGCAAACCTATGTTTTTTGTACAGAGCTTTTTTGAATTATTTGAGATCATGCTCAGTTTCCTGTCCAACACACTGTCCTTTATCCGTATCGGCGCCTTCGCGGTCAGCCATGCAGCTATGATGGGTGTAGTGCTCATGCTGGCAGGAGCGGAGAACGGAGGAAATATTAACTGGCCGGTCATCATCCTGGGCAATGGGTTTGTATGCGCCATGGAAGGTCTGATCGTAGGCATCCAGGTCCTTCGTCTGGAATACTACGAGATGTTCAGCCGCTTCTACAAAGGCAGCGGAAAAGAATTCCAGCCATTTTTAAAACGTGTCAATACCAAAAAAGAAGTAAAGAATTAGGAGGATTTATATTATGACAACACTTATTCAGATCACCATTGCAGCAGCTTTAATTTTAAGCATCATCATTCCCTTCGGAGCATTCTTCCTGGGAGAAAAGAACCGGAAACGCTATAAAAAGTCTCTGGCATGCAACTGTTTCTTCTTCTTCGGCGCCCTTTTGGTGGGAACCATTGTCATGTTCGGCGGCACAGTAACTGCTTCTGCCGCTTCCGGCACAGATGCTTCCGGTCTGGCACAGGGTCTTGGATACCTGGGCGCAGCGCTGGTAACCGGTCTGTCCGGCATCGGCTCCGGTATCGCGGTAGCTTCCTCTGCCAGCGCGGCTTTAGGCGCCATCAGCGAGGACGGCTCCCTGTTCGGTAAATCCATGATCTTCGTAGCCATGGCAGAAGGTATTGCCCTCTACGGTCTGATCATCTCCTTTATGATCCTCAGCAGACTGGGCTGATAAGGAAAGGAAGATTTCCATGAAAATGTTTTTGATCAGTGACAACATTGATACTTATACAGGTATGCGCCTCGCCGGTGTGGAAGGTGTGGTGGTCCACGAGAGGGAAGAGCTGAAGAAAGCCCTGGAGGATGCCATCAGCAGCAAGGAAAACGGCATTATCCTCCTGACGGAAAAATTCGGCAGGGAATTCCCGGATATCATTGACGATGTCCGGCTGAACCACAGACTCCCTCTTTTGATCGAGATCCCGGACCGCCACGGTACCGGACGGGCGCCGGACTTTATTACTTCTTATGTAAACGAAGCCATCGGATTAAAATTATGACAAGAAGGTGATGCATATGACAACGGAAGAAAAACTGAAGCATTTCTATGCTGTCTCCATGGACAGCGCCAGAGAAGAAGCTCGCAAAGCCCTCTCCGAATACCGAGAAAACCTGGAAAAGGAGTTTCAGGAGCACAAAGCGCTGAAGCAGGAAGCCGCACAGCATCAGTTTAAAATAGAATCAGAGAATGCCGCCCGGCAGATCAATAAGGCTCTGTCCGCAGAGCATCTCCATATCAAGCGGGAGATTTCCAAAAAGCAGCAGGAGCTGCGGGAAAAACTGTTCGGGGAAGTCCGGGAAATGCTGGAGGCTTTTACCCGCACAGAAGCGTATGTACAGTGGAACGCAGATCAGATCCGGGAAGCTCTGAAGATTGCCGGAACGGATCAGGTGCAGATCTATCTCACCCCTTCCGATGAGCCGCTCCTGGAGCGCCTTTCCAAAGAGACGGGGGCTGCGCTCCTTATTTCCGACACTCCTTTTCTGGGAGGCATCCGGGCTGTGATCCCCGGAAAGAATATTCTCATAGACAATACGCTTCTTACCCTGTTTGAAGCGGAAAAAGAAAATTTTAATTTTGACGGAGGGCTGATGGAATGAAAAGAACTGGTATAATCTACGGCATTAACGGCCCGGTCATTTATCTGAAAGGCAACACCGGATTCAAAATGTCCGAAATGGTCCATGTAGGGCAGCAGCACCTGGTGGGAGAAGTCATCTCCCTTACCAAAGATACCACCACCGTACAGGTCTTTGAGGAAACCAGCGGATTAAAACCTGGCGAGACAGTGACTGCCACGGGAGACGCCATTTCCGTCACCCTGGGACCCGGGATCCTGGACAATATCTTCGACGGCATCGAACGCCCTCTCTCTGTCATTGCGGAGCAGTCAGGGAAATATATTTCCAGAGGTATGGAGGTGGATTCTCTGGATACGGAAAAGCTGTGGGACGTACACATGACCATACAGGAAGGCATGGAAGTCTACGGCGGCACGGTGATCGCTGAGGTTCAGGAAACTGCCTCCATTGTCCATAAGTCCATGGTTCCCCCTGCGATCCACGGAACCGTGACCAAAGTCTTTCCCGACGGAAAGTACACCGTAACCCAGACCATCGCAGTCCTTACACTGGAGGACGGAAGCGAATACCAGCTGAAGCTGGCGCAGAAATGGCCCATCCGTATCCCCCGCCCCACCAGCAGACGGTACCCGGCGTCCCGTCCTCTGGTCACCGGGCAGCGGATCCTGGACACCCTGTTTCCCATTGCCAAAGGGGGAACCGCGGCGGTGCCCGGCGGATTCGGCACAGGAAAGACCATGACCCAGCACCAGATCGCCAAATGGTCCGATGCGGACATCATCATCTACATCGGCTGCGGAGAGCGGGGCAATGAAATGACTCAGGTACTGGAGGATTTCTCCAAGCTCCACGATCCCAAGACAGGAAATCCTCTGATGGCGCGCACCGCCCTCATTGCCAATACCTCCAATATGCCTGTGGCAGCCCGTGAGGCTTCCATCTATACCGGCATTACCCTGGCAGAGTATTACCGGGATATGGGCTACGATGTGGCGATCATGGCAGACTCCACGTCCCGCTGGGCAGAGGCGCTGCGTGAGCTGTCCGGACGTCTGGAGGAAATGCCTGCGGAGGAAGGCTTCCCCGCCTATCTGGCATCCAGACTTTCCGCTTTCTATGAACGCGCCGGCATGATGCAGAACTTAAACGGCACCGAAGGCTCTGTCTCCATCATCGGAGCGGTTTCCCCTCAGGGCGGCGACTTCTCCGAACCGGTCACACAGAACACCAAGCGTTTCGTCCGCTGCTTCTGGGGACTGGATAAGTCCCTGGCATATGCCCGCCATTTCCCGGCGATCCACTGGCTGACCAGCTACAGTGAATATTTAAACGATCTTTCCTACTGGTACAGTGAAAATGTATCGCCCCGCTTTGTGGAATACCGCAACCGGCTGATGGCCATCCTGAACTCGGAAAGCAGCCTGATGGAGATCGTGAAGCTGATCGGAAGCGACGTGCTGCCGGATGATCAGAAGCTGACCCTGGAGATCGCCAGAGTCATCCGTTTGGGCTTCCTCCAGCAGAACGCCTTCCACCCGGACGACACCTGCGTTTCCCTGGAAAAGCAGTTTAAGATGATGGAGGTTATCCTCTATCTGTACAAGAAATGCCGGGCGCTGATCAATATGGGCATGCCGGTGTCTGTACTGAAGCAGGAAAATATCTTTGAACGGATCATTGCCATCAAATACGATGTGCCCAATGATCATCTGGAAAAAATAGACGATTACAAAAAATCCATCGACGATTTCTATCACACCGTCATGGAAAAGAACGGATAAGGAGGGACTGATTTATGGCAATCGAATATCTGGGCTTAAGCGAGATCAACGGACCTCTTGTTGTCCTGGAAGGCGTCAGAGATGCCTCCTATGATGAAATCGTAGAATTTAAAGTAGAAAATAATAAGAAAAAACTGGGACGCATCGTGGAAATCTATGAGGACAAAGCCGTGATCCAGGTTTTTGAGGGAACGGAGAACATGTCCCTCTTAAATACCAGGACAAAGCTGACCGGACGCCCCATGGAGGCAGACCTGTCTCCGGATATCCTGGGACGTACCTTTGACGGGATCGGCAGACCCATTGACGGCCTTGGACCTGTGATCCCGGAAATGAAACTGAACATCAACGGGCTTCCCTTAAATCCTGTCACCAGAGAATACCCCCGCAACTTTATCCAGACCGGAATCTCTGCCATCGACGGGCTTACCACCCTGATCCGCGGACAGAAGCTCCCCATCTTCTCCGGAAATGGGCTTCCCCACGACCAGCTGGCAGCACAGATCGTAAAGCAGGCTTCCCTGGGCGCAGACAGCGATGAGAAATTCGCCATTGTATTCGCCGCTATGGGCGTGAAATACGATGTGGCTGAGTTCTTCCGCCGCACCTTTGAGGAAAGCGGTGTATCCGACCATGTAGTCATGTACTTAAACCTTGCCAACGACCCGGTGGTGGAACGTCTGATCACACCGAAGGTAGCTCTGACGGCTGCCGAGTACCTGGCATTTGAAAAGGGGATGCATATCCTGGTCATCCTGACAGATATCACTTCCTTCTGTGAAGCTATGCGTGAGGTTTCCTCCTCCAAAGGAGAGATTCCTTCCAGAAAGGGCTATCCGGGCTATCTGTACAGCGAGCTGGCTACCCTCTATGAACGGGCTGGCATTGTCCGGGGCGGCACCGGGTCTGTGACGCAGATCCCCATCCTTACCATGCCCAACGATGACATCACCCATCCCATCCCGGACCTGACCGGATATATTACCGAAGGGCAGATCGTACTGGAGAGACAGCTGCACGGACAGGCGGTCTATCCTCCCATCAATGTGCTGCCCTCTCTTTCCCGTCTGATGAAGGACGGCATCGGAGAAGGCTTCACCAGGGAAGATCACCAGGATGTGGCAAACCAGCTCTTCTCCTGCTATGCCAAAGTGGGGGACGCCAGAGCCCTTGCCTCTGTTATCGGTGAGGACGAGCTCTCTCCCATTGACAAGAAATACCTGGAATTCGGCACTGCCTTTGAAGAGCAGTTCGTAGGGCAGGGACCGGAAGAAAACCGCAGTATTCTGGACACTCTGAACAAAGGCTGGGAGCTTCTGGGTATGCTGCCCAGAGAAGAGCTGGACCGTATCGATACTAAGATCCTGGATCAATACTACGTTCCCCGGGAAGAGCAGCATTAGACAGCAGCCGCACTGTCCCATAATTGCGGGACAGCGCAGTTTCCATAAAGAAGAGGTGATGTAATGGACCCGAATACCTTTCCCACCAAAGGAAATCTGATTCTGGCAAAGAACTCCCTTGCCCTTTCCAGGCAGGGTTTTGACCTGATGGATAAAAAGCGGAATATCCTCATCCGGGAACTGATGGAGCTGATCGACCAGGCAAAGGATATCCAGTCTCAGATTGATATGACTTTCCGCACTGCCTACGCGGCGCTGCAGAAGGCGAATATGGAGATCGGCATCAGCCATGTCCAGGAGATTTCCCGGACTGTCCCGGTGGAGAACTCCATCTCCATCAAGACCCGCAGCGTCATGGGTACAGAGATCCCCCTGGTGCGCTCAGACCCCTCCCTGGATACGCCTACCTATTCCTACTACGGCACCAAGGCTTCCCTGGACGAAGCCCGGGCAGCCTTTGAGAAGGTAAAGCAGCTGACCATCCGGCTCTCCATGGTAGAAAATTCTGCCTATCGTCTGGCAGTGAATATCAAGAAAACTCAGAAGCGGGCAAACGCTTTGAAAAATATTACCATTCCCAAGTATGAGGCTCTGACCAAGAGCATCTCCAATGCCCTGGAAGAAAAAGAGCGGGAGGAATTCACCCGCTTAAAGGTGATCAAGCGGATGCAGGGAAACAGCTGACCCAACCGGCGCCGGCTGTCCCCAAAGGAAAAAGAGAGAATGCAGCACAGCAGAACCTGCTGTACACATTCTCTCTTTTTCTATGCATCTGTTTTTCCTTTACTGCTCCGGCAGCACCAGCGTAAAGGTACTGCCTTTTCCGAGGGTACTCTCTACCTTCACTTCCGCACCCAGGTACATGGCGCCGTGCTTTACAATGGACAGCCCCAGTCCTGTACCGCCGATGGCTTTGGAATGGCTTTTATCCACCCGGTAGAACCGTTCAAAGACTCTCTTCTGGTCCTCCGCCGGGATGCCGATGCCCTGATCCTCCACGGAAATCCTGGTCTCTCCCTCTCCTTCCTCAATGGTCACCGTAAGGTTTCCGCCTTTTTTGTTATACTTGATGCCATTGTCACAGAGGTTGTTCAGGACCTCATCCAGAATGGTCTGCACCGTGGTGATCTTTTTATGGGGTCCTTTCAGGTACAGATGCACCCCTGCCGCGGATGCCCGCTCTTCCATCCGCCTGAGGATTTCCCTGCACAGCTCATACAGGTCGGTCTCTTCTCTTTCATAGGGAAGCTTGCCTTCATCCAGCTGGGAGATCTTGATCACATCATTCACCAGCGTGATCAGTCTCTGCGCCTCTTTGAAGATCCTTCCCGCAAACTTCCTGGTATCCTCCGGCTTTACGAATCCGTCGCTGATGATCTCCGCGAATCCGGAGATGGAAGTCAGGGGCGTCTTCAGCTCATGAGAAACATTGGCAGTAAATTCTCTGCGCATCTGCTCCCCTTTCATCCGCTCCGTCATATCCAGGATCAGGAGCACGGCTCCGCTGACCTCATTGTCATGAAACACAGGGTTGGCAGCGATCTGGCAGCTCCTGTCCCCAAGCTCCAGCATGGTGATCACATGTCTACCGGACAGCACCTGCTCCACGATCCTCTGGAATTCCTGGCTCCGGTTCATCGCCAGGATGCTTCTCCTTTCCCTGGACTCCTCTGCCCCCAGCAGCTTTAAGGCGCTGGAATTATAGGACAGCACTTCCGTATGCACATCCAGGATAACAAAGCCTTCTTCCATATTTTCCGTAATAATGGAAAATTCCTCCTGCTGCCGCTTGGCATCCGCGATCTCTCTGCGGATCTGCTTCTGCTGCCGGTTGATCTTAGTCAGCAGCGGCGCGATCTCGTCATAGACCTGGTTGTCCTCCGGATGGTCCAGATCCAGCTGGTTGATCGGCTCCACAATCCCCCTGGACACCCGGTAGGCAATCCATGCCGACAGTGCCGCCATCAGGATCAGGATGATCAGCAGAGGCTGGATCATGCCTCCCAGCAGTCCCGGAATGTTGTACTGTGTACTGGAAACCCGCAGCACCTTCCCGTCAGACAGACGCAGGGCATAGTACAGCGTCCTTTGGGACAAGGTATCGGAATTTCTCACTGCCCTCCCGGAGCCCTGCTCCAGGGCTTCCTTTACCTCTTCCCTGTCACCATGGTTTTCCATACCATTCTCGTCTGCCCGGTTGTCAAACAGTACAGTACCGTCTGTATCAATATAAGTCACACGTTCTGCGTCAGCCGGCAGGTCGTCAAATGCCTCAATGCCCTCTTTCTCCACGGACACGGACAGATACGATGCCTCTCTTCTCAGCTCCTCTTCCAGCTGGCCGCCGAAATGGTAGTATAAAATCCCCAGGGTTGCGCCTGTGCTGGCTGCCAGCACCAGGACTGCTACCAGGAGGATGGATCTCAGAATACGTTTTGTCATGATGTTCCCCCTACTTTATATCCCATGCCGCGGACTGTCTCGATAAAGCGCCCTGCTGTCTTTAATTTCTGTCTCAGGGTCCTGATATGCACATCCACGGTCCGGCTTTCTCCGTCAAACTGGTACCCCCAGATCTTATCCAAAAGCTGGGCTCTTGTAAACACGATCCCGGGGTTCGATAAAAGAAGAAGCAGCATCTCGAATTCCTTCATCGTCAGGGTGATCTCCTCCCCGTCTACCTTTACCTGATGCTTCCTTTTTGATACATATAAATTTTCCAGTGTATATTCCTCATCGTTATCGGATGCCAGCTTCCCTGTCCTGCGCAGGAGCGCCCTGACCCTGGAAACCAGCTCCATCATGCGGAAAGGCTTGGGAATATAATCATCTGCTCCGCTGTCCAGCCCTTTTACTGTGTCGTACTCGCTTCCCTTCGCCGTCAGCATGGCAATGGGAAGCTGCTTTGTATCGGATCTTTTCCGCAGCTTCCTTAGAACCTCCAGACCGTCCTCCTCCGGAAGCATAATGTCCAGAAGGACCAGGTCCGGAATCTTCTTCTCCACTGCCTGCCAGAAATCAGAAGGGAGGGAAAATCCCTCTGCCTCCATGCCCTGGCTGTTCAGCGTATAGACCACCAGTTCCCGGATACTGTCATCATCTTCTACCAAATAAACCATAATTACTCCTGTTCTGAATCGTCGTGTTCCCCTGTGATGGAATACTCCACCCACTGGGCAATGTTTTCTGCGTGGTCGCCGATTCTCTCGAAATATTTAGCGATCATGATCAGATCCAAATAGTATTCCGCATTTTTAGAATCGTCGATCACTTTTCCTGTCAGCTCTTCCTTTACCTGAAGGAAAAGATTGTCTACTACATCATCATATTTTACCACATTGCGGGCAGTTTCTATATTCTTTTTTACAAAAGAATCTATGCTTTCTGTTACCATTTTAATGGTGGCTTCCGCCATCTCCCCCACATGGACGGTGTGGGCGATCTCCTGCACCTGGACAAACTTTGACATTCCCGCTATGTCCTGCGCCTGGTCACCGATCCTTTCCATGTCAGAGATCATTTTCAATGCAGAGGAAATCTGGCGCAGATCGCTTGCCACAGGCTGCTGCTGCAGGATCAGCTTCATGCAGAGTGCTTCGATCTCCCGCTCCTTGTGGTTGATCTCCATCTCGATCTGGTTTACTTCCTTTGCCTTCTGTGCTTCTGCCTTCATCAGCTGATCCACTGCAAGACGGATAGCCCGCTCACACAGAGCTCCCATCTTGATCAGCTCCCGGTTCAATTCTTCAAGCTGCTGGTCGAATTTCAGTCTCATCAGCCAAACCTCCCTGTAATGTAATCCTCGGTTTTCTTATTCTTCGGCATGGAGAAGATCTGCTCTGTCTCCCCGTATTCTACCACTTCTCCTAAGAGGAAGAACGCGGTCTTATCAGAAATACGGGCTGCCTGCTGCATATTATGCGTTACCATAATGATGGTATAATCCTTTTTAAGCTCCACTGCCAGCTCCTCGATCTTAGAGGTGGAGATGGGGTCAAGGGCAGAGGTAGGCTCATCCATCAGCAGGACTTCCGGCTCTACCGCCAGGGCGCGGGCAATGCACAGACGCTGCTGCTGACCGCCGGACATGCCCAGAGCGCTTAACTTTAACCGGTCCTTTACCTCATCCCAAATTGCCGCGCTTCTTAAAGAACGCTCCACGATGTCGTCCAGCTTTACCTTTGAGCGGATGCCGTGGGTCCTGGGACCATAGGCAATGTTGTCATAGATGCTCATAGGGAAGGGATTGGGTTTCTGGAATACCATGCCCACCCGTTTTCTCAGAAGGTTGATGTTCATGTTGCCATAGATATCTTCTCCGTCCAGCTTTATCTGACCTGTGATCTTACAGCCTTCCACCAGATCGTTCATACGGTTCAGAGATTTTAAAAGTGTGGATTTGCCGCATCCGGAAGGTCCGATAAACGCGGTGATCTCATTGGGCTCAATCTCCAGATTAATATTTTTCAGCGCCTTAAACGCGCCGTTGTCATAATATAAATCCAAATTGGAAATAGAAAACTTACTCATGGAATTTCTTATCCTTTCTTTATCTTGCGGGCAATTCTGCCGGATACCCAGTTAATGAGCAGTACCACGAACAGCAGGACTACCGCGGTGGCATATGCCTCATCAATATGCAGTCCTTCGCTTGCCAATGTGTACATATGAAGAGAAAGCGTTCTCACAGAGGACATGACGCCGCTGGGCAGCTCTGCCACAGTTCCTGCTGTGTACATCAGCGCCGCGGTTTCTCCCACGATACGTCCGATGGATAAAATGACGCCGGACAGGATTCCCGGTACGGCAGAGGGCAGGATGACCACAAAGATGGTCCTCAGCCTTCCCGCACCCAGACCGAAGCTTGCCTCCCGGTACATATCCGGTACAGCCAGAAGGGCTTCCTCTGTGGTCCGCATGATCACAGGAAGCACCATGATCGCCAGGGTGAAGGCGCCTGCCAGCATGGAAAATCCCCACTTCAAAGTGGTGACAAAAAACAGCATGCCGAACAGACCGTATACGATGGAAGGAATACCGGTCAGCGTCTCTGCAGTCACCCGCACGATGGAGACCAGTTTATTTCCTTTTTTTGCATATTCTACCAGATAGATGGCAGCAAAGATCCCCAGCGGTCCCGCGATCACCAGAGACAGCACAGTCATCAAAATGGTATTGATGATGGACGGGAACATGGAAACATTCTCCGAATTATATTCCAGCTGAAACAGATCTGTGCTTAAGCTGGGAATTCCCTTTACCAGGATATATCCGATGATAAATACCAGGGTCAGGACCGTAATAAGCGCTGCCAGCCCCACCAGAAACGCCAGGATCAGAGAACCCGGGCTGCTGGAATAGGACTTGATGCGCTGACGCATATTCTGTGCATTAATTGGTTGGATTGCCTCAGGCATTTGCTCCCCTCCTCTTTACTAATGAGAATAATAAGTTGATCAAAAGAATGAATACAAACAAAACCACTGCCGTAGCGATCAGGGCTTCTCTGTGAAGGTCTGTGGCGTAGCCCATTTCGATCACAATATTGGAAGTCA
The DNA here is from genome assembly GCA_019119975.1 of Candidatus Blautia merdavium. Classification (GTDB taxonomy): domain Bacteria; phylum Bacillota; class Clostridia; order Lachnospirales; family Lachnospiraceae; genus Blautia; species Blautia merdavium. Next base: position 23,265 of record DWVZ01000013.1, on the reverse strand, counting down.
TGGTACGCACGCCTTCAAAGATGCCTTTCGGCATACGGGGCTGGTTACCTGCGATCATGATCACTGCCATGGTCTCGCCGATGGCTCTGCCGATGCCCAGGATCACGCCAGCCATGATACCTGACTTTGCCGCAGGGACCACTGTGAAAAATACACTTCTCTCATGGGTCGCCCCAAGGGCAAGCGCCCCTTCATAATAACTGTTGGGCACTGCGCGGATAGCAGATTCTCCCACACTGATAATGGTGGGAAGGATCATGATCCCCAGCATTACAGAAGCCGTAAACATACTGAACCCGTCTCCGTCCATTCCCAGTTTTATACCAAAGAAATCCCGGACAAAGGGCACCAGGACCACCATACCGAAGAAGCCGTAGACAACGGAGGGGATTCCTGCCAGCAGGTCAACCGCCGGTTTTACGAATCTGTAAACTTTCTCCGGGCAGAATCTTGCCATAAAGATGGCAGTCAGGATTCCGATAGGCACACCGATCACGATCGCGCCTGCAGTTACATAGATACTTCCCAGAATAAAGGGAAGGATTCCATAAATATCGTTTCCCGGCTTCCAGGTCTCTCCCAGCAGAAACTTAAAAATCCCTATTTTGCCAATGGCTGGCACGCCATTGGCAAATAGGAATACACAAATTAAGATAACTGCCAGAATGGAAGCGCATGCACAGATCAGAAACACATATTTCATGATTGTTTCTTTCACGTCTCTCATCATACTTTGCTCCTATTCTCCTTGAAAACTGCTGCTTACTGGAGATCTTCCCAGTTGGTCACAGCACCTGTGTAGATATCCTTTACCTGAGCGGAAGTGATATCTGTCATGGGGTTTTCTGTATTGACGATCACTGCGATACCGTCTAAAGCGATTTCCTGTCCTGTTACGCCTTCAGAGGTTTCAGAATCCTTCAGTTCTCTGGAAGCCATACCGATGTCACATACGCCGCTGATAGCAGACTCTACGCCGGTTGTGGAATCGCTCTGCTGGATCTCGATCTCCGCTGCGCTGTTGACTGTTTCATAGCCCTCTTTTAATTTTTCCATTACCGGTGTTACAGAAGAGGAACCTGCAACGACTACCTTTCCGGAAGGCTTGCTGCCTGCATATGCTTCAGCCGCGTCGTCCACTGCGATGTATCCGCTGTCTTCTACGATCTTCTGTCCTTCTGCGCTCATGATATAGTCAACGAAATCCTGAGCCACATCGCTGAGATCATCCTTCACTGCAATGTTGAAAGGACGGGAAATTTTGTAAGTGTCATTCTTTACATTTTCTACAGAAGCCTCTGCGCCGTCTACCTTTAAGGCTTTTACTGAATCATCCAGGGAGCCTAAGGAAATGTAGCCGATTGCCTTAGGATTTCCTGCCACGTTTGTCATTACTACTGCTGTACTGTTGGATACAGATGCGTCTGGTGTGGTATTATCAATCTTTTCTCCGTCTTCATTTTCTTCTTCGATGCCGAACAGCTCGATGAATGCGCCTCTTGTACCGGAACCGTCCTCTCTTGAGACAACGGAGATGGATCCGGAAAGTCCGTCTGCTTCTGTATCTTCCGCAGAATCGTCTGCCGCTGTATCCGCAGCTGTATCAGAGGAAGAACCTGCGCTTCCCTCATCGCTGCTGTTACCGCATGCTGCCATTGAAAAAGTCATAATTCCCATAATTACCAGTGCTGCAATTCTTTTTTTCATTGTTTTTCTCCTTATTTTCCTTTTTATAGATGTTTGATTGTTTCCTTACTTCCTGATACGCTGTAAAACACCTGCTTTCCGTATGCAATCTGTACTTTACAATGGCGCTTTACATTCCGTACTTTCTCTTTTTTGCCTCCCGGGTTTTCAGCCGGTTTGCTTTTGACAGCTCTTACTATAAATTCCTTTTGTAAAATCACCAACCGCAAAACCGTTAAATCTATGTAAAATGAAAATTTTCTGTTTTTCTCCTCCCGGCGCAGCCCGCTGCGGGGGCTGGTAAAAGATTTATTGTAAACCTTTTTTTAATCTTATTGTAAACCTATAATTATCTGATAATTTATTTAATTTTTTCTTTGTATTGGTGAATTCTCCCCTGTCCAATCAAGATTTTGACGATAAAACTGTCAATCATCTTTCCACATTTTTCTCCCCAAATTCACATTTTATGACAAGTGTACAAAACCTTTGTTCTTTCTTTCATTATGTAAATCAAAGGAATCCACAGGAAATTTTGTGGACAATGTGGATAACTTTGAGGATAACTCCACTTTTCCTGCCTTTTGTGGATTTTTCCATGTGGATAAGTTTGAGGATAATATTTTCTTCCTTGTCCACATTTCGACATTCATTGTGTATATTTTACAAACGCGAATATTCTGACAATTATTCTTCTTTTTCTTCCTGTTTTTTTCGTATTTTTTCTCCGGCACTCTGCATTTCCTGCCCTGTCTCCTATTTATGTAACCTTATTTTTCTTTTCCGTAAACCAATTATTTTTCCATAAGAGAAAGCGGTGCTGCATCAAGCTGATACAGCACCGCTTTCTCTTATAAATATCTGTCTGATTTGATCTTTTACTTAACAATCCTTGTAAAACTTTTCTTTTCCAGCGTTTTACAATACTTTTTATACTACTTTGATACCGCCTTTCTGGCGTACCTTCAGCACATGGCAGGAGCCTCTTCCAAAGATCTTCTCAATGGCTTTTCTGTACTCCTCTACAAATCCGTTTTCTACAAATACCTGGATGGTTCCGGCAAAGCCGCCGCCGTGTACACGGCTGACACCGTGACTGCCGAGGACGATCTCACTTGCTCCCAGGGCAACTGACATTGCCTGGTTCTGTACATCCCGGTTGGTGTAAATGTTCTGCAGGTATTTAAAGGAAGAATCTCCGGATGCTTTTACGAGATCCAGGAAATCCTGGAATCTTCCTTCCTGAAGCGCCGCTACCTGACCTTCCACCCGCTTCTCTTCCTCGAAGAAATGCATGGCTCTCAGCACCGGACGGTCACCGAATACACTGCGCAGTCCTGAGATCTGACCGAAGAATTCCTCTTCTGTCACTTCCCGCAGGAAATCTTTCTTAAATAAGGACGCTACCTTCTTCATCTCCGCCGGGATCTGTGCATAATCATCTGTCAGATTGGCATGAGATGCCATGGTATCTACGATACACAGGCTGTACTGGTATTTTTCAAAATCCGAAGAAACTTTTTCCACAACCGGGCTTTCGGGATCTGCGAAATCAATGTGGATCATACCGCCTACGGAACATGCCATCTGATCCATCAGACCGCAGGGCTTTCCGAAATATACGTTCTCTGCAAACTGTCCTGCCTGGGCGATCTCCACAGGACTGATCTTCATATCATTAAACAGACCGGACATGATGGTTCCTACGATGATCTCAAAGGCCGCGGAAGAGGAAAGTCCTGCTCCGATCAGTACATCACTGGTCACATACGCGTTAAAGCCGCCTACCTGATATCCTCTCTCCTGAAGAGCAGCCGCAACTCCGCGGATGAGACCGATGGTGGTGCCGGTTTCCTCGAACCGCTCCTTCAGATCTGTCATATCCACCTCAGCCATCTCGTATCCTTCTGACATGACTCTCATCAGGTTGGAATCATTTCTGCTGACTACAGCCAGAGCGTCCAGATTGATGGAGGTAGCAAGTACCATGCCGTGCTGATGGTCTGTATGGTTTCCTCCTACTTCGCTTCTTCCCGGCGCACTGTAGAGCTCCACGTCCCCCTCACCAAAAATTTCTTCATAGCTCTCAATGGCTTTTTTATAGCGCTCTTGCTGGTATGGGATCATAGATTCATCAATGTAGATCTCCTTAAGCAGCTGGCTGTATTTGCCCTGTGCCAGTTCTTCTTTCAACACCTTAGAATTTTTCATTTCCTTTTATCCTCCTTGTCCTTTCTTTAAACATAAAAGCAAATTACGTTTCTAACTTGTTCAATATAAGGATACCACACCTTTTCCCATTGCGCCAGAACTATCTGAACTATTCTCCCATCAATGCTGAAGAATCTGCATTTTCTGGATTTTCCTGATTTTCATCTGTGTCTCCTGTCATTTCTTCCAGAAGCTGCTCCGGACTGTTGGACACTTCGATCTCCCGGACCAGCTTCAGATCCTGGTCCACAAAGATCCGGATATAATTTTTCTTTGTCTCATCTGCGTAGAGACTATAGGCGGTTCCGGTCTCCTCTTCCTCTGTCTCATAGGTGCTTCCTCCCAGCCGGATCTTCATATCGTCCTCGCTCATTCCCAGTGTGATGCTGTTCCCTACCGCAATAGGGATCTTCGTCACATCAAAATCCCCGGACACATTGGTCACCATGCAGTTTTTTACAGGGATCCTGCTTTCTCCATAGTTCTTAACCACTGCATACAGCGCCTGTCCGTCTTTTTCCAGCGTTACATAACCGTGCCGTCCAGCTTTCACAGAAGTGTCCGAGCTTTCTTCATCGATCTTCCATCCATGTTCCAGAAATCCGGAGACAGGAGCCGGGATCCGGTAGAAGTCTCCTCCATAAGACACCACAAAGTCCAGCGGATTCTCGGAAAAGCCCGTTGGCGCTTCATATGCCTGCGTTTCCCTGGGCACCTCCTGACTGATGGTCTCCGCATCCGTTTCCGGTTCTCTGTAATTGGTAAGTACGGCGCGCTGCAGGATTTCATTCTCCAGATCAAAGATGAAATCCGCCTCTTTATACATACCGTATTCATAAGTAAGGTAAACCTCTTCTTTCTCTTCGTACTGATCCTGGGGCGTTCCATATGCCTCCAGCACATCATTGAGCACAGATTTCCCCATGGTAATGCCGCCGGGAAGCTGTATGACCTGCCCGTCCTGCACCCACTGAAGCTCTGCTTTTCCCACATAGCAGTCCTTCAAAGCTTTCTTCTCACTTTCCGGATTTACCATGGAAACGGTGACAAGATCCTTCTCCTTCTTCAGCGTCATGCCTTCTGTAGTATAGGACTCTGCCTCCAGCTCTGTATCCTCTATAGCGTCGCTGCTCTCCCAGCCATCCTTCTGCCAATCCGCCAGAGGGGAGGGCAGAGTCCATACTTTACCGTTCAACGCAAACTGAAAATCGTACAGATTCTCTGAAAGCTCCACCTCATATTCCTCGATCTCAGACCGCTCCGCCTCACTTTCCGGCAGCTCCATGACCTGTTCCTCCTGTGTCTCATCCGTCTCTTCCAAACTGCAGCCTGCTGCAAAAGCAAGGAAAACGATTCCCAAAGCCCACATCCTTTTCTTCACTCGGACACCTCCCAAAATCTGCTGATTTACTTTCATCTTAACACAAAGCCTCTGTATTTTCCACGGCGAAAACCATACATACCCCGCCGTTTTTTTCATAAACTGTAAAGAGCCCTCTATCCCAAGAAAGGACAATTTCTTGAAACAGCTTTTGAAACGCATACCTCGCCGTCTGTATCTTCTCCTTCTCGCTGCCGTGCTGGTCCTGTTCTCTGCCTTTTTCCTGAAAAACCATGTCTTTCTCAGCGAAGACCAACGATTTGAAAACTTTACCTGCCGCCTGTTCCAGGAGGAGATCCGGGCAAACACGCTCAATCTCCACTATACGCTGGCTTATCCTGAGAGCTACGGCATCAAAGACTATTCCATAAGCCTGGGCTCTATGGATCCGGACACTATGGAAGACAGCCGCGCTTCCCTGGAGACCCTTCAAAACAAATTGGAGGATTTTTCTGTGGAAAAACTCTCCCAGCAGAATCAAATGACTTATGATATCCTCCGCCTGGAACTCTCCACAGAACTTTCTCCGGGAAACGACCCGCTCCTGCAGGAGCCTTTAGGTCCTAACCTGGGCATCCAGGCGCAGCTTCCGGTCCTTCTGGCTGAATATACCTTCCGCAGCCCCTCAGACATCAGGGATTACTTCTCTCTCCTGGCGTGCCTGCCGGAATATTTCCAGGAAATCCTGGCATTTGAGCAGGAGAAATCCTCGAAAGGGCTTTTTATGAGCGATATCAGCGCAGACCGGATTATCGCCCAGTGCCTTTCCTTCACCGGCAGCAGCGACGAACATTATCTGAATTCTATGTTCCGGGAGCAGGTCACAGAACTGGCGCAGCAGAAAAAGCTCTCCCAGAAACAGGTGGATTCCTACCTGGCTATGCAGGAGAAGCTTATGGAAGAATGCGTCCTGCCTGCCTATACGCAGCTTCAGCAGGGAATCTCTCAGCTGAAGGGCACAGGAAAGAATGAAAACGGTCTTTCTCACCTTCCCGGCGGCAAAGCCTACTATGAATATCTGATTCAAAGCACTGTGGGAGATTACCGCTCTCCTGAGGAGATCAGCCAGCGGCTGTACCGGCAGCTGGCTTCCGACTCTCAGGAAATGCTTGCCCTTAAGGAGCAGAATCCCCAGATCCTCACCCAGGCGGCGCAGGCTTCTTCCCCTTGTGAAGCCCAGCCGGAAGAAATGCTGGAATATTTAAATACCGCCATGACACAGGATTTCCCTCATCTGGATGCAGGGGATTACCAGGTGAAATATGTCCCGGAATCCATGGAGGAATTCTCAAGTCCTGCTTTTTATCTCACGCCTCCTATTGATACATTATCTCCCAATACCATTTATATCAATCAGAGCAGTCAGGTTTCCGGCACGGAATTATTTACCACCCTTGCCCATGAGGGATTTCCCGGGCATTTATATCAGACTCTTTCCTTTGGAAATACCCATCCTTCCCCGATCCGTGACCTTCTCTCCTGCAGCGGCTACATTGAAGGCTGGGCGACTTATGTGGAATCTCTGTCCTATGGATATGCGGCAGATTTCCTGGGCATCTCGCCGGATGTGATGCAATTCCTCTGGCAGAACCGTTCCATGACCCTCTGCCTCTATTCCCTCCTGGATCTGGGGATCCATGACCAGGGCTGGACCTTTCAGACAGCTTTTGAACTGCTTCAGTCTTTCGGAATTGCCCAGGAGGAAACCTGCCGTGAGATCTTCCAGTACATCGTGGAAAATCCGGCGAATTATCTGAAATACTATCTGGGATATTTAAACTTCTGCGACCTGAGAAGTGAAATCCAGGAAAAGCAGAGGGACGCCTTTTCTTCCAAAGATTTCCACTCTGCCCTGCTGGCTCTGGGTCCGGCGCAGTTTCCTGTGGTAGAAAAATATCTGCTGGCGTCTTATAAATAATTCTTCGTAAAAAAGCCGCAGCTGGCAGCAGGGGCCTTCTGCCCTGCTGCCAGCTGCGTATTTTTAATCTTCCTGTTTTTTATAAGAGTCAAAAAACTCTCTCAGGTTCTTCAGCGATTTCATTAGGATCGCCTGCTGTTCTTCATTTAAATCCTTCAGCACTGCCTGGATCATTCCTTCATGAAACTTCATATGATGCGCGTTTGCTTTCCGCCCTTTTTCTGTCAGAGATATGAGCACTACGCGCCTGTCCTCTTCGCTTCGTTCCCTGTGCACATAACCCTTTTTCACCAGACTGTTGACAGCTATGGTCAAGGTTCCCACTGTCACAGAAAGAATCTTTGCCACAGAAGACATATTCCGGGGTTCTTCCTCCCCTATGGCTTCAATAATATGCATATCATTAACAGAAACATCCTTGAATTCAGAAGTGATCAGCGCTTTTCTCTCGATATCCATGATTTCCTGAAACAAATTCACCAGCACGTCATGGAAAACATCATATTTATCCACTCAAACGCTCCTTTACTGCATTCTGCAACGATTCCAACAATTATTCATAGTCCATTATATCCGATTTCGTTACCAATTACAATCAAAATTTTTGAGTATCAAAGTTTTTTCTGTTTTTTTGCGGATGCAGAAAAACCGCCGGAGAATTTCTTCCTGTGCGCCCTTCTAAGCGGCAAGGTCTGAGACTTTACCTTGTCTGCCTGAAGGAGCGCATACCCTATTCTCCGACGGTTTTCTGTTTTTCTTTATGCTTTTACAGAGTGAAAGATTTTCCCGTTATATCTGCCCAGGACTGCTGCCAGCAGATTTCCCAGGATCATGCAGGATACGACTTCCCCGATTCCCACGGTCAGCATCAGGAAGGGAATGGGAAGCACCACGCCATAAGCATAGCGCAGGACAAACGGCACGATCAGGATGTTGGCGATCACCGGCGGCAGCACTGCCAGGATCCTGGGGCACTTCCGCAGCTGCCAGGTTCCCACCGCGCCTACCAGAGTGGCAATGCTTCCAAAGATGATATCCGGCAGGATCGCTCCTCCTGTGATATTCCCGATCAGACAGCCCACGAACAATCCGGGTACTGCCGCAGGCGTGAAAATCGGAAGAATGGTCAGCATCTCCGCGATACGCACCTGTACTTCTCCGAAGCTGATGGGCGCGAACACAAAGGTCAGCACCACATAGACAGCAGCGATCATGGCTGCCTGGGTCATAAATCTTACTTTGTTTGTTTTCATATTCTTTTTTCTCCTTTAGTTTTGTTTTACGAGTGGAAGGTCTCGAACACTCGGTATATTTTGCTGAAAATACCGAAAATACGGCGGTTTCAACGGTCGATAGTATAACATAGGAAGGAAAAAAATGCAAGCGCAGGACAAATAAATAAGCCTACCTTGTACTTTTCGGTCAGGTAGGCTTTACTATACCTGGAGGCTAACCACTTTGTGGGCGGTTGCTCCTTTTTCTGTCTATAATATAACATATCTCGCGATAATTTAATTCTTATTTAATTTGCCTGATAAATAGTGCTGTGCTATACTGCTCTTATGGGAAACCAGAGAGCCAGAGGCGGCTTACCCTCCATTCATCGGAGGGGCTACCCTCCAGACTGATGAGGAAAGGAGGGCGTTGCCAATGTATGTTACATACGCTGACTTGATTCAGCTTTTAATATTCATTGTTGCCCTTGTCGGTCTGTGTTATCAGATTTTCAAGGATAGACGAAAATAGCCGCCACTACCGCAAATAGTTGACGGCTGATGTTGAAAAATATTTAGCTTAAATTATTCCAGGGTAAGCCGCTTCTCTGGATTTCCCTTTTCTATTATCAATATAGCACATCCGGCAGCGGGACGCAAGCTCTTATTGGTCCTTATGCTGCCCTCCTAAATTTTAAGAAATAAACGGCAGCAGCAATCCGGCTCCTGTAAAGCTCAGAAAAGCGCTGCAAATGCCATTTCCTCTTCCATTCCCCGGGTAAAGTCCTCTTTTTTCACCGGATCTCCGGGCATTTTCACCACAAACTGCCCGTCCCATCTTCCGGACACCAGCTTTTCTAGGATAAGGTTGCTTCCCTGTGTATAATCCAGGGTACAGCGGATCAGATCTGCGTTTTCCTGGGCTTCCCTGGCAAATTCCAGGGAATAGCAGTCGTATGCGCCGGTATCAATAATATCCGCATGGTTATAGGAAGCAAACCAGGAGCCAAAAACAGAGGTGCCGAATTCCGTCCCGTATTTTCTGCAGATTTCCTCCTTCATCCCCTTCATGGAATACTTGCCCTCATCACTGTCACGGAAGTACATATGTCCTTGCTGCTTCAGATTCAGATGCGGGGTATCGTCTGTGTGAAGGAGCATGGTAATGCAGTCGTCTGCCTTGGGGATCACGATCCGCCGCGGGCTTTCGATCCTGTCCCAGGAACCGCCGCAGAATCCCATGGCTACAAGGACATTTTCCTTTTCCGCGGGCAGGCTTTCCAGGGTTTTCATGACCAGCTCCCGCATCTTTGCCGGGTCAGAATGATATTCCCGGTCCAACACCGCCACCGGAAAATCGGTTCCCATCTTTTTCTGTGCCGCTTCTACATGAAGCAGCATGGAAGAACAGGCTGCTATCACTGTATTCTCCCTGTTTAATGTTGGCTCCATCGTATTTATCTCCTTCTGTTTTCTCCTCCTGCTGTTCCTTTTTCTGCCGTTCCTCTTCCTTCTGTTCTTCTGTACTATCCGTCCTTCCTGATTTTCCACTTTTCATAAGAAACCAGGTAAGCCTCCTCCACCTTTTCAAACGGCTGTACCTCATAGGAGAACGTAGTTTTCATAGCAGGTCTTGGTCTGTCTGACTTTTCTCCCAGCAGTACCCAGAGATCGTACCAAAGCATATCTTTATCAATTTCTTCTACCTGCGCCGCCTCTTCTTCTGTCAGATCTGAGCCCAGATACTTTCTGTATACCAGATCCAGCAGCTGCTGCTCCAGTTCCCTGTACTGAGGCAGGTACTTTTTAAAAGGGCTGGGCACATCGGACAGGTATGCTTCACTGGCATCGTGAAGAAGACATGCCAGGATCACTCTGCCGGAATATCCCCGGGCTTCCGCTTCCCTGGCACAGTTGATGCAGTGCTGCCCTACCGAGTAAAAGGTCTTTACCTGACCGTTGCCTCTGCAGATCAGAGACAGGGCATGGGCAATATCAGAAATATGGATCTTCTCTGCCTCCGGTTCTGTAGGCACAAAATGGGTTCCCCCATAGGTAGTAATATAATCTGGCATAGTCTTCTGCTTCCTCCCTCTTGTTCTTCTGTTTTTTATTCCTGGTCATACTCATCCATCAGATCCTCGAATCCGTCCCCTGACCTGAAGTCTTCCTGATTGTATACACGTTTCTTCATTCTCTGTTCTTCTATTTTCTGAGAGAGCATTTCCTTTACTTCCCGGGGATTTTTCACGCTCATGATGTCGAAGTCCCTCATGCTGGCATCGGCGCTGCAGCAGTGGATGGTTCCCACGCCGAAGATCCTCTGTCCCAGGCTCTGCTTCAGTGTAATATCCATAATGCGGTAAAGGCGCACTTCATCTTCCCTTATACTCAGTATCCCTGTTTTAATAAACAGGCGCTCCTCATCCAGACTGTAAACGGTAAAGGACAGGGGCAGTCCGAATATAGGTCTTTTTCTGTCCTGCCAAAGTATTTTCATAAATAGCCCACCTTTCTCTTTTTACTCATTTCCTCTTGTAAAGCGATTCTTATGGTAGAACACTTCCTATAGTATAACATAAAAGAGACACCGATTACAAAACCAGTGCCTCTTTTGTTTCTAAATTCTTTCTTATCTGTTTCTGTCTTATTTATTTCCCGATAACAACCTTATCCAGATGCCAGATTTCATCTACATACTGCTGGATCGTTCTGTCAGAAGTAAACTTGCCGGAGCATGCGGTATTTAACAGCGCCATCTTTGCCCAGCCTGCTTCGTCCCGGTATGCTTTCTCCACTCTCTCCTGTGCTTCTGCGTAAGCCTTGAAGTCTGCCAGGATAAAGTAGGTGTCTGCTCTGTCGCTGCAGTTGGTGTTCAGCAGAGAATCATAGATCTCACGGAACATGTTGAAATCTCCCTGAGAATAGGTTCCGTTGATCAGCTGCATCAGCACGTTTCTGATATCCGGGTCATTGTTGAAATACTGCATAGGATCATATCCGCCGTTGTTTTCGTAGTTGATAACCTCATCGGAGGACAGACCGAAGATGAACGCGTTTTCAGCGCCTACTTCCTCTACGATCTCCACATTAGCGCCGTCCATGGTTCCCAGAGTAGGAGCGCCGTTGAGCATGAACTTCATGTTGCCTGTACCGGAAGCTTCCTTACTTGCAGTAGAGATCTGCTCAGATACATCTGCTGCCGCAAAGATCATCTCCGCGTTGGATACACGGTAGTTCTCGATGAAGACTACTTTCAGCTTGCCGTTGATGGACGCATCGTTGTTGATCACATCCGCTACTGCGTTGATCAGCTTGATGGTCAGCTTCGCACGGCGGTAGCCAGCTGCTGCCTTAGCGCCGAAGATAAAGGTTCTTGGATAGAAATCCATCTCCGGATGCTCTTTGATCTTATTATACAGATACATTACATGCAGAATGTTCATCAGCTGACGTTTGTACTCATGGAGTCTCTTTACCTGAACATCGAAAATGGAGTTAGGATTTACTTCAATTCCATTATGCTCCAGGATGTATTTTGCCAGACGTACTTTATTCTGGTACTTGATGTTCATGAATTCCTGCTGTGCCTTCTTGTCATCTGCATAGACCTTCAGTTTTGCCAGCTCCGGAAGGTTGGTGATCCAGCCGTCGCCGATGTGGTCTGTGATCCAGGAAGCCAGCAGCGGATTTCCGTGAAGCAGGAAACGTCTCTGTGTGATTCCGTTGGTCTTGTTATTGAATTTTTCAGGGTACATCTCATAGAAATCTTTCAGTTCCTGTTTCTTTAAGATCTCTGTATGAAGCTGTGCTACGCCATTGACAGAATAGCCGCCTGCGATTGCCAGGTGCGCCATCTTAACCTGTCCGTCATAGATGATCGCCATCTTGCGGATCTTATCCTGGTTGCCAGGATATTTCGCTTTGATCTCCTCCAGGAATCTTCTGTTGATCTCTTCGATGATCTGGTATACACGGGGAAGCAGCTTGGAGAACAGCTCAATAGGCCATTTTTCCAGAGCTTCTGCCATAATGGTATGGTTGGTGTACGCGCAGGTATGTGTGGTGATATCCCATGCCTCTTCCCAGGACAGGCATTCCTCGTCCACCAGGATACGCATTAACTCTGCCACTGTCATAGTAGGATGGGTATCATTTAACTGGAAGGTTACTTTCTTCGGCAGGTCATGGATATCGCTGTGTGCTTTCTTAAATTTGGCAATGGCTGCCTGGATGCTTGCGGAGATGAAGAAATACTGCTGTTTTAAGCGCAGCTCTTTTCCTGCGTAATGGTTATCGTTGGGGTATAAAACTTCCACAATGTTCTTTGCCAGGTTCTCCTGCTCCACTGCTTTGTGGTATTCACCCTTGTCAAAGAGATCCAGGCGGAAATCATTGATGGCTTCCGCATCCCAGATACGCAGGGTGTTTACGATCTTGTTATTATATCCTACGATCGGCATATCATAGGGGATTGCCATAACGGACTGATAGCCCTCCTGGATGAAGTGGTTTCTGCCGGTTGCAGGGTCATACTGTACTCTTACATAACCGCCGAATTTTACTTCCTTGGCATATTCCGGACGGCGCAGTTCAAAAGGATATCCGTTCTTTAACCAGTTGTCCGGTACTTCTACCTGATATCCGTCTTCGATCTTCTGTTTGAAAAGACCATAATGGTAGCGGATTCCGCAGCCGTAAGCGCAGTATCCAAGAGTTGCCAGGGAATCCAGGAAACATGCTGCAAGTCTTCCCAGACCTCCATTTCCAAGTGCCGGGTCCGGCTCCTGGTCTTCGATGACATTTAAGTCAAAGCCCAGTTCATCCAGAGCTTCCTTTACTTCCTGGTATGCACACAGGTTGATCAGATTATTGCCCAGCGCGCGGCCCATGAGAAATTCCATAGATAAGTAGTATACGATTTTCGGGTCGTCTTTCTCATACTGCTTCTGCGTCAGCAGCCAGTTATCAATAATTACATCCTTTACAGCCAGGGACACAGCCTGGAAAATCTGCTCCTGTGTTGCCTCGTCGATGGTTTTTCTGTAAAGCATTTTTACATTTTCTTTTACGCTTTTCTTGAATTCCTCTTTCTTAAAATGGTTGTCTAACATCCCTTTTCCTCCTTCAGTTTCAGACACGGGTATATCGTCCGAAGTCCGGGCGGATGCCGCCCGGATGCTTCTTTCTTTTCTTATGAAATTTTCTCAACGCCCAGTCTGACGTCTTCTGAATTGATCTTCCAATCCTTTGTGTAACCGCTTACTGTATTGTATACCACTTCTTCAGCAAGTACCTCTGCCTTGATGCCGGCTTCGTGTACGCGGAAGATGCCTTCGATTACCTGATTATCGGCAAGGGAAACCTTAATCTTGTCGGTAACTTCAAAACCAGCCTCTTTTCTCATGGTCTGGATTTTACTGATAATCTCACGGACAAATCCTTCTTCAACTAATTCGGGAGTCAGGTTTGTGTCCAGTACTACCGTGATGTCATTATCTGATTCGGAAACATACCCTTCCATCTGTGCGGTATCAATAAGCAAATCACTTTCTAATAATACTATTTCCTGTCCGTTTATGTCAAGTTTTAGCTGTCCATTTGCCTTTAATTCATCCATGGCTTTGTTGCCGTCCAGTTCTGCAAGGGCAGCCTTGATGCCTCCCAGGAATTTGCCGTATTTTGGTCCTACGGTCTTTAACTGGGGTTTGAAGGTATAAGAGGTAAAATCTCTCACATCATCGGTAAAGGTCATTTCCTTTACATTCAGTTCGTCTTCGATGATCTCTTTATAGAAATCGGAAAGCACGAACGGCGCTTTTACGAACATTTTTCCAATGGGCTGGCGGTTCTTGATGTTTGCTGTATTTCTGCAGGCACGTCCCATAACTACCACTTTCAGCAGGTTGTCCATGTTCTCTTCCAGCTCTTTGTCGATCCATTCTTGGTTTGCTTCCGGGAAGTCACACAGATGGATGCTTTCCGGCGCGTCTTTATCAATGCTCCTTACCAGATTCTGGTAGATCTCTTCTGTCATGAACGGAACCATGGGCGCCGCAGCCTTGCACAGAGTTACCAGTGCTGTGTAAAGGGTCATATAGGCGTTGATCTTATCCTGCTCCATGCCTTTTGCCCAGAAACGTTCCCTGCTTCTCCTTACATACCAGTTGCTCATGTCGTCTACAAAGCTCTGGAGCGCTCTTGCTGTCTCAGGGATCTTATAATCTGCCAGGTTGTCATCCACTGCTTTTACCACGGTATTAAGCTTGGAGAGCAGCCATTTATCCATAACCGGAAGTTTATCGTATTCCAGCGTATATTTTGTAGCGTCGAATTCGTCGATGTTGGCGTACAGTACGAAGAACGCATAGGTATTCCACAGAGTTCCCATGAACTTTCTCTGTCCTTCCTGCACGGCTTTTCCATGGAAGCGGTTGGGCAGCCAGGGAGCGCTGTTTACATAGAAGTACCAGCGGATAGCGTCCGCGCCGTAGGTTTCCAGGGCTTCAAAGGGGTCTACTGCATTGCCCTTGGACTTGCTCATCTTCTGTCCGTTCTCATCCTGTACATGTCCCAGGACGATGACATTCTTGTATGGCGCCTTGTTAAACAGCAGGGTGGACTCAGCCAGCAGAGAATAGAACCATCCTCTTGTCTGGTCCACAGCCTCTGAGATAAAGTCTGCCGGGAACTGCTGTTCAAATAAGTCTTTGTTTTCAAATGGATAATGATGCTGCGCGAAAGGCATTGCTCCGGAGTCGAACCAGCAGTCGATCACTTCCGGCACACGGTGCATCTCTTTTCCGCATTCCGGGCATTTGATGGTGATCTCGTCGATATACGGTCTGTGAAGCTCCACGGTCTTTGCCTCTTCGTTTCCGCTCATTTCATAGAGTTCCTGGCGGCTTCCGATGCTGTGCATATGACCGCACTCACATTCCCATACGTTCAGCGGGGTTCCCCAGTAGCGGTTGCGGCTAATGCCCCAGTCCTGTACGTTCTCCAGCCAGTCGCCGAAGCGTCCCTTGCCGATGCTTTCCGGGATCCAGTTGATGGTATTGTTGTTGCGGATCAGGTCGTCTTTTACCGCAGTCATCTTGATGAACCAGGATTCTCTCGCGTAGTAGATCAGCGGAGTGTCGCATCTCCAGCAGTGAGGATAGCTGTGCTCAAATTTCGGCGCAGAGTATAATAAGCCTCTCTGATCCAGATCTTTTAACACTTCCGGGTCTGCCTTTTTGCAGAACATACCTGCCCAGGGAGTTTCCTTGGTCATTTCTCCCTTGTCGTCTACCAGCTGCAGGAACGGCAGGTCATATTTGCGTCCCACCTTGCTGTCGTCCTCACCGAAGGCAGGAGCGATGTGTACCACGCCGGTACCGTCTGTCAGGGTTACATAAGTATCGCATACTACATAAAAAGCTTTTTTATCCAGTTTTTTGAAATTGTATAAAGGCTCGTACTCCTTATGCTCCAGATCTTTTCCTTTATAGGTCTCCAGGATCTCATAAGCCGGAGTTCCTTCTTCTCTCTCCAGGGTGCCCAGCACGGTATCCAGAAGAGCCTCTGCCATATAATAGGTATTTCCATCTGCTGCCTTTACTTTTGCATAGGTCTCGTCCGGATGTACACAGAGTGCCACGTTGGAGGGCAGAGTCCACGGTGTGGTGGTCCATGCCAGGATGTAAGCGTCCTCTCCCACAACCTTGAAGCGGGCGATGGCAGAGCGTTCCTTTACATCTTTGTATCCCTGTGCTACTTCCTGAGCAGACAGAGGCGTTCCGCAGCGGGGGCAGTAGGGTACGATCTTAAAGCCTTTGTATAAAAGACCTTTGTTCCAGATTTCCTTTAACGCCCACCACTCAGACTCAATATAGTCGTCGTGATAAGTAACATAAGGATTGTCCATATCAGCCCAGAAACCTACTGTGGCAGAGAAATCCTCCCACATGCCTTTGTATTTCCATACGCTTTCCTTACATTTGTCAATGAAGGGGATCAGTCCGTATTCTTCGATCTGTTCCTTTCCGTCCAGTCCCAGCGCCTTTTCTACTTCCAGCTCTACCGGAAGTCCGTGGGTATCCCAGCCTGCTTTTCTGGGAACCATTTTTCCTTTCATGGTGCGGTATCTGGGGATCATATCCTTAATAACACGGGTCAGTACATGCCCGATGTGGGGCTTTCCGTTGGCAGTGGGCGGTCCGTCATAGAAGGTATAAGTCTCTCCTTCCTTCCGGCTGTCCATGCTCTTTTTAAAGATATCATTGTCTTTCCAGAATTTTTCTACTTCTTTTTCTCTTGCCACGAAATTCAGGTCTGTGTTCACTTTCTGATACATGGTGTTCTCCTTTCTTATTAAAAAAGAAAAAGCTTCCGCCCTGTAACAGGACGAAAGCCAAAATCAACTGTCGTTATACCACCTCTTACAACATACGAAGCATTTCTGCTTTTATACGCGTTCCTTGTAACGGGGGAAATCCGGCAGATCCTACTTGGTTCAGACAGCAACTCAGGAGTGATTTTCTTTCACCGCGACTCGTACCGGGCTTCCACCTTCCCCGGCTCTCTGGAACTTTTGCTGGCAAAATACTCTCTCCGTCTTTGTTTTTACTGATTCATACAGCCATTATACTGATTCTTTTCCCTGGTTGTCAAGGAGAATTTGCTCCTGAGAATTGATATAATCGCAAAAATCGCTTATAATAAGGAGAATGGAAGCAATTCCGACACACCAGAAAACGAAACGAGGATTTTCTATCATGACAGCAAAGAAATTATCTCATCTGCTGGGCGCCTTTCTGCTGGGTACGGCGCTCACTGTAAATACAGGGAATCCGGGGGTTTTTGCCGCTGCCCAGGACAACAGCCAGAGCACGGTACAGCAGCCTCAGGCTACTGATGCTGCGGCAGCTGCCCAGACCCCGCAGGAACCCCAGATGCCGGAAAGCTATGAATGGGAAATTCAGTCCAACAGTATCAAAGGCTGGCCCCTGGGACCCAAAGTAGCAGCGGAAACCGCCATTGTCATGGACCTGGATTCCGGTGAGATCCTGTATGCCAAGGGCATTGATGAAAAGCGCGCCCCTGCCAGCACTACGAAGATCATGACTGCCATGCTGGCGATTGAAAAGGTGCCTTTAGACCAGCAGATCACCTTCACCAACGAAGTCAACAACATCGAGGCAGGAAGCACCCACATCGGCATCAAACCCGGTGAAACTCTGACCATGGAGCAGAGTCTCTACGGCATCCTCCTGGCTTCTGCCAATGAAGTATCCTCCGGCGTTGCCGAATACGTGGGAGGAACCGTACAGGGATTTGTGGATATGATGAACCAAAGGGCAAAGGACCTGGGATGTGAAAATACCCACTTCGTCAATGCCAACGGGCTTTACGATGAGAATCACTATACCACCGCCCGGGATCTTGCCATCATTGCCAGAGCTGCCTTTCAGAATGAAACTTACCGCAATATCATAAAGACGGAATACTATATCATTCCTCCCACCAACATTACCGCAGAACAGCGCTGGCTGAACAACCATCACAAAATGGTGGTCTCAGGCGCGCAGCATTATGACGGCTGTCTGGGAGGAAAGCCAGGCTATACAGAAAAAGCTGGAAACACGCTGGTCACCTATGCAGAACGGAACGGGATGCGTCTGATCTGTGTGGTGCTGAAGGACAATATTTACCACTACGAGGACACAAAGACGCTTCTGGATTTCGCATTTGACAATTTCCAGAAGGTTCCTCTATCTTCCTATGATTCTCTGGAGAGCAGCCAGGATACTTTCGGAGAAGTGCTGAAAGAGCAGGGACTTCTGCCGGATGCTGTGCAGGACACCGCCCTGCTGCTTCCTTCTGTTCCGGAAGAAACCGTTTTATGCAAACCCCAGATCAGGGAAGACACGCTGCACATGGAATATTATTACGGAGATACGCTTCTTCTCAGTACGGACGCCCCCGCCTCCCAGGCAGTGGCAGACGCCTGGGAACAGTCCCAGCTCTCAGAGCGTCAGACCGAGCAGGCTTCTGCTGTCTCTGACCTGGAGCCCGAGCCAGTGCCCGCCTCAGATACATCAAGAGGCGCCTCTCAGTCTCTGAAGGGATTTGCTTCGGATCTGGCTGCCCGCTTTCAGGAGCTTCCCAGCTGGAAATACCCGGCTCTGCTCCTTCTGGGCGCTGCCCTGATCTTTTACCTGGTGATGCTGATCATCCGGATCAAGCGGAGCAGACGGCGCAGACGCAGGGAAAAAGCCAGAAAAAATGCAGCAAAGAAAGATTGATCGTAAAGGGAAAGGAGCTTATATGGAAGTCATTTATCTCGGTCACAGCGGTTTTCTCTTGAAGTGGCAGCACTGTGACTGGCTCTTTGATTATTACGAAGGCACGCTGCCCCGGGGAGACGGACAAAAACCTTTGTTTGTCTTTGTATCCCACAAGCACCAGGATCACTTTAACCCGGAAATTTTCTCCATACAGGGATACCGGGAGATCCACTATATCCTCTCCCACGATACCAAGCGCCAGGTGCAGAAGCTTTTCCCGGCAGTCCCTGTACATTTCCTGAGAGCAGGAGAATCCCTGCGCTTACCGGTAACCGGTACGGACGCTGGTCTGAGGATCCGCACGCTCCGTTCCACAGACTGCGGCGTTGCCTTTCTCGTAACCTGGCAGGGTAAGACCATTTACCACGCAGGAGACCTGAACTGGTGGGTCTGGAAGGGCGAAAGCAAACAGTATAACAACAATATGACTGCCAACTTTCTGAAATATACCGAACCTTTAAAAGGACAGGAGCTTTTCGCCGCCTTTCTCCCGCTGGATCCGAGACAGGAGGAATGGTACAGCAAAGGGATGCTGCATATCCTGGAAACCGCCCGGGTATCCTATGCCTTCCCTATGCATTTCTGGAAAGATTTTTCTGTGATCGGCAGGTTCCTGGACTCACCGGAGGGAAAACCATACCAGAGCACCGTTGTCCGGCTGACAAGAGAAGGACAGCGCATCTGCTGCCAGCAAGCCGGAGATCAGACTGACTCTCACAGCTGTACAGACGACTGACCGTTACAGAAGAAAAAATTGATTCTGCAAATTATTTTTTAGGAGGATTTTCTATATGAAATTTCAGATGTATCACGAAAATTATAATGTCAGAGATTTGGACCGATCCCTTGCCTTTTATGAAAAAGCGCTGGGATTAACCGAACAGCGCCGGATCAATGCCGAAGATGGCTCCTTCATCATCGTGTATCTGGGCAATGAGACCACTGATTTCCAGCTGGAACTGACCTGGCTGAGAGATTTCGACCGTGCCTATAACCTGGGCGACTGCGAATTCCATCTGGCATTCCGCACAGACGACTTTGAAGCAGCCCATAAGCTTCATGAGGAAATGGGCTGTATCTGCTTTGAAAATCCGTCCATGGGAATTTATTTTATCTCGGATCCGGACGGCTACTGGCTGGAGATCGTACCGGAGAAATAGGCAGCAGAACAGCAGAAAATATGTGAAAAAGGGGCAGTCCTGAATTATAGTTTCAGGATATGCCCCTTCTCTTTGCTTCTATTTTGGTGATCTGTCAGGACAGCGGAATGTGTCTGTAATACTGGTATGTATTTCCTCTCGTATCAGTTCCTGCCTCTTCATACCAGTTATATTCGATGCGTTCCTCCTGATCTTCCCAGATTTCCGGACAGTCGGTATACTCCCAGTCTGCCGGGATCTTATGCTTCTTCTGCAGCGAAGCTTTCAGCATGATCTGGTGCAGTTCTTCCTTCTGCTCCTCTGTCAGTACGCCCGGTTTGGCTGAGACAAACAGGGAAGTGCCGGATTCTGCTATGACATCTGCCCACTGGCGGTTCATCTCCCAGGGGATCTTCCCTGTAATTCCCACACAGTCCGCGTCAATTTCATAAAAGGTTCTGTGCTGGGGAAGGCAGAAGGCAAGGGTATTCACGCCCATGCGCCGTGTCCTTTCCCAGGTAAAGCCGCTGGTATCATCCCCGGTGCGGTGCATATGCATCAGCCCTGCGCCCAGATGTCCGATGGTATTACAGCCTAAAACCAGGGCGTTATATTTCTTTGCCACCTCATAGATGGCTTCATAAAGCCCTTTCACGATCTCCGCGCTGGTCCTGCTTTTATCGTAGAAGCTCCAGCCGTCCTGGGTAGGATAAGGATTCATCTCCAGTCCCCAGCGTCCAAAAATATCAAAGGTGCTGAAATCGTGCTTGATCAGGGTATAGCCCCACTGGCAGATCTGCTCCATATCTTCCTTGATATAGGCAAGCGCCTGGGGATGGGAAGGATCCACACAGCCATTGTGGGAAATCCTCCACTCCTGAGGGATCTGGGTATCCTCATTTAACAGGAACCGTACCCAGATACCGGGACGCACGCCTTTTTCCTCCAGTTTCTCTGCCAGAGCCTTCATATCCGGGAACTTGCTGTTTCCCTTTCTCCAGGGACCGCCGTTATAGTCATTCAGTCTGTGATGCTCCTGCCAGCAGTCGTCGATAACCATATAAGGAGGATTTTCTGCGCCTTTTGTCAGCTCCAGAAGGTAATCTGTATCCTTCAGGATTTCTTCCTGGCTGCTGTCTCCGTATGCATAATACCAGTTATTGCTTCCATAGACCGGGAAAGAGGGCAGAATCGGATCCGTGCACATACAGCGGCAGAATTCCTCTGCTGCCTCGAAGGAGGTGCACTCCTGCGCCTCCATGCACACAATCTCCGCTGCCAGAAGTTTTCTTCCCTTCAGCTCCACGCCTGTCCCGCCGCATCTTACGTCCAGAAACAGGGTGATCCCTTTGGTATCTGCCTGCCAGAAGCACATAGCGGAGGGTCTGACCTTTACGCCGTACCCTCTGTAAACTTCCTCGCAGGAAGTCAGGAAGAACCAGGGCATAAAGGCATTGGCGCTCATTCCCATCCACTGGGTATCTCCATAGGTTCTCTCCCAGGTGCTGCCCAGGATCCGTGTCTTCCCGCAAACCGGAACCGGGAAACGCAGACGAACGGATTTCACTCTGGAGGTCTGTGCCTGCACGAAAACCTTCCCGCTCTCCACCTCTACGCACACATCTCCGTCTGTCCATTTGGTTCCTTCAAACTGCCAGGTTCCCGCCTTCTCCTCTGTTTCGACTGCTATATAAGAGGGAATTCCTAATTCCAATGTTGTTTTCTTCATTTCTTTTCCTTTCTGTCTCATGCCTCTCTATAAACCAATCCTGCTCTCAAATTCGCCCTTTTCTGAGCAGAACTGAAGCTCGTCTTCCATTTTCCGGTAATCCTTGGGGCTTACTTTATAGTATTTCTTGAACATCTTGGAAAAAGCAAGCTGGTCTGTATAGCCCACAGCGCCTGCCACAGCACTGATGGGCACGTCCGATTTGCGGAGCATGGACTGTGCTTTTTCCATCCGCAGATTTACAAGAAACTCCTGGGGAGAGCATCCCATAGATTTCCGAAAGCTGCTGGTCAGATAGCTTCTGCTGACCCCGATATAATTGGCAAGATCATTGATCTTGATCTTTTCACTGAAATGCTCTGATATGTAATCCACTGCATATTTCACATATACAGATCCCGGATACAAATGGGAATTCCCCGGGATTTTCTTCTTATAGTCCGCGATCAGCGCTGCAAAGAACATCATCAGATACCCTTTCCGCATCAGATCACATTCGTAAGACAGCTGATATTCCTCCAGGATCCCGTCCACGCATTTCGTCAATTTCGGAATGCATTCCACGCTCCTCACCGGCTGCTGCAGAGTGAATCCGGCGTTTTCCATACATTCCTTTGCCTTCACGCCGTTGAATCCCACCCACATATAACACCAGGGGTCTTCCTCATCCGCCTCGTACCAGGCTTCTACATCCGCCTGGATCATAAAAGCATCCCCTGCTCCTAATTCATAGGTCTTATTATTGATCTCCAGGCGGCCTTTTCCGCTTTTTACCACATGGAGCACATGGGTGTGCCTCTTATTGGGACCGAATCGGTGTCCCGGATCGCAATATTCCCATCCGCAGTAGATCAGCCCCAGTTCTACCGATTCCCCCTGGATATCCTCCAGGCA
This sequence comes from Candidatus Blautia merdavium, assembly GCA_019119975.1. GTDB lineage: Bacteria > Bacillota > Clostridia > Lachnospirales > Lachnospiraceae > Blautia > Blautia merdavium. The sequence continues at coordinate 762 of DWVZ01000013.1, read as the reverse complement.
TTTAAACTTCGCTGAACTTGTATAGCCTGTCACTCGTTCCATAGCCATTCCTCCCCTTTCTGCCTTGTACTGTCACTGTATTTTGTCACGAGGGGAAGCCGGAGCGTCCGGCATTCCATCATCTCTTTGCTACTCCATTTCTTTTAAAAGGAACAGCAGCGCTGCAAAATCTCCGCCTTTATCTGTCAGATACTGTCTGTCAACCGGGATTCCCGCATACATCAGTTCATCTCCATATGCCTGATAGGTCAGGACTTTTCTTTCTGCCTGCTTTCCTGTGCACACTGCCGGTGTCACGTCGCAGCTGACCTCATAAAGCTTTTCACTGTCCAGCCCCTGAAGACGGAAGCGCAGCCAGGATGCATTCACCTTATTCAGTCTCTGATAGAACGCTGCAATGGACTCTTTCTTATCCTGAGATACCACCTGCCATGCTGTCTCATTTCCTTCAAAAGGACTGAGAAGTCTGTAGAAATCGCCGTCTACCTGGATCAGCTGGCGGTACTGCTTCATAAATGCAATCTGTCTCTTTACTTCTTCCATTTCTTCCTCAGAAAGAAGATTTAAATCCAGCTCATAGCCAAAGGTACCGAAATATGCCACTGCCGCTCTGGTCTCAATGGGCGTGGTGCGGAAAAGCTGATGGTTCGGCACTGCGGATACATGGGAGCCCATGCTTACTACCGGATATACATAGGAAGTACCATACTGGATCTTGGTCCTTTCATTGGCATCGGTGTCATCACTGGTCCAGGTCTGCGG
>DWVZ01000135.1 GCA_019119975.1 Candidatus Blautia merdavium | reverse complement strand
GAGAAAAGTACATTCTTCTGGAGCACCACTGCCACCTGGTTTCTCAGCACTTCCATGTCGTATTCCCGCACGTCTCTTCCGCCTACTTTTACGCTGCCTTCGGTCACATCATAAAGGCGGCTGATGAGATTGACCATACTGGACTTAGCGCTTCCTGTACCGCCGATGATGCCGATGGTCTCCCCGGAAGCGATACTGAGATTGATGTCCTTTAACACAGGTTCTCCGCTGCCTTTTTTATATGCGAATTTTACATGGTTAAATTCGATGCTTCCGTCCGGCACTTCCATGACCGGATGCTCCGGATTGTGCAGGTCGCTCTCTTCATTGATGACTTCTGTGATACGTTTGGCAGAGGCAAAGCTCATGGTGACCATAACAAAGATCATTGACAGCATCATCAGGCTCATCATAATGTTCATACAATAAGTCAGAAGGCTCATCAGTTCTCCTGTGGTAAGCTCATCCACCACGATCATCTTGGCTCCCAGCCAGCTGATGCCCAGGATACAGGCATACACGGTAAACATCATCAGCGGCATGTTCATGATAATGATATTTTCCGCTTTTACAAACATTTTGTAGACATTTTCCGCTGCCTTGAAAAATTTGCTGTCCTCATACTCTTCTCTTACATATGCCTTTACTACCCGGATGCCTGTGATATTCTCCTGCACGCTGGCATTTAAGTCATCGTACTTTCTGAATACCTGCTGGAAATACTTAGTAGCACGGCTCATGATAAATACCAGACAGGCGCCCAGCGCCAGAACTGCGATCAGATAAATGCTGGCAAGCTCCGCATGGATGGTAAACGCCATCACCATAGCGCACAAAAGACTTGCCGGCGCACGGGTAAACATACGCAGAAGCATCTGGTATGCCATCTGCAGGTTGGTCACATCTGTGGTAAGACGAGTGATCAGCCCTGCTGTGCTGAACTTGTCAATATTGGAAAACGAGAAATTCTGGATGTTGTCATACATCGCCTTCCTTAAATTCCTGGCAAAACCGGTGGACGCTCTCGCCCCGTATTTGCCTCCCATCATACCTGCCCAGAGTCCGCACAGCGCCAGCACCGCCATGGCAGCGCCTACTTTGCAAATGTGTCCGATGTCTCCGGTCTCCACGCCTTTATCAATGATCGACGCCATGAGAAGCGGTATCAGCATCTCAAAGAGTACCTCCAGGATCATAAATACAGGCGTCAGGATGGAGTCCTTCTTAAATTCCTTCACCTGGGCAGCCAATGTTTTCAGCATAAAATCACACTTCCCTTCCTTCTGTTTGTCGCGGTCTGCAACCAGACCAACGGCTGCTGATTTCATTATAGAAAATACAATTTTTAATGTCAATCAGTAAGAAAAAAGAAGTCCGGCAAGTTTTAAAGCTGTGTAAAAAAAGAGATAAGAGATCCTGTCTTGACAAAATCTCTTATCTCTTTTTTATTCCTGTCCGTCTGTGCTGAACACGGTTGTTTCCACAGCCGCTGCTCCCAGATATTCTTCCAGGGTGATGTCCTGTTCTGTGATCTCCTTGGCTGCCTTCTCCCCCACATAGCGGTAATGCCAGGGTTCAAAGATCACGCCTGTGATCTCGCTTTTGTTTACCGGATAGCGAAGGATAAAGCCGTATTTCCAGCAGTTCTCCATCAGCCATTTCTGCTCTGGGGTATTCATCTGTTCATCGTCCAGTTCCTGATAATCATAGGATACAATGTCCAGGGCAAGTCCGATCTGGTGCTCGCTGGTTCCCGGCTTTGCGACTACAGTGGCTGCCTCCACTGCGGCGTCCTCCTGGGAAAGCCCTTCCTCATTCATGACTCTGGAAATCTTATTCTCATACAGGGAAACCTGGGTATCCCAGGCGCGGAACGCGGAACAGATCATGGGATTGAGTCCCTCTGCCCGGGCGTCCTCGAACATCTGCACCACAGCGTCCACAATGCGGGCATCCACCTGGTAGCCATTGCTGTCCACCGGAACCTCTGTGACGTCTGGCACATCCTCTTGGGTCATAGAATGATCCGCGTTCACCAGTTTTAAATACCACTTGCTTTTCTCGCTGTCTTCTGCCAGCACAAGCCCTGACTCTTCCTTTTTATTTTCACTGTCTCCCGCATCGCCGTCTGCATTGGAACTGTTGTCCCCATTTCCCCCTTGGACTGTCCCGTTTTCTCCGTTCTCAACTGCTTTCTGGTTTTCTACGTAGACTTCCCGGGAAAGCTTTTCCTCATCTTTTTTATCAAAGTAAAAGACTGCTGCCATACAGATCAGGCACATCACCGCGACTGTCAGCGCCACCCTCCGGTTTCTCTGCCGGATCCTGCGTATATTGCCTCTGTGTCTCCTCTTGCTCATATTGTCATCCTGCCTTTGCTCCTATTGGAAATGAAGATGCAGGAACCGCCTGCCGCATACGCTGGCAGAAAGCGGCGGTCCCCATCTCATCCTGTGATCTTGAAATCCTGTATATTATACCATGGTCACTAACCTCATGCTGCGCCTTTGGCTTGCATTCGCTAAGTGTCCAGGCATATATTCTCACTAAATTCGCACTGCGCCCTTGGCTTGCGCTCATTAAGTGTTCATATTATACCATCTTTCTTTCCGGATTTCCTTACAATGTTACAATTTTTTTAAAAATTTTATACATATATATTATAGATTATTTCCTTTTCTGCGTATATTATACAAAATTACCAAATCTGACAGCCTGTACACAGGAAAACAGCTGCTGCAAGGCAGAAATCTTTCCCTCTTTCATCGGCACCGCTCATCTTACGGGCAGTTTACTCTGAGACGATTCTGAGACTATGAGCCTCTGTTATCGGCTGGCGCCTAACAGAAAAATGGCATTTCTCCGCTGTATCAGAGCAAATGCCATGTTTCTCTATAAATCTTTTTTATCATTTTCTCTGCTGCCCGGAAGCATCCTTTCAGTTCTGTCCGGTTCGCAGGTTCTTCCGCAAAACCATTTCCGCATCTTCTGTAAAACTATTTTTTCATCTGATACAGATGTATTTCCTCCCAGGTCCCACGGCACCGGATCCGCCTTCTGTCATCCTCCGGATAAAACCGGGTGGTGAATACATAGGCTCCATGGTTTACATAAACCTCCAAAAGAGAAGCGTCTGCCAGGATTCTAAGCGAATCCACGCCTTCCGGGATCCGGGCTTTTCTCTCTGTCCTTCCTCCGCCGGACTTTCCGGTAAAGGCAAGAGACATCACGCCGTCCTCATATCGGATCCGGCATTCCTCCACCTGGATCTCCCAGGAACCGCTCTGGCTTGCGGACAATTCCAGGTCAAAGGAAACCTGTGCTTCTCCTGTTCCCTGGACCACAGAGAGCTCTTCCACTCTCAGGTTCTCCATCTCCTCCACAGGATACTGGCAGATCCGCTCTCCTGTACAGGTCAGTTCCCTGGGCGTGGTAAAGACATGCTGCCAGCCGTTTTTCACTGTGGGATTCTCATACTCCTCCTGGATATCCGGCAGTCCTGCCCAGGCAGTGAGGATCCGCCTTCCCTTCTGATCCACAAAGGTCTGGGGCGCATAAAAGTCAAAGCCTCTGTCCCACAGATGGAATTCCTTTCCTCTGGCGTCCAGCTCCCCGTCCAGCAGGAAATAGCCGGACTGGTAAATATTCTCATACCGGTACTCCTCCCTTTCCATCCCCTGAGGAGAGATGGAGAGCACCTGCCGGTCTCCCAGGGTGAACAGATCCGGGCATTCCCACATGTAGCCCATGGAAGCATCTCCCTGGATCTCACCGTCAAACTCCCAGTTTTTCTTATCCGCGGACCGGTACAAAAGGGCTGCGCCTCTTCCGGACTTCTTCCTTCCTCCCAGGATCATGCGGTAACCGTTCTTTTCCTTCCAGACCTTGGGATCCCGGATATGACAGGTGTAGGTATCCGGGAAATCCTTCAGCCCCATCAGGCATTCCTTTGTGGTAAAATGGATCCCGTCCTCACTGGAGGTATAGATCACATACGCCTCCCGCCCGTCATGGATATAATCATAGTCCCCGTCCAGCTTGATATTTCCGGTATAGAAAAGCTCCAGCTTTCCGTCCTCGGTCAG
>DWVZ01000134.1 GCA_019119975.1 Candidatus Blautia merdavium | reverse complement strand
CACACCCTCCCGGAAGAGGGATACGGGTGCCTGCAGATAGTGCAGCATGATGCGTGCCTGCAGGCTTTAAGATTGCATAGCAACGCCGAAGACGCGGCTTGGGAAGGCGCAGGAACTGGCTTCCAGGGAGATAGAGAAAAACGGTATCTTAAACATAACTATAATTTATTTTTGCAAGAGGTATCTGAACCTAAAGACCTTTTACTCAAATTCTGGTATAATAATGAACAGGTATTGAGAATGGTACTCTGTTCATGGAAAGGAGGGTTATGGTTACTGTAACGAAATCAGATTTAATTGCACTTGGATATGGTCCTTCTTTTGCTGCTGACATTATACGTGAGGCTAAAAAGTTAATGGTGGAAAAAGGACATACCTACTATCAGTCAAGAAAGCTGGACAGAGTTCCAAAAGAGGCCGTAGAAGAACTGCTCGGTATCAAACTTCCAGATGAGCAGTAATGACACACTTCTTGCAGAAATGTAAGGAGTAAACTTTATGGCAAAAGATCCAATTAAAAAAGCGGAAAACGGAACCTATTATTTCAGGGCAAACCTGGGCTATGATTCTGTAACCGGAAAGCAGATCCAGAAATACCGCAGCGGCTTTTCTACAAAAAAGGAGGCTCGTACAGAGTATTCCCGATTGGTGCTGGCGGCAGAAGAAGGACTGGCTATGGAAAAGAAACAGCCCTCGTTTAAGCAGTACATTGAGGAAATTTATCTTCCATGGTATAAAACGCAGGTCAAAGAAAGTACCTATAAAAACCGATTAAATACTATTGAAAAGCACTTTAAATTTTTTTACAGGAAAAAGGTTGCTGAAATAGAGCCGATTCATGTACAGGCATGGCAGCTGAAGCTGGCAAAAGAGTACAGTCCAAATTATGTACGGATTATCCAGGGCATGTTGTCGCTCGCTTTTGACCGTGCAATTATCCTTGGTCTTGCTTCAAAAAATCCGTCACGTATGGTCGGCAATATTAAGTCAAAAAAAGTGAAGATAGATTTCTGGACGCTGGATGAATTTCAGAAAGTCATTTCCCTTTTATACAAGGGTGACTACTATGAACATTATTTGTTCATCTGCTTCTGGCTCCTGTTCACAACAGGACTGCGGATCGGAGAGGCTGCTGCATTACAGTGGGATGACATTGATTTTGAAAGCGGAATAATCAGTGTAACCAAAACGCTGTATTACAAATCAATGACGGAATACAAATTTGTGGAACCCAAAACATCTGCCAGTGTCCGAACAGTTGTGCTTGATGATGATACTATCAGGGAATTAAAAGAGTGGAAAGAAGTACAGAAAAAAGTTTTGAAAGACTGTAACTTTGTACTAAGCTACAATGGGATTCCCACCAGCAAGCATACCCTGCCAAGAGCCCTGGAAAAGCTGGCAGGGCTTGCCGGCGTTCACCGAATTAAAATCCATGCTTTACGTCATTCTCATGTTGCACTCTTAATCAGCATGGGGGTGAATCCATTGATCATTAAAGACCGTCTCGGCCACGAAAAAATCCAGACGACTTTAGGGACCTATGGACATCTATATCCTAACAGCAACTTTGAGGTTGCTAAAATGTTAGGCGGAGTTATTAACTTCACACCTGCTACGGAAAGCGTGGCTGATTACACACACAATCAGTTCACCGCTTCTTATCACAGGCAAATGTAAAAATGCAATGATAATGCAATCCAGAGGCACCGGTGCCGGAAAAGCCCGTAAATAAAGGCTTTCTGGCCCACCGCCGACTATTCAAACTCAATCGTAGCCGGCGGTTTCCCCGTACAATCATACAGAACTCTATTAATGTGCTTCACTTCATTCACAATCCTGCTGGTAGTCTTGCCAATAACCTCCCACGGAATCTGCGCACTCTCTGCAGTCATAAAGTCTGTCGTGGTCACCGCTCTCAGTGCGATCGCATAGTCATAGGTCCTCTCATCTCCCATAACCCCCACAGACCGCATATTCGTCAGCGCTGCAAAATACTGTCCGATTTCTCTGGCAATACCGGCATTCGCAATTTCTTCTCTCCAGATGGCATCTGCGTCCTGTACCATCTTCACCTTTTCCGCAGTAACTTCACCAATGATCCTAATGCCCAGCCCCGGACCCGGGAATGGCTGACGGAATACCAGATATTCCGGAATGCCCAGCTCCAGTCCTGCCTGGCGTACCTCGTCCTTGAACAGATTTCTTAACGGTTCAATGATCTCTTTAAAATCAACATAATCCGGGAGACCTCCCACGTTGTGATGAGACTTGATCACTGTAGATTCTCCACCGACACCGCTTTCTACCACGTCAGGATAAATGGTACCCTGCACAAGGAAATCTACGGCACCGATCTTTTTCGCTTCTTCTTCAAAAACACGGATAAACTCTTCGCCAATGATCTTACGCTTGCGCTCCGGTTCTTCTACGCCTTTTAATTTATCATAAAATCTTTCCTGAGCGTTTACACGGATAAAGTTCAGATCATAAGGTCCTTCCGGTCCGAATACGGCTTCTACTTCGTCTCCTTCGTTTTTGCGAAGCAGACCGTGATCTACGAATACGCAGGTCAGCTGGTTTCCTACTGCTTTGGAAAGCATAACTGCTGCCACAGAAGAATCTACACCGCCGGAGAGGGCGCAAAGTACCTTGCCGCTGCCTACTTTTTCGCGGATTGCTTTGATAGATTCCTCTACAAATGAGTCCATTTTCCAGTCCCCGGAACACTGACATACATTATATACAAAATTAGAAAGCATTTTCTTTCCTTCCTGTGTATGCAGCACTTCCGGGTGGAACTGTGTGGCGTATAAGCCTTTTTCTACATTTTCTGCTGCTGCTACAGGACAGTCTGAAGTGTGAGCGCTGATTTCAAAGCCTGGAGCTGCCTGGGAAATATAATCATTGTGGCTCATCCAGCAGATGGTTTTTTCAGAAACATTTTCAAAGAGTTTTGATGCCTGATTCACAGTCACTTCAATTTTTCCG
>DWVZ01000133.1 GCA_019119975.1 Candidatus Blautia merdavium | reverse complement strand
CAGCGAAGAGCAAGCGCCTGACGTCTGTCCGGTCTTACCTCGATAGGTACCTGATAAGTAGCACCACCGATACGTCTTGCTTTTACTTCTAATACCGGCATAATGTTGTTCATAGCTTCTTCAAAAACTTCGATTGCTGGTTTTCCAGCTTTTTCTTCTACTCTGGCGAATGCACCGTAAACAATCTTCTGAGCTACACCTTTCTTACCGTCCAGCATGATGCTGTTGATAAGTTTAGTAACTACCTTGCTGTTGTACATTGGATCAGCCAGAACGTCTCTTTTCTGAGTATGTCCTTTACGTGGCACGTTACTTCCCTCCTTAATCATTTCGATTAAATCATAGGTACTCACACAAACTATCCTGTATGTTCGCACGCGGTAAATTCTCTATATAAACCCGCAGCCACTGATGGGCTTATGGAATCCCGGTACAATTTAATAGTTCCCTGTGACTTCTATGAATTCATCATAACAGAATTTTCTGTTTTTCTGTTATTTCTGGATTTTTTAAAGTTCATGGTCATTGAGCTGTGCTCAATATAATTCCCGTTTTACCGCAGCTTATTTTTTAGGTCTCTTAGCACCGTATTTAGAACGAGCCTGGCGTCTGTTAGCAACACCTGCTGTATCTAATGTACCACGAACGATGTGGTATCTGGTACCAGGTAAGTCTTTTACCCTTCCGCCGCGGATCAGAACAACGCTGTGCTCCTGTAAGTTGTGACCTTCTCCCGGAATGTAGCTGGTTACTTCGATTCCGTTTGAAAGACGAACTCTGGCGATCTTTCTAAGAGCGGAGTTAGGTTTCTTAGGTGTAGCAGTCTTAACAGAAGTACAAACACCTCTCTTCTGCGGAGAAGACATATCAGATGTCTTTTTCTGTAAAGAGTTGTAGCTTTTCTGAAGCGCAGGTGCTGTAGACTTCTTAACTGTAGTCTGACGTCCTTTTCTTACTAACTGGTTAAATGTTGGCATTCCTTTCACCTCCTGTAAAATTTGCACGCTCTTCTACATATATTATTATAGAAGAAACAAGTGGCTGCCAGTTATTCATCCTGTGAATATACTTTTTCGCACACAAAAAACTTGCGCCTTTTATGCACGCTCCCTCATTATATCCATGAAAAAAAACTCTGTCAAGGATTTTTTTCAAATTTCTCCAGTTTTGTCTCTAAAATGCGCAGAACCGAAGTATCCAGCCTTTCCTGTGTAATCTGTCCGCTCTGCACTGCCTGGAGGATACCGTTATAAGCCTCTGTAAAGTTCTCCGGCATCAGAATCATATCCGCCCCTGCCTGAAATGCCTGTACTGCTGCCTGGGCAGAACTGTACTGCTGGGAAATAGCACCCATATTCATGGCGTCCGTGATGACCAGCCCCTGATATCCCATCTGCTCCCGCAGAAGATCTGTGAGCATATAGGAAGAAAGGGATGCCGGCGTATCTCCTGCCGGTGTATTTGGCGCGGAGATATGGGATGCCATGATAAATTCCACGCCAGCCTCGATTCCCGACCGGAAAGGCAGAAGCTCTGCGCTCTCCATCTGCTCTACCGTTCTGTCTGTATAGGCGTAGCCCTCATGGGTATCACCTTTTGTTCCTCCGTGTCCCGGAAAATGTTTGATGCAGGATGCCATTTCTTGATCCCGGAATCCTTTTACTGCCGCGGACACCATATCGCCCACCAGCTGCGGGTCTGTTCCAAAGGAACGGTTTCCGATGACCTTATTCTCAGGATTGGTGATCACATCTGCGTCCGGAGCAAAATCCATGTTAAAGCCCAAATCCTTCAGATAGCTGCTGATGGTCTGTGCTGCCTGATATGCCTGAGAAGGGTCTCCGGTATCGCCTATAGCTCGCATTCCCTGATACTGTGTCACAGAAAACGCCGGGTTGGAAGCCACACGGGCAACTGTCCCGCCTTCCTCATCCACACCCAGATATACCGGGACTTTCATTACCTCTTGGGAATACGCCCAGGTATTTGCCAGCATAGTTCTCGTTTGTTCCGGAGATATCAGATTCGCGGAAAAATACACCAGCCCTCCTACCGGATATTTTTCAAGAGCTGCCTTTGTGGCTTCTCCGGCGGCAGTGACAGTCTGTACTCCTGTAATCGCTTCCGGCGTTACGAAAAAGATTTGTGCTGCCTTTTCTTCTGTTGTCATGCTGTTCAGGATATTCCGCGCAGCCGTGTCCCCGCTTTCTTGTTCTCCGACCGGTTCCTGCTCCATTTTCTGTTCTGTTTCCTGTTCCACTTTCTGTTCTGCTTCTTGCCCCGTCTCCGCTTCCTCGTGAACCTCATCTGCCGGCTCGGTTTGCCCATCGGTATTTCCTTCCTGCTCACGTACAGATACTCTCTCTTCTGTGCCGGTGCTCTTTTTTGTCTGCCAATAAGTCTGGAATGCAAGAATACCGGCAAGGATACCGATGATCACCAACATTGCTGCAAAAAGTCTGTTTCTTGTCTTTTTTCTCACGGGCGCCTCCTTATCTGCAGAAAAGACCGCCACAGTATTTCCTGTTGACGGTCTTTTTCATTTTTGTATCTTAAATTCTTTTATCTGTTTACTCTTCGATCAGTTCTGCTTCCTCTTCATCTTCGGAGAGCTCTGCTTCTTCGGGAAGTTCTTCCTCCTCTGCGGGAATGTCCAGTTCTTCTTCCTGGAACTCTTCGGTAAATTCTTCCTCTTCTTCCGGCACTTCCTCTTCATCAAAGTCTGTATCCAGCTTGATGTTGGAGTACTTCTTCATACCGGTACCTGCAGGGATCAGCTTACCGATGATAACGTTTTCCTTCAGACCGATCAGCGGGTCGATCTTTCCTTTGATGGCTGCCTCTGTCAGAACTTTGGTAGTCTCCTGGAAGGATGCGGCTGACAGGAAGGAGTTGGTAGCCAGGGATGCTTTGGTGATACCCAGCATAACCTGTTTTCCGTCTGCAGGCTCTTTTCCTTCTTCGATCAGCTTGCTGTTCTCCTCTTCGTAATCCAGGACATCCACCAGTGTTCCAGGAAGGAAATCGGTGTCTCCATTGTTTTCGATGCGGATCTTCTTCAGCATCTGGCGGACAATGACCTCGATGTGCTTATCATTGATTTCTACACCCTGGAGACGGTAAACTCTCTGAACTTCACGGATCATGTAATCCTGAACCGCACGCACACCCTTAATCCTCAGAATGTCGTGAGGGTTAACAGAACCTTCGGTCAGTTCATCTCCGGCTTCCAGATAGTCGCCGTCCTGAACCTTGATCCTGGATCCGTATGGGATCAGATACGTCTTGGATTCTCCGCTTTCATTGTCTGTCACAATGATCTCGCGTTTCTTCTTGGTATCCTTTAAGGTAGCAACACCTTTGATCTCTGTGATAATGGCAAGACCTTTCGGCTTTCTTGCCTCGAAAAGCTCTTCGACACGGGGAAGACCCTGTGTGATATCGCCGCCGGCAACACCGCCGGTATGGAAAGTACGCATGGTCAGCTGTGTACCAGGCTCACCGATGGACTGTGCGGCAATGATACCTACCGATTCACCAACCTGAACCGGCTCGCCGGTTGCCATGTTGGCGCCGTAACATTTCGCGCAGACACCGATCTTACACTTACAGGTAAGGATGGTACGGATCTTTACAGAATCGTATGGCTTTCCGTCTTCCTTCACGCCTTCGGTCACCACACGTGCGGCACGCTTCGGTGTGATCATATGGTTTGCCTTTACAATGACGTTTCCGTCTTTATCTTTAATGGTCTCGCAGGAGAAACGTCCTGTAATACGCTCCTGAAGACTTTCGATCTCTTCTTTTCCGTCTGCGAACGCTTTGACCCACATACCCGGGATCTCGTCTTTTCCTTCGCAGCAGTCCACATCGCGGACGATCAGGTCCTGAGATACGTCAACCAGACGTCTGGTCAGGTAACCGGAGTCAGCGGTACGAAGAGCGGTATCGGACAGACCTTTACGGGCTCCATGAGCGGACATGAAGTATTCCAGTACGTCCAGACCCTCACGGAAGTTTGACTTGATGGGCAGCTCGATGGTGTGACCGGTAGTATCTGCCATCAGGCCTCGCATACCTGCCAGCTGTTTGATCTGCTTATCAGAACCACGGGCACCGGAGTCCGCCATCATGAAGATGTTGTTATATGCGTCCAGACCATCCAGCAGAGCTTTGGTCAGAGCATCGTCGGTCTTCTTCCAGGTGTCTACAACTTCTTTGTAGCGCTCTTCTTCTGTGATGAGACCGCGCTTGAAGTTCTTGGTGATCAGGTCCACCGTATCCTGTGCCTGTTTGATCATTTCCGGTTTCTGAGGCGGCACGGTCATATCGGAGATGGATACGGTCATTGCCGCTCTTGTGGAATATTTATAACCCATAGCCTTGATGTGGTCGAGAACCTCAGCTGTCTTGGTGGCTCCATGGGTGTTGATGACTTTTTCCAGGATCTTCTTTAACTGCTTCTTTCCTACCAGGAAGTCAACTTCCGGAAGCAGTTCATTTCCGGGAACGCTTCTGTCTACAAATCCCAGATCCTGAGGCAGAATCTCATTGAAGAGCAGACGACCCAGTGTAGACTGGATATTTCCATGCATTACAGTTCCGTCCGGCATAGTCTTTTCCATGCGGACTGTAATCCTGGTCTGTAAAGTGATCGCCTGGTTTTCATATGCCAGGATGGCTTCGTTTACGCTCTTGAACGCTTTTCCTTCGCCCTTGCTTCCCGGTCTTTCCTGGGTCAGATAGTAAACACCCAGGACCATATCCTGTGAAGGAACGGCAACAGGACCTCCATCGGAAGGTTTCAGCAGGTTGTTCGGTGACAGAAGCAGGAAACGGCACTCTGCCTGAGCTTCCACGGACAGCGGAAGGTGTACCGCCATCTGGTCGCCGTCGAAGTCCGCGTTGAACGCGGTACATACCAGAGGATGCAGCTTGATCGCCTTACCCTCTACCAGGATCGGCTCAAATGCCTGGATACCTAATCTGTGCAGAGTAGGTGCACGGTTCAACATAACCGGATGTTCTTTAATAACATCTTCCAGCACATCCCATACCGCCGGCTCCAGCTTTTCTACCATCTTCTTGGCGTTCTTGATGTTATGAGCGGTACCGTTAGATACCAGCTCCTTCATAACAAACGGTTTAAACAGCTCGATCGCCATTTCTTTCGGCAGACCGCACTGGTAAATTTTCAGTTCCGGACCTACTACGATAACGGAACGTCCGGAGTAGTCTACACGTTTTCCTAACAGGTTCTGACGGAAACGTCCGGATTTACCTTTCAGCATATCGGACAGGGACTTGAGAGCCCTGTTTCCGGGACCTGTGACCGGACGTCCTCTTCTTCCGTTGTCGATGAGAGCGTCCACTGCTTCCTGCAGCATTCTCTTTTCATTGCGGACAATGATGTCGGGAGCGCCCAGTTCCAGCAGTCTCTTTAAACGGTTGTTTCGGTTGATGATTCTTCTATATAAATCGTTCAGGTCAGAAGTTGCAAATCTGCCTCCGTCCAGCTGGACCATGGGACGCAGATCCGGCGGGATCACCGGAACGACTGTCATGATCATCCATTCCGGACGGTTGCCGGACTCACGGAAAGCCTCGACAACTTCCAGACGTTTTACGATACGCGCGCGCTTCTGTCCGGTGGAATCCTTTAAGCCTGCTTTCAGCTCTTTGGATTCTCTTTCCAGGTCAATGGCTTCCAGAAGCTCTTTGATCGCCTCTGCGCCCATACCTACCTGGAACGCGCCGTCGCCGTACTTTTCTCTGGCATCCTGGAATTCTTTCTCTGTCAGCACCTGCTTATACTGCAGGTCTGTGGTGCCTGCATCCAGTACAATGTAGTTGGCAAAGTACAGGACTTTTTCCAGAGTTCTCGGAGACAGGTCAAGGATCAGACCCATTCTGGAAGGAATTCCTTTAAAATACCAGATATGGGAAACCGGCGCTGCCAGTTCAATATGTCCCATACGCTCTCTTCTGACTGACGCTTTTGTTACTTCTACGCCGCATCGGTCACAGATCACGCCTTTGTAACGGATCTTCTTATATTTGCCGCAGTGGCATTCCCAGTCTTTGCTGGGTCCGAAGATCCTTTCACAGAAAAGACCGTCCTTTTCTGGTTTTAATGTTCTATAGTTAATGGTTTCTGGTTTCTTAACTTCACCGTGAGACCATTCCCGGATTTTCTCCGGAGATGCCAGTCCGATCTTAATGGCATCAAAGGTCATCGGCTGATATACCTCTTTATTTGCTGTTTCTGGCATTGCGGACTCCTTTCCTGTTACTGTTCATCAAAAGCGTCTTCATCTAAATCTAAGAACATGTCGTCCTCTTCCTGCTCCTCTTCGATGTCCACCAGCTCTTCTCCCTCAAATTCCTGCTGAGAGAATCCATGGCGTGCGTAATCTTCGTCGTCCCTTCCTCTGGAATCTCCTTCAATGATATGGCGCATATCTGTTTCGCCGTAATCAACGTTCTCCATGATCTCCACTTCTGTCATGTCTTCTCTTAAGACTCTCACATCAAGTCCCAGAGACTGAAGCTCTTTCAGAAGTACCTTGAAGGATTCAGGAATACCAGGTTCCGGAATGTTGTCGCCCTTAATGATGGCTTCGTATGTCTTCACACGGCCGATCACATCATCGGATTTGACTGTCAGGATTTCCTGCAGGGTGTAAGATGCGCCGTATGCTTCCAGCGCCCAAACCTCCATCTCTCCGAAACGCTGTCCGCCGAACTGCGCTTTACCGCCCAGAGGCTGCTGTGTTACCAGGGAGTATGGACCTGTGGAACGTGCATGGATCTTATCGTCTACCAGGTGGTGCAGCTTCAGGTAATGCATGTGACCGATGGTTACCGGGCTGTCGAAATACTCGCCGGTACGTCCGTCGCGCAGCCTTACCTTACCGTCTCTGGAAAGCGGAACCCCTTTCCACAGTTCTCTGTGTGCTTTATTCTCATCCAGGAACTGCATAACCTCAGGTCTTAAGGTATCCTGATATTTGGCACGGAACTCTTCAAAGTCCTCTGTGTTGACATAATCATTTGCCAGTTCCAGTGTATCCTGGATATCATTTTCATTGGCGCCGTCGAATACCGGTGTGGCAATGTTAAATCCAAGTGCTTTTGCCGCAAGGCTTAAGTGGATCTCCAGCACCTGTCCGATGTTCATACGGGAAGGCACGCCCAGCGGATTCAGTACGATATCCAGCGGACGTCCGTTTGGCAGGAACGGCATATCTTCTACCGGAAGGACACGGGAAACAACACCCTTGTTTCCGTGACGGCCCGCCATCTTGTCGCCTACGGAGATCTTTCTCTTCTGGGCAATGTAGATCCTTACTGCCTGGTTTACACCCGGAGACAGCTCATCGCCATTCTCTCTTGTAAACACTTTGGCATCTACGACAATACCGTATTCTCCGTGAGGAACCTTCAGGGAGGTGTCGCGGACTTCTCTTGCCTTCTCACCGAAGATGGCACGGAGCAGTCTTTCTTCCGCGGTAAGCTCTGTCTCTCCCTTCGGAGTTACTTTGCCTACCAGGATATCTCCCGCGCGGACTTCCGCACCGATGCGGATGATTCCTCTCTCATCCAGATCTTTCAGCGCGTCGTCGCCCACACCGGGAACGTCTCTTGTAATTTCTTCCGGTCCCAGTTTGGTATCTCTGGATTCTGCCTCATATTCTTCGATATGAACGGATGTATACACATCATCCATAACCAGTCTCTCACTTAAGAGAACCGCATCCTCGTAGTTGTAGCCTTCCCAGGTCATGAATCCGATCAACGGGTTCTTGCCCAGTGCCAGCTCTCCGTTAGAGGTGGAAGGACCGTCTGCGATCACAGCGCCTGCTTCCACGTGCTCACCTTTTGACACGATCGGTCTCTGGTTGTAGCAGTTGCTCTGGTTACTTCTCATAAATTTGGTAAGATGATAGGTATCCTTTGTACCGTCATCATTCTTGATCACGATTTCTTTGGAAGCTGCGCATTCTACAGTACCAGCTTTTCTTGCCACTACGCAGACACCGGAGTCTACGGCTGCCTTTGCTTCCATACCTGTACCTACTACAGGAGCTTCTGTGGTCAGAAGCGGAACTGCCTGACGCTGCATGTTGGATCCCATCAGCGCACGGTTGGCATCGTCGTTCTGCAGGAAGGGGATCAGGGCTGTAGCTACAGAGAATACCATCTTCGGAGATACGTCCATGTAATCAAACATGTGGCGTTCGTACTCCTGTGTCTCTTCTCTGTAACGGCCGGATACATTCTTATGAACAAAATGTCCGTCTGCATCCAGAGGCTCATTCGCCTGCGCTACATGGTAATTATCCTCTTCGTCTGCTGTCATATAGACAACTTCGTCCGTTACCCTTGGGTTTTTCGGATCGGATTTATCGATCTTTCTGTACGGAGCCTCTACAAATCCGTATTCATTGATCCTTGCGTAGGATGCAAGGGAGTTGATCAGACCGATGTTGGGACCTTCAGGTGTTTCGATCGGACACATTCTTCCGTAATGGGAATAATGAACGTCGCGGACCTCGAATCCGGCACGGTCACGGGACAGACCGCCTGGACCTAAGGCAGAGAGACGTCTCTTATGTGTCAGCTCACCTAACGGGTTGTTCTGGTCCATGAACTGTGACAGCTGGGAGGATCCGAAGAATTCCTTTACAGCAGCTGTGACAGGCTTAATATTAATAAGAGACTGCGGTGAGATCCCTTCCAGATCCTGTGTGGTCATCCTTTCACGGACAACTCTTTCCAGTCTGGAAAGACCGATCCTGTACTGGTTCTGTAAAAGTTCACCGACAGCCCGGATACGTCTGTTTCCTAAGTGGTCGATATCGTCGTCTGTTCCTAAGCCGTATTCCAGATGCATATTGTAGTTGATGGAAGCCAGGATGTCTTCTTTTGTAATATGCTTCGGGATCAGCTCATGGATCTCCTGACGGATGGCGTCTTTGATGTCTTCCTCTGCTTCGTTCTCCTCCAGGATCTTAGCCAGGACCGGATAATATACCAGCTCTGTCACACCCAGATCCTTCAGCTCTTCCTCGCTGAAATCCACATAGTTTCTGATATCAACTGCCATGCTGGAGAGCACCTTGATGTTGCGCTCCTCGCCCTGGATCCATACATAGGGAACTGCCGCGTTCTGGATCTGGTCAGCCAGCTCTTTGCTGACAACGGTACCAGCCTCTGCAATGATCTCCCCTGTGGTCATATCCACCACTTCTTCAGCAAGCTTGTGCCCTGCAATACGGTTACGAAGGAGTAATTTCTTATTAAATTTGTAGCGTCCTACTTTTGCCAGGTCATAGCGGCGGGGATCAAAGAACATGCTTGTGATCAGGCTCTCTGCGCTTTCCACTGCCAGCGGTTCACCCGGGCGGATCTTTTTGTATAATTCCAGGAGACCTTCCTGATAACTCTCGGAAGTATCTTTGGTAAAGCTTGCCAGAATCTTTGGTTCTTCACCGAATAAATCTATGATTTCCGCATTCGTGCCGATTCCCAGCGCACGAATCAATACTGTAATAGGGACTTTTCTTGTTCTGTCTACACGTACATAGAATACGTCATTGGAGTCGGTTTCATATTCCAGCCATGCCCCGCGGTTAGGGATAACGGTACAGGAATAAAGGGTTTTACCCAGTTTATCATGTGCGATCGCATAATAGATACCTGGTGAACGTACTAACTGGCTGACAATAACACGTTCAGCCCCGTTGATCACGAACGTACCTGTTGCTGTCATCAGTGGCAAATCACCCATAAAAATTTCATGTGTGGTGATCTCGCCGTTTTCTTTGTTGTGTAATCTTACCTTTACCTTCAAAGGTGCAGCGTATGTCGCGTCTCTTTCCTTGCATTCTTCGATGGAATATTTCCTTTCCTCTTCACACAAAGTAAAGCCAACAAATTCCAAACTCAGCTTACCGCTATAATCTGCGATTGGAGATATATCTTCAAATACTTCATTTAAGCCTTCGTCCAGAAACCACTGATAAGAGTCTTTCTGCACCTCGATCAGGTTCGGCATCTGCAGTACCTCTTTCTGGCGCTGGTATGACATTCTCATGCTCTTACCATTAGTTACGGAACGGATTCTGTTTTTCTCCATTGACGTTTCACCCCTTGTATGTTTTAATTTATTTATGCGGAAGTCCTTCTTACCTCATTAGGGGGACCCCCTGCTTCCCTGCCGCTGTGACAGAGAGGGGTAGACTTCCAGGCATAACTTGCCATAATAGTGCATTTCTCACTATATCACGCTTTGTCAAGCCTGTCAACACTTTTTTTACTTAATTGGAAATTTCGGAAAATTTAGGAAATCTTATCCTAGATAGAAATAAGAAGCCCTCCGGCGGGAACTGGGACGCACACCTGCTGCTTCCCTGCTCCCGCCGGAGGGTTTCTCCTTTGTCTTTCTTTTAATCTGCAATGGCTTTTTCAAATTTCGCGATATTCTTGGTCTTGCCGATCACTACCAAAATATCTTCTTTCCGGATCTGATACTGGGGATATATCTCGATCTCCGTGGTCCCGCCGCTTTCGATGGCGATGATGTTCAGTCCGTACTTTCTGCGGATATCCAGCTGTTCCACGGTATAGTCCGTGATCCGGCTGGTTGCCTGGATCTGCCGGATTTCCACTTCATTATTTAAAGCAATAAAATCCAGGAAATGATTCCCCGCAACCAGGCGCTTGCCCAGACGGAGCGCCATATCCCGCTCCGGATAGACAACCTCTGCCCCGATCTTTTCCAGGACAGTTCCCTGGTCGCTGCTGATGGCTTTGGCGATCACATGAGGCACGCCCAGGCTTACTACATTTAAAGTAGTAAGGATACAGGCATCTATCTTCTCTCCGATGCAGACAATGACCGTATCACAGTTCTGGATACCGACTTCCTGCAGCGTTTCTTTTGAAAGATTGTCTGTGACAAAAGCATATTCTGTATAGTGGCGCAGTTCCCTTACTTTATCTTCATTACAGTCCACTACAATTACTTCTTTTCCTGCCTCGGCAAGGCTGATGGCAAGGGCAGTTCCGAACCGCCCCAGCCCGATGACTCCGAAAGCAGAGGGTTTCCAAGTCTTCATACTATTATCTCCTTTATCCTATGCTGATGGATTCTTCCACATAATGCGCCGTAGGCGCGGGACGGTCTACCCACATGGAAAACAGGGTAAATGCCCCAAGCCTTCCCACAAACATGGTCAGAACGATCACAAATTTACTTGCCGCGCACAGGTTTGGGGTGACTCCGGCAGAAAGCCCCACTGTGCCGAATGCAGACACGGCTTCAAACAAAATCTGTACAAAGTCCAGGTCCGGCTCCAAGATACAGAGCAGCAGCGTGCTGATGCACACCACCAGAACCGACAGCAGCGCAATGACGTACGCCCTGGTGATCCTGTCAACCGGTATGGATCTGCGGAAAGCCTCGAAATTCTTCTTTGTCACAAGGCTCCTGACCGACTGGATCAGTACAAAAAAGGTGCTGGTCTTAATACCGCCGCCGGTGGATCCCGGAGAAGCGCCGATAAACATCAGCAGGATCAGGGTAAACATGCCCGCATTGGTAAGCTCTCCCATGGAGCAGGTGGAAAATCCTGCTGTCCTGGCAGACACACTGTGAAAAAACGCGCTGAGCCAGGTCATATCTTCCGCAGCCTTTAAAAGCAGGGTTCCTGCCGCAAGAAGCACCAGGGATGTGGTGAGCACCACTTTGGAGTGCAGGGAAAGCTTTTTAAAGGATCTGTTCCTTAGGATATCCAGTATGACCAGAAAGCCAATGCCGCCAAAGAAGATCAGCACACAGGTGGTCAGGTTCAGCAGGATATTTGACTCATAGGGAATCAGATTCTGCAGTCCTCCCAGAACATCAAAACCAGAGTTATTAAAAGCAGCGATCGAGTGAAAGATACTGGTCCCCACCGCCCTGGGCAGCGGGTAATCCTGTATAAACACCGCAAAACTCAGCACCGCGCCTGCCGCCTCAAAGCAAAGGGTCAGCAGCAGTACGGATTTCACCAGCCGGACAATCCCTTTTACGCCGGTGACATTCAGCCCTTCCTGCGCCAGGATACGCCCCTTCATACCCACGCGTTTTCCCACGGCAAGGATCAGCCCTACGCCTACGGAGGTCACGCCCAGACCTCCCACCTGGATCAGAAATGCCACCACACCCTGTCCGAAAGGGGTAAAGGTATCATAAGTATCAACTGCAATCAGCCCTGTAACGCAGACCGCGCTGGTAGAAGTAAAGAGAGCGTCAATAAAGCTCACACTGGTATCCGGTCTTACCGAAACAGGAAGCAGCAGCAGGAAAGTTCCCAACAGGATCACAGCAGCAAACCCAAGGGTGATCAGACGTCCTGCAGGCTGTCTCTTTAAAAAGTTAATTGAACGGTTCATGTGATTTATGCCGTTTGCCGCGGCAAATCATTCCTCCCTTCTGCAACTGCAGATCATATCATATTGCCCGCGCCTGTCTTCAGAAGTGCGTCAGGTTAGAACGATTATATCAAACCAGAATAAAAAGGCAATAGCCTGATGCAAAATTTAACATTTCACTTTTACACCGTTTTTGACTTTTTTATACTGTTATTATTTCTTCTCCCGGACAATATAAATCGGACGTTTCTTATTTTCCAGGCAGTCCTTGGAAAGGTAAATGCCGATGATATACAAAAAGAGCATCTGCAGACCACTGAGCAGGAAAAGAAAGATCAAAAGGATGCCAATTCCCGAAAAATCTGCCAGAGGCAGCCGGAAGATCCCCGCCGCCAGTTTCAGGAGAAGAAGAACCAGCGCCGCAGCCAGCAGCAGACCTCCCACGATCCCCGCCGCCTTCAGAGGCACGGCAGAAAAAGCAAAGATCCCCTCCCCGGCATACGACAGCAGACTGCGAAAGCTCCATTTGCTCTCTCCCTGTGCCCGTTCTACATTTTCAAATTCAATCCATTTGGTCTGAAATCCTACAAAAGAATAAATGCCTTTCATGTAACGGTTGTACTCCTTCATCTTCAGCACTGCATCGGTCATGGCGCGGTTCATCATGCGGAAATCCCCATATCCGTCGGACATATCCATATGCGTCAGCTTCTTTCCTATTTTGTAGAAGAGCCTGGAGCAGAGACTGCGCACAGCCCCGTCTCCGTCTCTGCCGCAGCGTTTTCCCCCGCAGCAGTCATAGCCTTCCTCATGCACTGCCTGGTACATGGGAACCAGCAATGACGGCGGATGCTGCAGATCTGCGTCCATGATCACACAGTAATCCCCGGACGCCTCCGAAAGTCCCGCATACATCCCTGCTTCCTTTCCGAAATTCCTGGAAAAGGACACGTACCTGCAGCGGCTGTCCTCCTCTGCCAGCTGCCTTAATATCCTCAGCGTCTGGTCCGTACTGCCGTCGTCTACGAAAACCATCTCATAATCTGCGCTGTCAATGGTCTGCAGCACAGCTTTTGTCTCCCGGTAAAACCGGGGAAGCGATGCCTCCTCATTGTAACAGGGAACAATGACACTGATCTTTTCTCTCTTTTTCATCCTTTTCACCTGACCCTTTCTTCTTTTCTGATGTTTTTTCCTGCTGTTCTGTATTTTCCTGCTGCTCCCCACAGCAAAAGGACTCCGAAGATCCCAAAGGATCCTGCGCTGATCCATTTCCCCACCGTGTATCCCGGAGCTTCAAAAG
>DWVZ01000132.1 GCA_019119975.1 Candidatus Blautia merdavium | reverse complement strand
CTTCGCCTCCGTTTCTTATAAGGGTCTGGGACTATCCCAGCAAGCAATTTTCGTGTTTAGGGGCAGGGGTCCCCCTAAACCGAAAATCCGCCAGTGGGTACTCGCTGGCTGTGCTTGCTACCGTAACCCTTCCCTCATTTTCCCCCTCTACTAATACTACAATTTGAAACGGAGATTTTGGCCAACTTTGTTGTTTGCCATTTCAGCAACAAATTCTGCTAAATAGCAAAGGCCCAATGTAGACTTTCCATCTGCATTGGGCCTTGCTTTCATCAAAAGCTAATTTGTTTTAAGCAACTGGCTGTAATCCACTCACATCAAAGAAGGCAGGCACACCACTAAATTCGTAACCGGCAATCTTGTCGGTGTTGTAGAGAATCAGGTCTTTGTAGTAGGTCAACGGAATATCAATCACATTACACAAGTCATAGTTGATGAGGTAATTGTAGAGTTCCTGAACCTCAGCAGGATCATCCGTCTGCTTAACAGCAGTGATAGCGTCAAAAAACTCCTGGGAGCCGTCAACCTGGCTCAGAGAGAAGGTATGCGGGGTCATGGAGGGCATAGCACCGAAGAAGCAGTGAGGTGAGGAAAATTCATACTCACCAATCCAATAGGTAATGTCAAAGTTGCCGGCCATCATCTCGGTATACCACTCCATCTTCTCACTGCCCTTGAGTTCCAGCCCGATGCCGACCTTCTCTAACTGGCTCTTGAGCAGAGTGGCATAGGAGGAAACCAGAGAATCCTGCGCCGTGTCATAGATAAAGGTCAGGTTAAGTGTCTCACCGTCTTTCTCCCGAATGCCAGTTTCTTCATTCATTACCCAGCCAGCCTCATCCAAGAGGGCCGCTGCTTTTTCGGGATCGTAGGGGTAAGATGCCGTAAGCTCAACGTCGGTGTAGGGGGTTCCTTCCGGGAAAGGCATCTCCGCAATCCGCTCATAGCCGTAGGTTAGGCCATCAGAGAACTCCTCTTTATTGATGGCGTGAGACACCGCCTGACGAACTCGGGCATCCACCAGAGGACCGCTGGAAGCGTTGAGGGTAATATCACGGGCACGAGTATCCTTTTCCGCAATGGCTCCTGCAACTCCATCCAGAGCTGTGGCCTGCTGGTAGTCCTGATAGGAAATCATGGAGCTACCATAAACCAGATCAATTTCACCGGTCTGGAGCGCCTGTAGCCGGGAAGTGGAGTCAGGGATATACCGGGCAATGATTTCATCGAAATAGGGTTCCTCGCCCCAGTAATTCTCGTTGCGGACAAAGCGGGTGTATTCACCAGACACATATTCCTCATAGATGTAGGGGCCGGTGCCAGCATAACCCTGAACCGTCTGGAAATCGCCCTCCACAATTTGATTGGGCGACTGCATTCCGCCTACATCTGGCCAGCAGAAGTCATAGGCATAACCGTAGTAGGGGTGCGGGTAGGTAATAGTGACAGTGTACTCGTCCGTGGCTTCCACACTCTCTATATCGTAAATACCGGGGCAAGCCATATACTGCGGGTTGCTGTGCATGAAATCCAGATTCTTTTTCACCGCCTCGGCATTGAAGGGGGTTCCGTCATGGAAAGTAATTCCTTGGCGGAGCGTCAGCGTCATCACGGTTCCATCCTCATTGAACGAGTAGGATTCAGCCAGATTGCCCTTGACCTCTCCATCCTCGTATTTTAGGAGAGTTTCATAGAGCATGGTGCACATGGAGTAATTATAAACACCCATATAAAGCGGAGACAGAGTAGTTGTCTCGGTCATAGTTGCGATGGTAAGCGTTTTGTCTTGGGTGTTGTCCCCACCTTGGCTTTCGGATATGGAGGATGACGGATCGTTGTTGGCTGGCCCGCCGCAGGCACTCAATACCATGCAGAGGCAGAGCACCGCTGAAATCAGAGAAAGCAATTTCTTTTTCATGACTATGTTCCTTTCTTTGGATATTATTTATTTGGATTCAGTGCGGACAGCTTCCCGCACGAATACCCCTTGGTTTAATTCGAGAATCCGACTGGATATGCGATATGCTGTCTGCCGGTCGTGGGTAATCAGCAGATAGGCACAGCCAAATTCCTCGTGGTAACGCTCCAGAACCTGCAGTACAGCATCTGCGGAAAGAAGGTCCAGCCCGCTGGTGACTTCATCCAGCACCAGAAATTGCGGATGAATGGAGAGGGCCCGGAGCAGAGAAAGGCGGCGCTGTTCGCCGCCAGAGAGCTGACGAACCGGAATTTGAAGAAGATGGGAGTCCATGTGGGTCAGCTCCATCAATTCATCGATTCTCGCCCGCCTTTGCCGCTTGTCCAACTGCGTCAAGTTGCGTAGGGCCTCCTCCACATTGTGGTAGACGGAGCGAGCCGGGTTGAGTGTCCCGGAGGCGTCCTGAAAAACCGCTTGGATATGACTGCGTTTCTCCCGCCATGTGGACGCCTTCCAGCGGGTAATATCTTCTCCATTCCATGTAATAGTTCCGCTGTTCGGTTTTTCAATGCCGATCAGAAGCCGGGCCAGGGTACTTTTTCCGCTGCCGCTTTCCCCCAGAACAGCGATATTTTCTCCAGCAGACCAGGAGAAAGACACATCATGAAGGACCTGGTATGGCCGCTGTTTTTCGTCCATATAAGTTTTGGACACCTGATCCACTACAAAGCCTTCCATGACCAATCTCCCCCTTTCCGGGTTTCCGCGGCATGAACAAATGCCTGCGTCCATGACTGCTGCGGATGAGTAAACAACGCTTCGGTATTCTGCCGCTCAATTATGGCGCCCTGCTCTAAAATCACTGTCTCCCGGCAGAGCATTTTCAAAGCCGATACATCGTGTGATACGAACAGGATGCCGGCGGAGTGATAAATCTCCCGCAGCAGCGTAAGAAGGTGATCCCGGTTTTCTTCATCCAAAGCCGAGGTAGGCTCATCCGCAAGGATATAGCGCGGGGCAAGCCCTCCCAGACAGGCCATGGATACCCGCTGGAGCATTCCGCCGGAGAGTTGGCTGGGAAAAGAGTTCAAAATCCGTTCCACATCTTCCAGATTGACGGCCAGCAGCTGTTCCCGGGCCAGCGTCAGCGCTTTGTCTTTCGGCAAATTCAAGCGGAGCCGGAAGGTCTGTACCATCTGTGCGCCGATTCTCATGTGAGGATCAAATGCGGTCATTGGGCTTTGTGGGATAAAGCCGAGCACCGTTCCGCAATATTTCCGCCGCTCTCGAGCGGGAAGCTTTTCCAGAGACAGCCCATCCAGAAGAATTTCGCCCGCCTCAATAGCACAGCCATAGGGCAGAATCCCCATGACTGCCTTGATGATTGTAGTCTTGCCCGATCCGCTGGCTCCGGTCAGACCCAGTGGCTCTCCGGGGGTGAGGGTAAAGGAAACATCCCGCACCAGAGGCCTGCCCTCCTTGGAACGGACTGTGAGATGTTTTACTTCAAGCATCGATTCGCCCTCCTGACTCCAGTTGGCGGCCCAGAAGGTTGAACGACAGGACGCACAGGAAAATAAATAGCATGGGGTAGAGAACCAGCCCAGGTGCCAGTCCAAACGAGGTTCGCCCTTCGGACACCATGCTACCCCAGTCGATGACCCCTTCTCCCAAACTCAGACCGATAAAGGAGAAGCCGGAAATGGAGAGGATCATCTCTCCCGCGGAAAGGCAGGAGAAGCGAAACGCATCCCGAATGAGGTTTGGTAGAATGTGGACCAGCAAAATACGAAAACGGGAAGCGCCGGAGGCCACTGCGCACAGGACATACGCCTTGTTGTATTCCAGTTCCGTCTTGGTCTTTACCAGCTTGATCATCCGCAGAATGAGGGAGACTGTGAGAGCCACCACCATGGTGGAAACACTGTTGCCCCAAGTGCTGATGAAAATAATGAGATAAGCGATGGGCGGAATGGCAGTAACTGCGTTCAGAATACTTTCAAACAATACATTGCGTCCCGCTTTTCCCTGGCCCAGCAGAAGGCCGAGCAGGATACCGACCGTCATGATGATGGCGGAGCCCATCAGGACGATGCCCAGCGTGGTATAACCGCCATACAGGATGCGGGAGAGAACGCACCGGCCATACTGGTCAGTTCCCAGCGGATACTCCGCACAGGGAGCCAAAAAGGACTGTGTAATCACGACCTCCTCCGGATCGTTGGGAGCAGCCAAAAAGCCTAAAAAGCAGAACAGGATCACCAAAGCCGGCAAAATGCTTAAAAAAAGGATATGTAACTTTTTCATTGGACCGCCCCCTCAGCATGGCCGCGCTGGAATATCCGCTGCAGAATGTCGGAAACCGCGTTGCAGATCACCAGAAAGAAGGCCAGAAACAGGATCGTGGCATGTATCATAGGCGTGTCCCGGTAGAGTACGCTGTCCACGATGGAATACCCAAGGCCGGGCAGGGAAAAGATTTTCTCCACAATAGCGGAGCCGGCCAGAGAGATACCAACCATCTGCAAAAAACTGGGCGCCAGACCGGCCAGCGCATGGGGCAGTGCATGGGTCCACAAAATCCTCATGTCGGAAAGCCCCCGGCAGCGGGCGTACACTGCATAATCCTCATTCATCTCCCGCTCAATATTTTTGGAGAGAAGTTGAGAGTAGAGGGCAATCCCGCCCACGGCCAGGCAGATGGCTGCGGGCAGATACCGCATCAGCCCCGTACTGGAGGCCACGGAGATCCATCCGAAACGGACTGCAAACACATCGAGAAAGGAACTGGCAAGGAAGAATGGCGGGATGGATACGCCCACGATGCACACAAAAACCAAAAGCAGGTGCGCCCATTTCCGCCTGCACCAGTAGCACAGGCTTCCTACCAGAAGAATACCGACCGCTTCAATGACTGCCGCTATCAATACAATGCTCAGTGTGACGCCCATTGCGCGGGACACCTCACCCAAAACAGAGCGTCCGTTGACCAGTGAGGTTCCAAAGTCAAGGTGGAGCGCATTCCCCACCCATGTTCCGTACTGAACCAGAAGCGGCTGATTGAGCCCCATCTCCTCCCGAAGCTCATCAAGCTGCTCCGGTGTGTATAACATAAAAGTTCTCCGGGCATAGGCTTCCGCCGCATCCACCGGAGAGAGCTTTACCAGTAAAAAAGAGAGAAAGGTTACAATCAGCAAGGTCAGCAGAAGTTCCAAGATTTTTCTTGCTGTGAACGAATGGATCAGTTTTTTCAACGCATATTGCCCTCCCTTGCTTTTTCTCGTTTTATGTGCTATCATAAGTTAGCAGAAACTAACCATCTCATAAAATTATAATGCCTTTATCTGCGAAAACAAGAGATTACCCACTTATTTGGCCGATTGCGAAAATCATTTGGTCGATTGCAAAAAGGAGGTGATGCCGGTGCGTACGGGATTTGAGCAATTATGTCTTTCCCATCTGCCTCAGTTGGGGCTGAAACCGGCCAAGAAGGGGCTGGAGGAAAAAAACGGGGTAGGCTTTACCTTTGTCCCGGAGCCAGGGGTTGGAAAGGGCTATCTGTGGACCTACCCTATCAATGCTGCCTGCTCGTTAACTATTTATGATGTGGTATTCCACCAGGATATGTCCTTCCACTATCACCACCCCGCCGCTCTGACGGTTGCGGTTAGTTCTCCAAGTAGCGCGGAGCCTGCGCTGACAAAGCCCTGTACCAATCCGGAAAATCTGGTGGGCTACTTTTTGGAGGAGGGGGCCTTTGGACATACGATCCCTAAAAACACTCCTGTCCGAAGTATTGGGATTGGCCTGATGCCAGAGTTTTACGAACAACAGCTTCCTGCACTAATGGGGCAAGAAACCACGCAGGTGAAGAAAGCAGCCTGTGCACTGGATGGAACAGTGTCGCTCCCTGAGGTAGAAAGCATTCTTCACCAGATGGCGGCCTATCTGCCACAGGCTGGGAGTGCGGGTCTGCGCTATGAAGCAAAGGTATTCGATCTACTTGCCGCTCTCCTGGAGTGGAATGACCTGACTCTATCTGCCCCGACTGCCGCCAGCATATCCGCAAAGGATCAGGAGGCGATGCAAAGCCTCAAACATTTTCTGCTTCAGAATTACTCTACCAAAGTGGATCTCCAGCGTCTGGCCCAAATGTGCTATATGAGCAAGTCGAAACTGACCTATCTGTTCCGTATGCTTTACGGTACCACGATTTATGAGTTTATCCTGGCTTGCCGGATTGACCGAGCAAAAGAGTTATTGGCCGACCGTGAAAAAAAGCTCAGTGAGATTGCTGCCCTAGTTGGTTATGAGAGGCAAAGCAGTTTCTCCGCCGCATTTCATCAGAAAACGGGCGTCACGCCCAATGAGTTCCGCCGACAATTCTGGAACAAATAAAGAAAAATATATTAAGCACGTTAAGCACGCCGTGATTTCACGGCGTGCTTTTTTTGCAATCGGCCAAATCTATTTCGGAATATTCCAGACTTCGGCTGGAGCAATTGCGCTTTTTGCAGACGGACAGTATCATTTGGTTAGTCGGTGCAAACTTCTGAATGGATTCTTTCGTGTTGATGTGGATAAGGAGATGATGAGATGACCCAGAAGAAAAAAACAGGAATCTCCAGACTTTTGGAGTTTGGGGGGCGTTACCGCTGGATGACAGTGGTGGCCTGTATTTTATCCGGACTCAGTTCTGTGCTTATGCTGTGTCCCTTTTTGTGTATTTGGCTGGTCCTGCGGAATGTGCTGGCAGCCCTGCCGGACTTGAGTACGGTGGATGTGGAGGCGATGACCCTTTATGGCTGGGCCGCGCTGGGTCTGGCCGTAGGAGGCTTTCTTCTCTATTCGCTGGCTCTTTTATTTTCCCATCTGGGGGCGTTCCACACGGCCAAAAATATGCAGTCCCAGATCCTGCACCATCTGGCTTCGCTCCCATTGGGTTTTTTCTCCCAGAACAGCAGCGGCAAACTGCGAAAAATCATCAATGAGAACACGGCGCAGACGGAAAACTTCCTGGCGCACCAGCTCCCGGATATGACCGGATCAGCCGTGACGGCTGTGACGATGCTGGTCATGCTCCTGTTCTTTGATTGGAGATTAGGCGGCCTGTCCATCCTTCTGCTGGTAGCGGGATTTATGGTGCAAATGCTGATGACCAGCGAAAAATCCATGTCCTATATGCGGAAATACCAGGACGCTTCGGAACAGATGAACAATGAAGCGGTGGAGTATGTCCGCGGCATCCCGGTAGTCAAGGTTTTCCAGCAGACAATCTACTCCTTTAAGAGCTTTTATGCCGCTATCATGTACTACAAGGACAATGTAACGGAATATGCGCTCTCCTGTCAGGGGCCGATGGTGGCCTTCAATGTCATCATCAACGCCTCCTTTGCCGTACTGATCCCGGCCGGTATCCTCCTGATTGGACCGGAACAGTACAGCGAGTTTCTGCTGGATTTGATTTTTTATATCCTGTTTACCTCCGGCAGTGCCGGTATCCTCAATAAAATTTTATTTTCCGGCACACATCGTATGATGGCACAGGAAGCAGTGCGGCGGATTGACTCCCTGCTGGCAGAGGCTTCCGTAGTAGAGGACGCGCTCGCCCGGATACCGGATCAGAATGATGTGGAGTTTCGGAATGTGACCTTTACCTATCCAGGTGGAAATGTGCCTGCGCTCTCTCACCTATCGTTTCAAGTCCCGGAGGGGAAAACTGTGGCTTTGGTAGGCGCTTCGGGGAGCGGAAAGACCACTGCCGCCACCCTGATCCCCCGGTTTTGGGATGTGCAGGAAGGGGCGGTCTGCATTGGAGGCGTCCCGGTTTCTCAAATCCCCAAGCGGGAACTGATGGAGCGCATCGCTTTTGTATTTCAGGACAGCCGGTTGCTGAAGGCAAGCATCCTCGAAAATGTTCGCGCCTCCCGGCCGAATGCGACCAGAGAGCAGGTGCAGGAGGCGCTCAGGGCTGCCCAGTGCGATGATATTTTAGAGAAATTACCAAAGGGTGTGGACACGGTGCTGGGAACCAAGGGCGTCTATCTCTCCGGCGGGGAGCAGCAACGCATCGCTCTTGCGCGGGCAATCCTCAAGGATGCCCCCATCGTTCTGCTGGATGAGGCCACCGCTTTCGCTGACCCGGAAAACGAGCACAAAATTCAGATGGCATTTGAGCGTCTGACAAGAGGAAAAACTGTCCTGATGATTGCCCACCGGCTTCCCACCATTCAAAACGCCGATGAGATTTTGGTATTGGAACAGGGAACCATCGCAGAACGGGGAACCCATAGTGCGCTGATGGCACAGAACGGGATCTACGCATCTATGTGGAGAGATTATCAAACCTCAGTTGCTTGGAATATCGGAAAGGAGGGACATTATGCTTCGTAAACTTTTTGCCCTGACCGAGCAGGGCGCAAAGGATTTGAAAAAAGGAATCATTGCCTCGGTCTTTACCTCACTCAGTCTGATGATGCCTATGGGACTGCTTTTAATGCTGGTGATGCAGCTGCTTCAGCCGCTCTTGGGGATGGAAACGGCCACCCCTTCGCTGGGGGCTTATGCTGGAATGTGTCTGGTGCTATTGGTGATTATTTTCCTGACCCATTACATTCAGTACCGCTGTACCTATATTGCGGCTTATGCTGAAAGCGCCCAGCGGCGGATTGGCTTGGCCGAAAAATTACGCACCCTTCCGCTGTCCTTTTTTGGCAAGCGGGACCTTTCCGACCTGACCACTACCATGATGAGCGACTGCAATGACCTGGAACGGGTCTTTGCCTATACGATTCCACAAATTTTCGGAACAGCCATCAGTTGCGTGATCGTCTGTTTGTGCCTGTTTTTCATGGATTGGAGAATGGCGTTGGCAATTTTGTCGCCCTTTGTCCTGGCGATCCTTGTCCTTGTGGGGAGCAAACGCCTGCAAAACCATATGGACCTGAAAAAGATCCAATCAAAACTGGATGCCGCCGACGGGATACAGGAGTTTTTGGAGAGCATCCGGGATTTGAAGGCCAATAATCAGGAGAATTCCTATCTGGCAGGGTTAGACAAAAAGTTGGAGAAGATTGTACATACCTCCGTCTGCTATGAAATGACCAGTGGCCTGATGATTACTTCCTCGCAGATGCTCCTTCGATTGGGGTTCCCGGCCACTGTACTGATGGGGACGCTACTGCTGACTCAGGGAGAACTAAACCTGTTCTTTTTTCTCATGTTCTTGGTGACGGCTTCCCGCATTTATGACCCACTCAGCGGCGTGATGATGCAGCTCAGTGAAATTTTCAACGCAATGCTCCAACTCCGCCGTATGAAAACTATTGAGCAGGAACCCGCACAGCAAGGTACAACAGAGTATCAAGCCAAAGGCCACGATATTTGCTTTGACCATGTGGGCTTCCGGTATCAGGACGGAGAGGATGTACTGACCGACGTTACTTTCACCGCCAAGCAGGGCGAAGTGACCGCGCTGGTCGGCCCCTCTGGAGGCGGCAAGAGCACCACGGCGAAACTGGCCGCCCGCTTTTGGGACATTCAGAAAGGGACCATCACCATGGGCGGTGTGGACATTTCCACGGTGGACCCGGAAACACTGTTGAAGGATTATGCCATTGTGTTCCAAGATGTGGTGCTGTTCAACGATACCATTATGGGAAATATCCGTCTGGGCCGCAAGGACGCTACAGATGAGGAGGTCATGGCCGCAGCCAGGGCCGCCCAGTGCGATGAGTTTGTTCAGCGTCTGCCGGAGGGATACCAGACGGTGGTGGGAGAAAACGGCTCTACTCTGTCCGGGGGTGAACGCCAGCGTATTTCTATTGCCCGCGCCCTGTTGAAAAATGCCCCTATCGTTCTACTGGACGAGGCGACTGCCTCTCTGGATGTAGAGAACGAAACCAGCCTCCAGACTGCACTCTCCGCACTGCTCAAGGATAAGACAGTTTTGGTTATCGCACACCGGATGCGGACGGTGATGGGAGCCGATCATGTGGTGGTGCTGGCAGATGGCCATGTAGCGGAAGAAGGCACACCAGAGCAGTTGATGGAACGGGGCGGGATGTTCCGCCACATGGTGGAGCTACAAAGAGAATCCTCTAACTGGCAAGTTGGAGGCAACCGGGGTGGCTCATGATGAAATTGTATGCCTCTGGTGAAGATTACTTAGAAGCCATCCTGGTATTGAAAAACAAATTAGGCATGGTGCGCTCTGTGGATGTCGCCCGGCACCTGGAGGTCACAAAGCCCAGCGTGTGCCATGCGGTGGCGACCCTGCGGGACGGGGGCTTCCTGACGATGGACAGCGACTATTTCCTGCACCTGACCGATGTGGGCCGGGAAGTGGCGGAGCAGATCTACGAAAAGCATCGCTTCTTTACCGACCGGCTGATCGAGGCTGGAGTAGACCCGGTAACGGCGGAAAAGGACGCCTGCCGGATGGAGCACGTCATCAGCCAGGAGTCCTTCGAGCATCTGAAAAATGCTTACAAAACAAAAGAAGAATAAACTGCCCGCATAGCAAACGGGTGAAACAGTAACGCGGCCGGGCACATCGAACCCGACCGCGTTACTCGTCTTTCTGGAAGGCTTCCGCCTGTTTGCAGAGCGCAATAAATTTTTCGATCTCTGCTTCGCTTTTCCCGGCAAAGAAGTCCACAACTGTTTTCGAGACTGTCTGATTTACCATTTCCGGGAAGATGGCGGTGTCCACG
>DWVZ01000131.1 GCA_019119975.1 Candidatus Blautia merdavium | reverse complement strand
GGACGCGAAGTCCAAGAAAGGAAGACGACATACCTATTGCTCCCTCATTATACAGCTTAAGCAACAAGATGGGTAATTCCTTACTGGCTGTAAGGGATATTAACCATATTTATATTGTAGTAGAAAGGAGATACAAAATGATCCTAAATACCGGCGGACGGACCGATACCGTCCAGTACTATACCGATTGGCTGCTGCAGCGCTTTTCGGAAGGCTATGTGCTGACTCGCAACCCTATGTTTCCCAGCAAAGTCATCCGCTATGAGCTGACACCGGACAAGGTGGACTGTGTGGTCTTTTGCTCGAAAAATTATAAGCCGATCCTGCCCCGGCTCCATGAGATCACAGACCGCTTCCATACCTATTTTCACTATACCATTACTGCCTATGGCAGAGATATCGAGCCAGGTGTTCCCTCCGTTGAGGAAAGTATGGAGACGCTGAAAGCCCTGTCCCGGCTGGTAGGGAAACAGCGGATTGCCTGGCGCTATGACCCTGTTCTGCTGACAAAAGAATACACCATCGGCCGCCATCTGGAGACCTTTGAGCGCATGGCTGGCGAGCTGGCTCCCTATATTGACCGCTGCATTTTCAGCTTTGTGGAAATGTATAAAAAACTGGAGGTCAATATGCCTGAACTGATCCCTCTGTCTTGTCAGGACATGGAATCTCTGGCGCAGGGACTGGGTTCCATTGCCCGAAAATACGGCATTTCCATACAGACCTGCGGTACAAACGGAGACTACACTCGTTACGGCATCCATGCCTCCGGCTGCATGACCCTTGACATTTTAGGAAAGGCAAACGGGATCACCTTCCGCAGCCGGAAGCACAAAGGCACTCGCCAGGGCTGCCACTGCATCGAAAGCCGGGATATCGGAGCCTATGATACCTGCTTAAACGGCTGCAAATACTGTTATGCCAACAAAAGCCCCCAGAAAGCTTTTGAAAACCGGCAGTACCATGACCCAGCGTCTCCCCTGCTCTTAGGACATGTAAAACCGGAGGATACCATCCTGCAGGGAGCACAGAAATCTTTTCTGAAAGGAGTACAAGGTGTCTGAACCAATCATAAAAACCATCCATACGCGGAGTATTTTGTCAAAATCCAATCTGCCGGTATGCGAATACCCCGTGAATCCTTACGTGGGCTGCACCCACGGCTGTCAATACTGTTATGCCTGCTTCATGAAGCGTTTTACCGGACATACCGAAGACTGGGGATCCTTTTTGGATGTGAAGATCTGGACGGAAATAAAAAATCCGGAAAAATACGCGGGAAAGGAACTGTTTATCGGTTCTGTCACAGACCCTTACCTTCCCCAGGAAGAAACTTACCAGCGTACAAGAGCCCTGCTCCTGCAGCTAAAAGGCAGCGGCGCCAAACTGAGCATTGCCACCAAAAGCGATCTGATCCTGCGTGACCTGGAGCTGATCCAATCCTTTCCGGATGCCCGTGTGTCCTGGTCTGTCAATACCCTGGATGAGGCTTTTCGACAGGATATGGATAAGGCAGTGTCTATTGAACGAAGGCTTGCTGCTATGGAAGCATTTCACCGCGCCGGTGTCCGCACCACCTGTTTTATTTCACCGATTTTCCCCGGCATTACCGATGTAAAATCCATTCTTTTGCGGGTAAAAGACCAGTGCAATCTGATCTGGCTGGAAAACCTGAATCTGCGGGGAGGCTATAAAGCAGTGATCCTGGATTATATCCGTGAAACCCGCCCCCAGCTGCTCCCACTGTACCGGGAAATCTACAGCAGGGGAAACCGCAGCTACTGGGAAAATCTGGACAAAGAACTAAAGGACTTTACCGCCCGTCTGGGGCTGGACTATGTAACCAACAACGACCGGATCCAGCGTCCCTTTGAGGCGCCGCCGGTTGTCGTAAACTATTTTTATCACGAACAAATCAAAAAATCTGCCAGAAAGGATGCCATAGATCCGGCAGGGCTCTGATCTGCGCCCGCCGGAACAGGCAAAAGGTAACAGCTATGCCGGAATTACCGGAAGTAGAAACCATCAGACAAATATTGGACCCGCAGATACAGGGAAGAACTATTACGAAAGTGACCGTTCATCGGCAGGAAGTCCTTGCGCACCCAGCCGCCGATGAATTCTGCCGCAGGGTCACCGGACAGACCTTTGCCGGTATGGAACGCCGGGGAAAATTTTTAATTGCCCGGCTTACCGACGGCAGCCGTATCCTGCTCCACCTGCGGATGACCGGCTGCCTGCTGCTGGCGCCGGCTGAGGTTCCCCAGGAAAAGCATACCCATGTTATTTTCCATTTAGAAAACGGCAGGGAACTGCGTTTTTCAGACACGCGCCGGTTCGGACGTTTCTGGCTGCTGGGAAAAGAAGAATCCGATACTTACAGCGGGATCGAACAATTAGGTCCTGACCCCTTTGATCCCTGTTTCTCTGCTCAATATCTGCGCACCGCTTTCGCAAAGCGAAAAAAGAAGATCAAAGAATGCCTGCTGGATCAGCGGATGATCGCCGGAATCGGGAATATTTATTCGGATGAGATCCTCTTTGCTGCCGGGATCTGTCCTTCCCGCCCTGCCAATACACTGACAGACGATGAATGGGAACGCCTCACAGCCGCCATCCCGGAACGGTTATCCTATTTTATCGAAAAAAACAGGATCACGCCGGAGGAATACCTGGAAACCAAAGGGCAGGATTACCGCAATACACCGTTTCTGCAGGTTTATGGTCAGGAGGGAAAGCCCTGCCCTGTCTGCAAAGAACCGCTCTGCAAAAGGATCATCGGCGGCAGAAGCAGCGTTTACTGCCCCAAATGTCAAAAGAATCCATAGAAACCGGACGCAGGCAAAGCAGGCAGATACCTGTATCAGAAAACCGGCTTTGTTCCCATGGAGGATAGGATGCAGCTGCCTGCCCCTGAAAAAAACCGACAAGCGATGCAAAGAAAGGATCAAAGAATGCGAAATGCCAATGAATTGTACCAGATCCTCCTGGCTTCCCGGGGCAAGCCCCGCTGGTGGTCTGAGGATCCCTTTACCGTCATGTTCCAGGCGGTGCTGGTGCAGAATACAGCCTGGCGCAGTGTGGAAAAAACCTGTGAAGCCATAGGAGACAAACTGACTCCCCAGACTATCGGCGCCATGTCCCTGGAAGAACTGGAACTGCTCATCCGTCCCTGCGGTTTCTGCAAAGCAAAAGCCCGCACCATCCAGGCACTTGTCCTGTGGTTTGGGCAGTATGATTTTTCTGCCCGGGCAGTGGAGGAAATACCGGCGTTCCGGCTGCGCAGGGAACTGCTTTCCATCCGGGGTATCGGCGCGGAAACAGCAGATGTGATTCTGGTCTATGCTTTTTATAAACCCTCTTTTATCATTGACGCGTATACCCGGCGGCTGCTTTCGCGGCTTGGCTGCGGATTTTCCGATGATGCGTCTGTCCGGCAGTTTTTTGAAGATACCCTGCCCAAAGATGCCCGGGTCTATGGCTGGTATCACTGGCTCATCCTGGAGCACTGCATTTCCACTTGCAAAAAAGTTCCCCGGTGTTCCGGCTGTCCTTTAAAAGACAGCTGCAGACACTCTTTGTCCCAGGAACAGGCCCGACCTGGCAGCGGTCAAAGAAAGGACCTCCCTTAAAAATCTAAACACGGCAGTACGGCAAAACGCTCCGGTGCAGATCTCCCTTTGAAGGAAAGACTCTGCTCCGGAGCGTTTTTTCTTTCTATGAAATTGTTTTACTGCTGTTCCTTTCTTTTTTGCTTATCTTTTTTCCCTCCCGGAAGAAAAAGGCTTAATAAAAGAGAAATCACAAAAACACCTGCCACTGCGTTCCCATTAAAAATATCACCTACTTCACTGGGAAAAGCAGCGAAGAAATTTCCGGAGGTCTGTGTCAGTCCTACCCCGATACAGAACGCCAGAGAAACAATAATCATGGTACGGTCGTCAAATACACATTCCTTCAGCATCTTGATCCCCTCATACATGATAGAGCCAAACATCATAACCGTACAGCCTCCCAGCACTGCCTGGGGAAGGGACTGGAAAAATGCCCCCAGAGGCGGGAACAGGGACGCTAAAATCAGGATCAGCGCTCCTATAAAAATCGTAAAGCGGTTAATCACCTGTGTCATGGTCACAAGTCCCACATTCTGGCTGAAAGAAGTCAGCGGCGGACAGCCAAAGCAGCCTGAAATGGTACTGGAAAATCCGTCTACTGCAAGAGAGCCCTGCAGTTCCTCCATCTTGATATCTCTGCCCAGCGCGCCTGTGCAAACTGCTGTAGTAGCGCCAGTAGTCTCTGCCGCAGACACTAAAAAGACAATCGCAATAGTGAAAAAGGCGCCCAGGTCAAAGACCGGCTTATGGCTTGTAAAAAATACCAGCTGGGGTAGGCTGAAGAATCCCACTTCGCTGATCGTCTTGGAAATACCGGAAAAGTCCACCATCGGCGCAACACCTGTCACGGTAAAGACCACAGCCAGCAAATAGCCGAAAATCAGCCCTACCAGAATGTTGAGATTCTTATAAACCCCCTTTAACAGGTAACGGGACACCAGACACACCACCAGGGTAAATACTCCGGTCAGCAGATGATACCACGCGCCGAAATCTTCCACTCCGCTGCCGCCGCCCCAGGAGTCCATTCCCACTGACAGCAGGGACAGTCCAATAGCAATGACCACACAGGCAGAAACCACCGGCGTCAGGAAACGCTTCCAGTATCTGGCGCTGAGTCCCACCAGACCTTCAAAAATACCGCCCAGGATCACGGCTCCCACCATGCCCTCATAGCCCAGTTCCGGATTGGTGCAGATGATCAGCAGGCTTCCCAGGAAGGTAAAGCTTACTCCCATAACAATGGGCAGTCTCGATCCGATCTTCCAGATGGGATACAGCTGCATACAGGTTCCGATTCCGGCAACAAACATGGCGCTTTGTAAAAGCTGGGTGATCTCTGCGGAAGTCAGATGCTCTCCTGTGCTCCTTACGAGAGCTGCGCTGCACACGATCAGCACCGGCGCCAGATTGGATACAAACATGGCAAGCACATGCTGCAGTCCAAAGGGAATCGCCTTTTTCAGCGGGACTCTGCCGTTTAATTTATAGACATTTTCCACGCTGACGGAGGTGACATTTTCTTCTTTGTTTCCTTTTGAATCCATTTTTTCTCTCCTTCTATGTAATAAGTCTTCTCTATTCTACACCCCTTCTGCAGTTTCCTCAACAAAAAAATACGTCCCTGGAGTATTTCCTTCCGCAGGACGTATTTCCCTCGTACTTATTTGCTTTTCACCCTATCTGCAAACTGTTCCGCTGCTTTTGCGCTGTTCACCAGCGCTGCCCCTTTCCATTCCATATGAGGGTACTGTTTTTTCAGATTTCTTGCTGCATTTTCCACTCCGCTACCTCCGGAGGTTGCAAATACTGCCGCTTCCTTTCCGGAAAAGTCATAGCTTTCCAAAAAGGTATTGATGATCGTGGGAGCCAGATTCCACCAGATAGGAAATCCTATAAGGATTTTGTCATAATCCTCCATCCCCTCTGCCCTTTCCCGGATTTCGGGACGGGAAGCAGGATCGTTCATTTCCACACTGCTGCGGCTTTTGGCGTTCATCCAGTTCAGATCCTGGTCTGTATACGGAACTGCCGGTACGATTTCATACAGATCTGCTCCTGTGCTCTTTGCCAGTCTCTTTGCCGCCCTGGCTGTTACGCCGCTTGCTGAGAAATATGCGATTAATGTTTTGTTCATACTTTCCTCTCCTCTCTGCGGATTTTCCTTGCTAATCCGAATCCGCTCTAAATTGAAATCCATACGGTTCTGCCCATGATCGTCTCTGATTTTCTTACTCTTTTTTCATTCCTTTGGAATCCGACTCCTTTGTTAATGCCTCTTTTTTAACTTTACGTTTTCTTGTCTTTCTTTTGCCGATGCTTGTGAGAAACCTCAGAAGCTTTCTTCTGATTCGTGAATATCCGTTCTTTTTCTTCCATATTTTTTCGTATTTGATAACGCAGATAATCCAGGGATTCCAGTTTCTTTTCCTGAAAATGGATCTCATCCAGTGCAGCATCCCTTTTTTCCTTTAAAATGCGCATGCGTTCCGCTGCCGTTTCCTCTCCTGCAAGATACAGCTCCATATACTCCCGGATCTCTTTCTGATCAAATCCGGTCTGGTGAAGGGTCATGATCATTCCAAGGCGTTCCAGATCCTGATCGTCATACTGCCAGGCTCCCATTCCCGTTTTCACTTCCCCGCACAGATTCCAGTTCTCATACTCCTGAAGGATTTTCAGGGGAATCTGATACCGTTCACTTGCTTCTTCCTTTGTCATAAGCATCACCTCTTTTTCCGCACAAGGGAAAGGCTGTTTGTATTTGCCAGGTTCAAAAAAATAGATGCCCTTCCGGACATCTATACTATAACATCTGTCTCACACACTGTCTAATACCTGTTCTGATGATCAAGAAATGCTTTGAAAGTATTTCTTGGTCCTCTCCAAGAAACGATATGCCGGTTTGGATAACATCTGGTTCTTCCTCCATACCAGGACCGTCCCGGTCTCCACAGGCGGCGCCAGGGGCACAAAGCTCAGGTTTTCGTATCTGGTATCCAGCTGGAAGCAGAGCGCGGCGCCAATCCCGTTCTCCACCAGGGTAGCCGCATTGTTGAGCAGATTATACGTTCCCACAATCTGCAGCTGCTCAAAGTAATCTCCAAACCAGCCCTCCAGCTCATTTTTTACCAGCAGACGCTTTACCATCAGAATCGGGATCTGGACCAGATCTTCCGGAACTACCTGTTCTTTTTCTGCAAGTGGGGAATCTGACCGTACAAGAATTCCCCAACGCTCTTTTCGCTTCAGCCGCATAAAATTGTATTTCGAAATATCTACCGGCTCTGAGAGGATCCCCAGATCCGCCAGTCCCTTGTCCAGCCGTTCCTTAATATCATCGGCATTGGCAGTATAAAGATCGAACTGTACCAGCGGGTATTCCTTCTGAAAGGACGTGATGACCTTTGCCAGATCATGGACGCTTCTCGTCTCTCCGCTGCCGATAAAAATCTCCCCGGACAGAGTCTCTTCTCCTTTGGAAGAAAACTCTTTCTGTGTCCGGTCTGCCAGCGTCACGATATCCTGCGCCCGTTTCTTTAAAAGCATACCGTCTTCGGTCAGATAAATATTGTGCTTGCTCCTTTGAAAAAGTTTGGTGCCAAGCTCTTCCTCCAGCTGCATCAGCTGCCTGGAAAGCGTAGGCTGTGTGATATGCAGAAGCTCTGCGGCTCTGGTAATGTTCTCCTCTCGCGCTACCATCAAAAAATACCGCAATACCCGTATCTCCACTGTTATCACCTGCCGTTCTTTTATTATGGTGTTCTTCGTTTTGAATTAAGTATACCTGATTCGGAGGAAATTGGCAACGCTGTCTGAAAAACACGCGGTCTAAAAGACAAGTGTCTGGAAAACAGCCGGAAGGTATGTACCGGCTGCCTGTTCCGGCGAAAGTATTCTTCTTTTCGTTTTCTGATACGTTTCTTCTTTTTGTTCTTTCCCAAGCAGGACGTAAAAATGTTCAAAAAGAGATTGACCAAAAATTTACAGTAATAGTTGCAAAGTATGTGGATTTAAGGTATTGTAAAGATAAAGAAACCGCGGAAATGCTGCCCCAAAGGAGTGGTCAGATGATTGAAGAGGCAAGACAAATTGCTGAGAAATATCTGTCAAAAAAAGGTTATCTGCATTCTCAGAGAGTTGCACAGTATACAGAAGAAAACCCCATGATCCCGGAGGAACTGAAGGAACAGTGCGCAGCCCTTGCATGGATTCATGATGTGTGGGAGGATTCCGGATGCGGCACAGAAGAAATTCGTGCTCTTGATCCTCAAAAACGGCTGCTCCGTTCTTTAAATCTTATTACTCACGGGAAAAACGAAGAAACTTATGAAGAGTATATCCGTACCATCAAAGCCATGCAGAAAACCTACCCGGAGGTCTGGTGGGTGAAAGTTGCAGATATGAAGGATCATCTGACCCAAAGAGAAACGCTCACACCTCGGCTGCAGGACAAGTATGCCCGGGCTCTGGCAATTTTGCTGTAAATGTTCTGCAAACAGAGGTATGGAAAAGATGCTGAAAGAAAAGCCGGAAGGGAACCACTACTTCCCCGCCCCGGCGAATTGCAAAACTATTGAAAATAGCTCGTCGACTTTTCCAGGGTCAGGACGGGCTATTTTTTATGGGTATATGTCAGTATCGCAACTATAAGTAACGCAACAGAAACTATTAGTTGTAATTCTTCATATGTACTCATAGGCACCACCTCCGACAGGCTCGGAACGGGTGCAGCTCGTCCCCCGGCTCACCAGGTAAGTATATTATTTTGTCATGGTACAGTTTATGGGGTAACAAAACGTTACCTCGTCGATTCAGTATCTTTTCTGTACCTTGATGTTACTATTAGTCACATCAGGATTTTGAACATCTTCTTTACACTGTATTATTCGGAAAATATCTGATAATTTCAAGAAACCCTCCAGAGACCGAAAGCTCCGTCCTTTCTTTGAGGACAGGATTACAGCATGGAATTGAATGGGAATGGAGCCAAAAGTTTTCAGCAAATCTGGACACTTTCCACAGAGAGGGCTGCCCTGTGGGAGGAAATGAAACGGGAATATGAAGAGACACTGCAAAGAATAGGGAAAGAAATGTAAAAAAAACAGACCAACACGGATCCGGTCTGTAAAAAACTATAGT
The DNA here is from genome assembly GCA_019119975.1 of Candidatus Blautia merdavium. Classification (GTDB taxonomy): domain Bacteria; phylum Bacillota; class Clostridia; order Lachnospirales; family Lachnospiraceae; genus Blautia; species Blautia merdavium. The sequence continues at coordinate 19,375 of DWVZ01000131.1, read as the reverse complement.
TCCATTTTAGTTCCACCAGCCATTGAAAAGCCAGCATTTACCTTTAAGGTATATAATAAGCAGATAACGGGAATCGAACCCGCCTCTCCAGCTTGGGAAGCTAGCGTTCTACCGATGAACTATATCTGCATAGTTATTTTTATAAAAGCTGAAAATGGGACTTGAACCCACGACCCCTTCATTACGAGTGAAGTGCTCTACCAACTGAGCTATTTCAGCTTGTTGCTCACAACTAAGTATTTTACCCGATTTTTCTTTTTCAGTCAAGAGACTTTTGTACTTTTTCTGTCTTTTCTATTCATTTTCTAACTGTCGGAGCATGAGAATGGACTCTTTTCCCTCACAGCATAAAAAGCCGCCCTATCCGGCAGTTTTCCGGGGTTCGATGGATTGCCCGGATCTGCTGTATGAGGCGGCTTTGCTGTTCTTTATGTATCATTTGGGATTTTCATATATTTGTCTGTAATCTTCCTTTTCACAGCAATTTTTCAACGATAGAAGAACATCAGCTTTTCTTTATAAATTCGTTGCCGCATTTTGGACAGCGGATGCTGACTTTTCCCTTTCCCCTGGGAATGCGGATCTTCTGTTTGCACTGGGTGCAGGAATAGATGTGGAACTCTTTTCTCTGCTGCTGGATGTATTTTTTCTGTCCGAAGAAATGCCGGACTTTGTTTTCGATTGCCAGGTACTTCTGGTTTTCTGCATAACGCTTACTGATATTCCTGGAAAACATGCGGATGTAAATCAGTATAATCAGTAAAAATTCCCAGGAAGTAAGTACCACACTGAAATACCCGTTTCTTACAAAAAGATTGAGCACTGCGCAGACCAGCAGCACAATAACCAAAAACATATTCAGCCGGTCTGTCCCGTATCTTCCTGCCATAAATTTTGCAAATTTCTCTTTCATAATGCTCTGCCGCCATTCCTTTCCAATAATTGATAGATCCGTGCCGCAAACGCTCTGGCGCCTTCCAGATCCTTTGCATCGGGATGAAGCAGCGCCCGGTCGAAATTCTGGATCATGGCATCTATCTGCCCTGCATTCTTCGATGTTCTCATCGCCGCATACTTTTCTCTCACTGCCATAGGCATCTTTCCCTGGCAGAGATAAGCGCCCAGATACTCGTTGTCTGCATCAAGAAATGCGCGGACATTTCCCACGATCTTTTTATAATAATCCGGACTTTCTCCCATGCCGCAGGTGCCGAACAGAGCAACCTTCTTTCCCTGCAGGCTCTCCAGGCAGTCCAGGACTTCTGTGCTGGCTGTGCCTCTGTCTGTCCAGAAGCCTATAAAATAAAGGTCTCCTGTCCCATAATCCTGCTGCCCGTCCAGACTCCGGATGTCCTTATCCATACCCGGAACTGCTTCAAAAATCGCCTGTGCCAGCTTTTCCGTATTGCCGGTGCGGCTTTTATACAACACCTGTGTTTTCATTCCGTATGCTCATTCCCTTCTGTGGTCGTTTTCTTTTACGTCTATTCTATCACGGCTGCCACAGAAATAACATTTCTTGATTCTTAAAAATTATAAAGAGTATATAAACTCCCGGGATCCCGGAGCGTTTTCTGCTGATTTACTGCCGGATATGCACATCCAGCTGCGGGTAAGGAAGCTCGATGCCTTCCGCATCAAAGGTCAGCTTGATCTGCTCGTTCATTCTCCATTTTGCCGGCCAGTATTCCTCTGTCTTTACCCAGGCACGCATACCCAGAACCACTCCATCCGCTGCCAGCTGGTCTACGAAGACCTGCATTTCCTCATCGGAACGGATGCTTTCATCTGCGTGCATCAGCCTGTTCAGGATTTCCTTTGCTTTCAGCAGATCAGACTGATAGGAAATCGTTACCTTAATCTCCAGTTTTCTTCTGTCCTGAGAGGTAACATTGGTAATGCTGGAGCTGGTCAGTGTACCGTTGGGCACAGTGATCCTTCGGTTGTCCACAGTGGAAAGGGTCGTATAAAACAAATCGACTTTTACCACGGTTCCTTCCTGCTGGTTGGTACTCTCAATAATGTAGTCTCCCACCACAAAGGGCTTTAAGATCAGGATGATGACACCACCTGCCAGGTTGGAGAGTCCTCCCTGCAGCGCCAGACCTACAGCCACACCTCCGGATGCCAGAAGTGCTGCTATGGAAGATTCCTTCACACCAAAACTGGTGGCAATGGTGACGATCAAAAGAAAATAGAGCCCTGCCTTTACAAAAGAGGTCACAAACTGTGTCACTCCTGTGTCTGCATTTGCTCTGTTCATGGATTTTGCGATCAGCCTGCAAAGTTTATGGATCAGCTTGCTGGCAATGATATAAACAAGGATTGCCAGCAGGACCCTGCCTGCAAAGCCGGCGATCACAGGAAGCTGTTTTTCCCAGAAATTCCAGGTAAAATAATGTTTGAAAAACGCTTCCAGGCTTTCAAATTCAATGGCTTCTGCAATATCTGTTGTCATAACTCCACCTTTACTTTAATCTTTATATGGACAGGAGGCAGAAACTGCCTCCTGTCCTGGATTCCTTTTATCTGCAGACATTTTCCTTACTGAACTGCCTGCTGTTTTTATTTCTTGTTCTATTTCTTGTTCTTCTTTCCTCCGGTTTTCTTTTTCGCCGATTCAGTACCTTCGTTTTTCTTTCCCTCTGAAGCTGTTTTGGCATCTGCTTTTCCTTCGGGCTTGCCATCTATCGCCTCTGCCTTCGGTTTCGCTTCGATTTTCTTTGCTTCCGGTTTCGCCTCAATCTTCTCTGCTTCCGGCTTCGCTTCGATCTTCTTGGCTTCCGGTTTCGCTTCAATCTTTTCTGCTTCCGGCTTCGCTTCGATCTTCTTGGCTTCCGGTTTTGCCTCGATCTTTTCTGCTTCCGGTTTTGCTTCAATCTTTTTTGCTTCCGGTTTTGCCTCGATCTTCTCTGCCTCAGGCTTCGTTTCGATCTTCTTAGCTTCCGGTTTCGCTTCGATCTTCTTAGTTTCTGCTTTCTTCTTTGTCTTTGCAGCTGTTTTCTTTGCCGTGCTGTTCTTTTCCTCTTCTTTCTGTCTCTCTTCTTCGATCTTTTTCTCCAGCTGCTGTCTTACCTTGGAAACTCCTGTCTTGCTTTCTGCTGCCTCGGTCTTCTTTCCTGCTTTTTTTGTCTCTGTTTTTGTATAGGAGAAGATCTGTACAGAAAGAGGCGCTACCGTAATGACAATGGAGTTTTTCCGTTCATCCCATTCTTCTTTTTTAGAAGTCTTCACTCTCGGGTTGCCTGTACCGGTGCCTCCGAATTCTTTCGCATTGCTGTTAAAGATTTCTTTATATTTTCCTGGATAGGGAACTCCCATCTGGTACTTTTCATAAGTTACATCAGAGAAGTTGCAGACTGCTACCAGAGTGCTTTCCCTCTTCTTTCCTTTCCGGATCAGAGTCAGCATGTTTTTCTCAGATTCCATAAGATTGATCCACTCAAAGCCGTCTGTGCTGTAATCGATTTCATACAGTGCCGGCTGCTCTTTATACAGCTTCCAGAGTGCCTGTACATAGTGTTTCATCTGTGCATGGTCAGCCTCTTCCAGAAGGTTCCAGTCCAGTCCCCGTTCTTCCGACCATTCTCTTTCCTGGGCAAATTCCTGTCCCATGAACAGCAGTTTTTTGCCCGGGTGCACCAGCATGAAACCATAGGCTGCCCGCAGGTTCGCCATCTTCTTTTCCTTTTCTCCCGGCATCTTGTTCAGAAGAGAACACTTGCCGTGCACCACTTCGTCGTGGGAAAGGCTTAAGAGGAATTTTTCACTGTAAGCATAAACCATACTGAAAGTCAGTTCATCGTGAGCACCGCTTCTGAAAATGGGATCTTTCTTCATATAATCAATAAAATCATTCATCCATCCCATATTCCATTTATAGTCAAATCCCAGACCGTCATCGTCTACCTTTCCGGTGATCTTAGGCCATGCCGTGGATTCCTCCGCGATCAGCAGCGCATCCGGATGTTTTTTCTTAAAAATTGAATTTAAATGTTTTAAGAATTCAATGGCTTCCAGGTTCTCATTTCCGCCATAGATATTTGCTACCCATTCTCCGTCATTCTTTCCATAATCCAGATACAGCATAGAAGCCACCGCATCCATACGGATACCGTCTGCATGGTATTCTTCTGCCCAAAACAGTGCATTGGCTATAAGGAAATTCTTTACCTGGGGACGTCCGTAATTGTAGATCAGAGTTCCCCAGTGAGGATGCATACCCTGCCGGGGGTCCAGATGCTCATAAAGGCAGGTTCCGTCAAAGGCAGCCAGTCCGAACGTATCCTTAGGGAAATGGGCAGGCACCCAGTCCAGGATCACGCCGATTCCCTGCTGATGCATATAATCCATAAAATACATAAAGTCCTCCGGGGTTCCGTACCGGCTGGTGGGCGCATAATAACCGGTCACCTGATAGCCCCAGGAAGCATCAAAAGGATGCTCCATAACCGGCATCAGCTCTACATGAGTGTATCCCATCTCTTTAACATATTCTGCCAGCATGGGCGCGATCTCCCTGTAATTATAGAAAGGTCTGCCATCCTCCGTGTCCGGTTTTTTCCAGGATCCCAGGTGGAGTTCGTAGACTGCCAGCGGTTTTTTCTCATCATGAAGCTGCTTTCTGGACTTCATCCAGGCATCATCCTGCCATTGGTACTGATTCAGGTCTGCGACTACAGAAGCTGTCTTTGGACGCAGTTCAGCCTGGTTTCCGTAGGGGTCTGCTTTTAAATAAACCAGAGACCCCTTTGCCTTGATCTCATACTTGTATAAAGCTCCCACTTTGACTCCCGGGATAAACAATTCAAAAATTCCCGATACGGAAAGCCTGTGCATCTGGTGCACTCTGCCGTCCCAGTGGTTGAAATCGCCTACCACACTGACCCGCATGGCATTGGGCGCCCATACTGCAAAGTAAACACCGGATACGCCCTGGATGGTCATAGGATGCGCTCCCAGCTTTTTGTAGATATCATAACAGATCCCGGCAGAAAACTGCTGCTCCTCCTCCACAGTGATCTGTGTGTCAAAGGCATAAGGATCATAGAATTTCTCGGTTTTTCCTTCTTCGTCTACGGTTTCCACCTTGTACTTCGGTATCTTCTCTCCCGGAATCAGCACAGAAAAAAAGCCGGCTTCATCTTCCAGTTCCATCTCGTATTCTTTCCGGTCCTTTGTAGTCAGGATCTTAGCCTGTGCAGCTCCCGGAAGAAAGCACTGGATCAAAATGCCCTCCGGTGTCACCCTTGGTCCCAGGATCTTTTTCGGCTCGTTTTCCTCCGAATAAACAACTGCCTCAATCTCCGGCCAGTCCATCATATTATATAATTTTTCAGACATCATACGCCCTCCTTTTTCATGGATACCTGCCTATCACTGCGCATTTGTAATTTTTCGCAGCTCTTGAATTTATTTTATCATCAAAGTATTTTGTTGTAAAGATTTTAACAAAGATTCCAAAGTTTTCATCTGTAGTTTTGTATAAATTTTAATTTTATCGCAGGAAAAACTTGTGCATTTTTCATACTTCAAGTATAATAGAGAGAACAGGAAGACGGAGGATTTCTCCTGTCACCAAAAGAGGAGGTATAAAAACATGCTTGAGAAAAGCTACTACGACAAAGCCGATACGATCATCGAATTCTACGGCAGAAAAGCAAGTTCCCTGATTCCCATCATGCAGGATATCCAGGCAGAGTACCGCTATCTGCCCGGCGAACTGCTCACCTATGTTGCGCAAGAAATCGGAGTAAAAGAAGCGAAAGCTTACAGTGTAGCAACTTTCTATGAGAACTTCTCCTTTGAACCAAAAGGAAAGTACATTATCAAAGTCTGCGACGGAACTGCCTGTCATGTCCGTAAATCCATGCCCATTCTGGAGGCGCTTCAGAAGGAGCTGGGACTGAGCAAGAAGAAGCATACCACCGACGATATGCTCTTCACCGTTGAAACCGTATCCTGTCTGGGAGCCTGCGGTCTCGCTCCCACCATGACAGTAAACAATGAGGTATATCCGTCCATGACGCCTGAAAAAGCTCTTGCGCTGTTGGCAGAACTGAGAGGTGATAACGTATGATAATTGAAAACAGAGATGCTTTATTAAAAGAGAGAGAACTGGCACAAAAAGAAATCGATTCCTATACCTGCCGTATCCTCGTCTGTGCAGGTACCGGCTGTGTAGCCTCCGGTTCTGAAAAAATCTACAAAAAAATGTGCGAACTGTGCAAAGATATGGACGGCGTGTCCGTGGAATTCCAAAATGAAGTGCCCCATATCGGTACAGTCAAAACCGGATGTCAGGGCGTATGTGAGCTGGGTCCCCTGGTGCGCATCGAGCCCCTTCATTATCAGTATGTAAAAGTTCAGGAAGAGGACTGCATGGAAATTTTCCAGCGCACCGTCCTGAAAAAAGAACCTGTGGAACGGCTGTTTTACACGAAAAATGAAACATCCTACCCCACACCCGATGATATTCCGTTTATTGCCAAACAGACCAGAATCGTTTTGGAAAACTGCGGCAAATTCGACGCTGAGTCTTTAGACGAATACATAGCTTCCGGCGGATACGACGCTTTGTCAAAAGCTCTTTTTGACATGACACCGGAAGACGTGATCGAAGAAGTGGACAAATCCGGACTGCGCGGAAGAGGAGGCGGCGGCTTCCCCTGCGGACGCAAATGGAAACAGGTGGCAGCTCACAAAGAAGAGCCTGTACGCTACGTTGTCTGCAACGGTGACGAAGGCGATCCGGGCGCGTTCATGGACGGCAGCGTTATGGAAGGCGATCCCTATCGTCTGATCGAAGGTATGACCATTGCCGCTTACGCAGTGGGCTCCAGTGAAGGTTATATTTATGTACGTGCGGAATATCCGCTTTCCGTAGCCCGTCTGCGCCATGCTATGAAACAGGCTGAAGAAAAGGGACTGCTGGGCGACAACATTCTGGGAACCGGATTTTCTTTCCATATGCATATCAACCGCGGTGCCGGCGCTTTCGTCTGCGGCGAAGGTTCTGCCCTGACTGCTTCCATCGAAGGCGATCGAGGCATGCCCCGTGTAAAACCGCCCAGAACCGTTGACAAAGGTCTGTGGGCAAAGCCAACCGTACTGAACAATGTAGAAACCTTTGCCAATGTTCCCGGCATCGTTCTGAAAGGTTCTGACTGGTTCCGCACCATCGGAACAGAAAAGAGTCCCGGAACCAAGACCTTCTCTCTGACCGGAGCCATTGAAAATACCGGTCTGATCGAAGTTCCCATGGGAACTACCTTAAGAGAGATCATCTACGATATCGGCGGCGGCATCAAAGGCGGCGGAGACTTCAAAGCCATTCAGATCGGCGGTCCTTCCGGCGGATGTCTGACAAAGGATCATCTGGATGTAGGTCTGGATTTTGACAGTGTAAAGAAATACAATGCCATTGTAGGATCCGGCGGTCTGGTAGTTATGGATGAAAACACCTGTATGGTAGAAGTAGCCCGCTTCTTCATGAGCTTTACCCAGAGAGAATCCTGCGGAAAATGTGTTCCCTGCCGTGAGGGTACCAAACGTATGCTGGAAATCCTGGAGCGGATCGTAAACGGAAAAGGAAAACTGGAGGATCTGGATACTCTGGAAGAACTTGCAACCATGGTAAAGAACATGGCTCTGTGCGGTCTCGGAAAGAGCGCTCCCCTTCCTGTCATCAGTACACTGAAAACCTTCCGCAAAGAGTATGAAGAGCATATCCTGGAACATAAATGTGCTGCAAAGAGCTGTACGGCAATGAGAAAATATGTCATTAATCCTGAATTCTGCAAGGGCTGCGGAAAATGTGCGAAGAACTGTCCGGTGGGTGCCATCACTGGCGTCCGCAAGGAAGCATACCACATCAATTCTTCACTTTGCATCAAATGTGACGCCTGCCGTGAGAACTGTGCTTTCGATGCAGTTTACGTTGAATATTAGGAGGGAATCAATATGGGATTTATGACAATTGACGGCAGAAAGGTCGAATTTACAAATGAGAAAAATGTACTTTCTGTCATAAGACACGCAGGAATCAACCTGCCCACCCTTTGCTATCATTCTGAGGTTTCCACCTTCGGTGCCTGTCGTTTGTGTACGGTAGAGGACGACAGAGGCCGTACATTTGCCTCCTGTTCTGAAGAGCCAAGGGATGGAATGGTAATTTACACCAATTCCGGAAGAATCAAAAAATACAGAAAATTAGTAGTGGAGCTTCTTCTGTCTGCTCACTGCCGCGACTGTACTACCTGTGTTAAGAGCGGTGAATGTGTACTTCAGGAGCTTGCCCACAGAATGAATATCAATACGGTCCGTTTCGAGAATACCAGAGAGCTCCGTCCGCTGGATACCAGCTCCCCGTCTCTGGTCCGTGACCCTAACAAATGTATCCTCTGCGGCGACTGCGTACGTGCCTGCAGCGAGATCCAGGGTCTGGGCGTTTTAGGCTTTGCTTTCCGCGGAACCGACGCTATGGTAATGCCTGCCTTTGACAAACCGATCTCTGAGACCAACTGTGTCAGCTGCGGTCAGTGCCGTGTATTCTGTCCTACCGGCGCCATCAGCATCAAGCAGCACATTGATGACGTCTGGGATGCCATCGCAGATCCCGATACCCGGGTGATCGCCCAGGTAGCTCCGGCTGTCCGCGTGGCTGTGGGAGATGCCTTCGGTCTGGATAAAGGCCACAGCGTTATGGGCAAACTGGTAGCTGTCCTGCACCGCATGGGCTTTGATGAAGTGTACGATACCACTTTTGCCGCTGACCTGACCATTATGGAAGAGTCCAAGGAATTTCTGGAGAGAGTAGGCAAGGGAGAAAACCTGCCTCTGTTCACCTCCTGCTGTCCGGCATGGGTACAGTTTTTGTGCAATGAATATCCGGAATATAAAGATAACATTTCTACCTGCCGTTCTCCTCAGGGAATGTTCTCAGCTGTAATCAAGGAATATTACCGGGGCTATGAAAAGAACCAGGGCAAGAAGACCTTCGTAGTATCCATCATGCCATGTACGGCGAAAAAGGCAGAAATCCTCCGCCCCAACAGCTATACCAAGGGTGAAAAGGATACGGATGTAGTCATCACCACCACAGAGCTGATCCGTATGATCAAAAACTCCGGCATTGAATTCCGCTCTCTGGTTCCAGAAGCCTGCGATATGCCGTTCGGTTTCGGATCCGGCGCCGGCGTGATCTTCGGCGTTACCGGCGGTGTAACAGAAGCGATGCTTCGCCGCTTTGCAGATAAGCATGACAAGGCTACCATGGATACAGTAGCAGAAGCAGGGGCGAGAGGCGATGAGGGCATCAAGGAATTCTCCGTTACCTATCAGGGCATCCCGCTGAATGTCTGTGTAGCCAGCGGTCTTGCCAATGCCAGAACTGTCATGGAAAATATCAAGAGCGGCAAGAAACATTACCATATCGTAGAGATCATGGCATGCCGCAGAGGCTGCATCATGGGAGGCGGACAGCCGCCGAAAGCCGGCGACCGCACCAAAGCGGCAAGACGTGACGGACTGTATCAGGCAGACAATGTGACCAGCATCCGCAAGGCAGATGAAAATCCGCTGATCCTGTCCCTGTACGACGGTCTGTTAAAAGGAAAAGAACATGAGCTGCTTCATGTAGACAGCTATTAAATGAAAAAGTAAAACCGGCGGCAAAGAGAGGTTTCTCCCCTTTGTCCCGGTAAAAAAGAAGGAGCAGGACCGGGCTGCTGTACAAGCACCGGCTGCTCCTTCTTTTCTGTTGTCTGCTGGAAGGATCCTCCCCCTGTTTCCTGGTCCCTCTGCCTACAGGACCAGGATCTTGGCATCCAGCATTTCTGCTTCTCTTTCATCATGGGTAACGCATAAAACGGTCTTTCCCCTGCACTGCTCTCTTACAAAAGCTGCGGCTTCTTTCTTTGTCTCCATATCCAGCCCCTGGAAAGGCTCATCCAAAAACAGGATGTCCCAGTCCGCATACAGCGCCCGCAGGATGGCAGTCCTGCGCCGCATGCCTCCGGACAGTTCCCGCACCGGCTGGTTCATGCAGTCTGCCAGCCCCATGCGCAAAAGCCCTTCCTTCAGCTGCTTCTGAAACGCTCTGCTTCTTCCGTTCTTTCCGCTTGCCGTCAGACGGATATTGGCTCCTGTGCTCAGATTCTCACACAGCCGGTCTTCCTGGAAGACTGCGCTAGGCTTCCTGCCTTCCATGCCTTCCACCTTTCCTCTGTCTGCCTGTTCCAATCCCATAAGGATCCTAAGAAGAGTCGTCTTTCCTCTTCCGGAAGGCGCCATAAGGCAGGTGGTCTTTCCCGCTTCAAAGACTGCGGAAAAATCCTGCAGCACCGTCTTTTCACCATAGGACTTCCAAAGCCCTGTTATCTTAACTGCCATTTCTACATCCTTTCCAGCTGCGCCACGCACCAGTCGATCCCGGCGAGGAACAGCTTTTCAAACAGCAGGCTGATCATCACGATGACCACGGTCCAGGCAAACAGATCCGGGGTATTCAGATAGATCTTGGCATTGTACAGCATCTCACCGATGGACTGCTCTGGAATCCCGATGACCTCTGCCGCAATGCCCGCCTTCCAGCACAGACCCAGCGCCACACTGCACCCGGCACGGAAAAAGGGCAGTACCTGGGAGACATAGATATAACGGATCCGCCTGGGCAGGGAAATCCGGAAGACCTGTGCCATCTCCAGAAGGTTTCGGTCTGTGCTTTCAATGCCTTTTAAAAGATTGGTGTACATCACCGGAAAGACCATAAGAAAAGAAATCACCACCGACAGGTTCCGGGAAGGCACCCAGATCAGCACCAGGATGATAAAAGATGCCACCGGGATCGCCTTCACAGTCAGGACAGCAGGGGCAAGCAGCTCCCGTACGCTCCGGATCCCGGCAGAAAGTCCTGCAAAGATCACAGAACTGACTGCCGCCAGCAAAAAACCTCCCGCGATCCGCACAAGGGAAAATCCGATGGATTGCCAGAACTCCCCTGTCACTGCCAGTTCCGCCAGCCGCTTGATGACCCGCACCGGAGACACCAGAAGGATCTCCTGTCCGATAGCCGCGCTGACTGCCTGCCACACCAGAAGCCAGAACACCACTGCCCACAGCCGGATGGCGCCTTTCTTCTTTTTTCTCTTATCTGCTGTAATAGAAATCATCTCCCGGCACTTCGCCTCCTACCGCCTGGGGATTCTGCTCTTTTAAAACTTCCAGATAACCGGACAGTTTCTCCTGCATCTCACTGCCGTCGATGAATACGATGTTGCACTGAGGAAGGGCTGTCTTTGCCACCTCTTCTGCCACAATGTCATACTGTCCTACCAGCTTCGCCGCTTCCTCTGTATTCTCATTGACAAAAGCAACGGAAGCTTCGTAATTTTCCATAAAATCTTCCACTGCCTGGGGATGCTCCTCCACAAAGTCTGTGCGCGCTACCACCACACCAGTCAGGAGACTGCTCTTCTCTTCCTGCCCCTCCTGAAGCTTATCCCACTCCTGGGTCAGATCCAGCGCTGTTCGGATGGAAGGATTTTTTGTCTGGGCAGTGGTCACAAAGGGCTGCGGCAGCATGGCGATGGCATCCGGGGTGCTGGCAAGGGCTGCCACACATTCGGAATGCTCGCTTTTCCACTCGATGGTCACATCTGCATCCGGGTCGATACCGTTGCCTGAGAGGATATAACGCAGGGCATATTCCGGTGTAGAACCTTTGCCGCTGGCATAGATGGTCTTTCCTTTCAGGTCTGCCGCAGTTTGGATCGTATCGCCGCTCTCTACCACATAGAGAACGCCCAGGGTATTGATGGCTAAGACTTCTACCTGTCCCTCTGTATTATTATATAAAACGGAAGCCAGGTTCGCCGGAACTGCTGCAATGTCCGTCTCTCCCTGCACCAGCTTGGGTGTCACTTCATCTGCAGAAGCAGCAATGGAGAACTGATAGTTTTCGCTGGTGATATTTCCCTGGTCCGCATCGTCCATGAACTTTACCATACCCATGGCTGTAGGTCCCTTCAGGGCAGTGACATTTACGTCCACAGGCTCTGCATCTGCTTCTTCCGCGGCTTCCTCTTCCTGGATTTCGGCTGCCTCATCTCCGGTTTCTTCCTGCTCTGCTTCTGTGTTTTCTGTGGTCTCTGTGACTGTGTCCTCTGTATTGTCTGCTCCCTGGCAGCCGGACAGCGCTGTCAGGGCAAGTGTCATGGCGAGCATGACAGATACTGCTTTCTTTTTCATGGTTTTCCTCCTTTTCCCCGCAGGGAAGCTTTTTCTAAATTCTGTGGATAAACAGACCGCTTCTGAGCTTTGGCTCAAACCAGGTAGATTTGGGAGGCATGAGCCTGCCTGCGTCTGCGGTTCTCATCAGTTCCTCCATACTGGTGGGATACAGGGAAAAAGCTGCGCCGCCAAAAGCGTCAGCCAGTCTCTCCAGCTCTGTCAGCCCCCGGATTCCTCCTACAAAGGTGATCCTTTTGTCCTCACCCGGTTTTTTGATGCCCAGAACCGGATCTAAAAGAAAGTTCTGGAGCAGAGATACGTCCAGCCCGTCCACAGGGTCTGTATTTTTACAGGCTTCCCGGATCCGCAGGCGGTACCAGCCTCCGTTTACATACAGCCCGAAGCTGCCTTTTTCCTGGGGCTTTACCTGCCCCGGCGCCTTTTGTACGGTAAAATATTTTTCTGCTTTTTCCAGAAGTTCTTCCGGTGTGCAGCTGTTCAGATCTTTGACTACCCGGTTATAATCCAGGATCCGCAGTTCGTCTGAGGGAAACAGAACGCATAAGAACGAATTAAAAGGTTCTTTCCCTGTCATATGGACTGTTTCCTGCCTTTTTCTCAGCGCCGCCTTTACCGCGCAGGCAGCCCGATGATGCCCGTCGGCAATGTAAATACTGTCCATATCCGCATATATCTGCCGGATTTTTTCTATGATGGTCTCTTCATAGATGATCCAGACTCTGTGGCGGATCCCGTCCTGGGACACAAAATCATACACCGGCGCACTGCCTTTTTTCTTGGTATCCAGAATGTGCTTCAGCCTTTCCTGGGGACGATGCGCCAGGAAGATAGGTCCGGTCTGCGCCTGGCATGCCAGCACGTGGCGGATCCGGTCCTCTTCTTTTTCCGGTTTTGTATTTTCATGTCTTTTGATCACATGGTTCAGGTAATCATCCACTGCCGCGCATGCTGCCAATCCGGTCTGGGTATGTTCCCCACTGCTCAGTTCATAAATATAATAACAGCTCTCCGTATCCTGACAGAAATGCCCGTCTTCCAGCATCTTCCAAAGGGTCGCCTCTGCCTGGCGGTAGACCTGGGGCGCATACATGTCCGTATCATCGGGAAACTGCGTCTCCGGACGGTCGATCTTGAGAAAAGAGAGGGGATTGCGCCGGACCTCCTCTTTTGCCTCTTTCCGATTGTATACGTCATAAGGAAGCGCCGCGATCTTATCTGCCTCGGACGCCTGAGGACGAATAGCGCAAAATGGTCTAATATCAGCCATAGTTTCTCCTTTTCCCTGAATTTCCGCCAAGCCTGCGGATCTCCAGTATCAGTTTTTTCATTCTTTTGCTGTTCCGTCTGACAGAACAGACTGCTCGTTTTACTTTCCGGATTTTTTTCAAAACGGTGCTCCATCTCTTCCATGACCGGAAACTGCCGCTCTGTCTTCCCATAGATTCACCTCTCAACTGAAATTTCCCTGTACGGAAAAGAGAGCTTCCACCATAAAGCCCTCTTTTCCAACTGATTATTTTACGATCCTGACGCCGTATACACCTTCGATCTGTCTTAAAAGGCGTACGGTCTCCTCGGAAATGGGAGTTCCTGTGTCAAGAACGGTATAAGCAAAATCTCCCTTGCTCTTATTTGTCATATAAGAAATATTCATCCCAGCATCACCCATAACCTTTGTAAACTGGCTGAGCATGTTGGGGATATTTTTATGATTAATGGTCACTCTTCCGGCGTCCATACAGGTTCCGGCGTCGCAGTCCGGATAATTGACGGAATGCTTAATATTTCCGTTTTCCAGATAATCCATCAGTTCCACCACTGCCATGACGGCACAGTTGTCCTCCGACTCCTCTGTGGACGCGCCCAGGTGAGGGGTCACCAAAGTATTCGGCGCTTTTGCTACAATGGGATTCGCAAAGTCAGTCACATATTTCTTGACCTTGCCCTCCTCCAGCGCCTGCACCAGAACTTCCTCGTCTACCAGAAGATCTCTTGCAAAATTCAGCAGGACCACGCCTTCTTTCATCTGGCTGATCTCAGCTTTGCCGATCATCTTTTTGGTGGCATCCATCAGGGGAACATGAATGGTGATATAATCGCAGTCTCTGTAAATATCATTGACATCATTGATGTGATGGATGCTCCTGGACAGACTCCAAGCAGCGTCCACAGAGATATAAGGATCGTATCCGTACACTTCCATTCCCAGATGCACTGCCGCATTGGCAACCTTTACGCCAATGGCACCCAGACCGATGATGCCCAGCTTTTTGCCGGCAATCTCACAGCCTGCGAATTTCTTTTTCTGCTTTTCTGCCTTCTTGGCAATGTCGTCGGTGGCTTCCTGATTCTCCAGCCACTCGATGCCGCCCACGATATCTCTGGAAGCCAGCAGCATGCCGGCAATGACCATTTCCTTTACGCCGTTGGCGTTGGCTCCCGGTGTATTAAAGACCACTACGCCTTTTCTTGCCATTTCCTCCAGCGGGATATTATTGATGCCCGCGCCTGCTCTCGCCACAGCGACTACCGTTTCCGGCAGCTTCAGGCTGTGCATATCAGCGCTTCTTACCAGCACCGCATCTGCGCTTTCCAGGGCTTCTGTCTCCTTATATGCTGCTGAAAATTCCTTCAGTCCCACCCTGGAAATGGGGTTCAGGCATTTATACTGATACATATCAACCATTCTCCTTTTCAAATGTTCTCATAAAGTCCACCAGGGCTTTTACTCCTTCTACCGGCATGGCATTGTAGATACTTGCTCTCATGCCGCCTACGCTGCGGTGTCCTTTCAGGTTTTCAAAGCCTGCTTCCTTTGCCTCTTTTACAAATTTGGCATCCAGATCCGTATCGCCTGTGATAAAGGGCACATTCATAAGGGAACGGTCCTTAGGCACCACAGTACCATGGAACAGGCTGCTCTCATCCAGAAAATCATAGAGAAGCTTCGCTTTCTGCTCATTGCGCTCTTTCATGGCGCTTAAACCGCCCATTTTCTTTAACCACTGGAAAACCTTGCCGCAGATATAAATGCAGTAGCTGTTGGGCGTGTTGTAAAGGGAATCTGCATCTGCATGGGTCTTAAAGGTCAGCATGGTAGGTGTTCCCGGAAGAACCTCCTCCGTGATCAGGTCTTCCCGGATAATGGAGATCACCATTCCTGCCGGTCCGATGTTCTTCTGCACGCCGCCGTAGAGGATCCCGTATTTGCTCACATCCACAGGCTCTGACAGAAAACAGGAAGAAACATCGGCTACCAGGGTTTTTCCCTTGGTGTTGGGAAGTTCTTTGAATTTTGTGCCGTAAATGGTGTTGTTCTCACAGATATACACATAATCCGCATCCGGGCTTATGGGAAGGTCCGAACAATCCGGTATGTAAGAGAAAGTCTTATCCTCTGAAGAAGCGATCTTATTTGCCTTTCCGTATTTCTGTGCTTCCTGCCATGCTTTTTTTGCCCACTGTCCGGTGACGATGTAGTCTGCCACACGGTTTTTCATCAGATTCATAGGAATCATGGCAAACTGCTGGCTGGCTCCGCCCTGCAGAAACAGCACTTTATAATTGTCCGGGATCTGCAGCAGATCTCTCAAATCTGCCTCTGCCCCCTGGATGATCTCTTCAAACATTTTGGAGCGGTGGCTCATCTCCATTACGGACATGCCGCATCCTCTGTAATCCAGCATCTCCTCTGCTGCCTCTTTTAATACTTCTTCCGGCAGAACTGCGGGTCCGGCTGAAAAATTATAAACTCTGCTCACGACTTTCTCCTCCTTAAGATTTTTGTCTAGTCTACCACTTTGATATATTTTTGTCAATGCAAACATCTGTCTTTTTCCCAAAGACACCCCAGATAACAGAACGGGCTGCCGCTGACGCAGCACCCCTTGTTCTGCTTTTTTTATACTTTTTTCCGGTTCAGGTCGTCTTCATCAAAAGCATCCTCGATGTTTGCCCCCGGTGAAACCATGGGGAATACCTTTTCATCGCAGCCAATGATGCAGTCGATGACGACTGTGGTTTTTAACTCTATGGCTTTCTTCAGCGCCTGCGCAAACTCTTCTCTGGTCTTTACCCGGATGCCTACCGCGCCCATGGCTTCTGCAAGCTTCACAAAATCTACCTTATCCTTTAATACCGTATTCGAGTATCTGCCTTCATAGAACAGCGTCTGCCACTGGCGCACCATTCCCAGAACCTGATTATTTACTACCACCTGGATCAGGGGCAGATCGTTTCTGGTAGCTGTGGCGATCTCGTTCATATTCATGCGGAAACAGCCGTCGCCTGCCACATTGATAACCACTCGGTCCGGATTGCCCATCTTTGCCCCGATGGCGGCTCCCAGACCATAGCCCATGGTTCCCAGACCGCCGGAAGACAGAAACTGCCTGGGAGCCTTATATTTATAATACTGGGCTGCCCACATCTGGTGCTGTCCTACTTCCGTCACGATAATCGCATCGCCGTCCGTCTGTTTATAGATCTCTTCAATAACTGCCGGACCTGCCAGCCCCTGACCGTCATGATATTTCAGCGGATATTTTGCCTTCAGCTCCTCCACATACTCAATCCACTCTTCATGATTCTTGGGAGCCACCATAGGATTCAGCTGTTTCAGCACTTCTTTGGCATCCCCGATGATGCAGGCATCGGTCAGGACATTCTTATTGATCTCCGCCGCATCCACGTCGATCTGCAGGACCTTTGCATTTCTGGCAAAATTCCTGGCATTGCCGATCACGCGGTCAGAGAACCTTGCGCCTACCGTGATCAGAAGGTCGCACTTGGTGACGCCCAGATTGGACGCCTTGGTCCCATGCATGCCCAGCATACCTGTATAATAGGGATCCTCGCCGGAGAATACGCCTTTTCCCATCAGGGAATCTGTCACAGGCGCCTGGATCTTATGCGCCAGCTCCCGAACCTCCTCCCAGGCATTGGCAGCTACTGCGCCGCCGCCTACAAAGATAAAGGGGCGCTTTGCTTCCTGGATCATGGCAGCAGCTTTTTCCAGGTCTTCCCGGCGGATCTTCTCGGTGAAGGGCTTCACCTTTTTGGGCACTGCCGGAGTAAATTCCGCTGCGTTTGCTGTCACATCCTTGGTAATATCCACCAGCACAGGACCCGGTCTTCCGCTTTTGGCAATGACAAATGCCCTGCGGATGGTCTTTGCCAGCTTATTCACATCTTTGACAATAAAGCTGTGTTTGGTAATGGGCATCACCACGCCTGCGATGTCCACCTCCTGGAAACTGTCTTTTCCCAGAAGGGGCAGACCTACGTTGCAGGTGATTGCCACAATGGGGATGGAATCCATGTACGCTGTGGCGATTCCGGTCACCAGATTGGTTGCCCCGGGACCGCTGGTCGCCATACACACGCCCACCTTTCCTGTGGAGCGGGCATAGCCGTCCGCCGCGTGGGCTGCTCCCTGCTCATGGGAGGTCAGCACATGATGGATTTCTCCCTGGTGTTTATATAATTCATCATAAATATTCAGGATCGTACCGCCCGGATAACCGAATACCGTGTCTACACCCTGTTCTTTCAAACATTCAATAACGATTTCTGCTCCTGTCAGCTGCATAGAAAACCCTCCCTGTTATTTTTTCGGTACCTCCAGGACCGCTCCGCGGTTTCCGCTGGTCACCATGGAAGCATAACGCGCCAGATAGCCGGTGGTCACTTTCGGCTGCCTTGGCTGCCACTGTGCCCTTCTTCTGTCCAGCTCTTCCTGGGATACGGCAAGCTCCAGTTTGTTCTCCGGGATGTTGATGCGGATGGTATCGCCTTCCTCTACCAGAGCGATGGGACCGCCCACAGCTGCTTCCGGAGAAATATGTCCGATGGACGCGCCTCTGGAAGCTCCGGAGAACCTTCCGTCTGTGATCAGCGCCACACTGGATCCCAGTCCCATTCCCGCAATGGCAGAAGTGGGGTTTAACATCTCTCTCATACCCGGACCGCCTTTGGGTCCTTCATAGCGGATCACAACTACGTCTCCCGGGTTGATCTTTCCGCCTTTGATGGCTGCGATGGCGTCTTCTTCGCACTCAAAGACTCTTGCCGGTCCTTCATGGACCATCATTTCGTCGCAGACTGCGCTTCTCTTTACCACGCCGCCGTCCGGAGCCAGGTTTCCTGTAAGCACAGCCAGTCCGCCGGTCTCACTGTAAGGATTCTCTACAGGACGGATAACTTCCGGATTTTTATTGATACAGTTCTTAATGTTTTCTCCTACGGTCTTTCCTGTCACAGTCATGCAGTCCAGATTCAGCAGTCCTTTCTTGGAAAGCTCATTCATGACCGCATAGACGCCGCCTGCCTCATTGAGATCCTCGATATAGGTAGGACCTGCCGGAGCCAGATGACACAGATTCGGAGTCTTTGCGCTGATCTCGTTGGCAAAGGTAATATCAAAATCCCAGCCGATCTCATGGGCGATGGCAGGCAGATGGAGCATACTGTTGGTGGAGCAGCCCAGCGCCATGTCTACGGTCAGGGCGTTCAAGACTGCCTCTTTTGTCATGATATCTCTTGGACGGATATTCTGCCGGTACATTTCCATAACCTGCATGCCGGCATGTTTCGCCAGTTTGATCCTTTCGGAATACACAGCCGGAATGGTTCCGTTGCCCTGCAGTCCCATACCCAGCACTTCGGTCAGGCAGTTCATGCTGTTGGCAGTATACATACCGGAGCAGGAGCCGCAGGTAGGACATGCTTTATTTTCAAATTCCTGCACGTCTTCCTCCGACATAGTACCTGCGCTGTAAGCCCCAACCGCTTCAAACATGGAGGACAGGCTTCTCTTCTGTCCATGGACTTTTCCTGCCAGCATAGGGCCGCCGCTTACGAAAACGGTGGGCACATTGAGTCTGGCTGCTGCCATCAGAAGACCCGGTACGTTTTTATCACAGTTCGGCACCATGACCAGGGCGTCAAACTGATGCGCCATTGCCATTGCTTCTGTGGAATCCGCGATCAGATCTCTGGTCACCAGGGAATATTTCATTCCGATGTGTCCCATGGCAATGCCGTCGCACACGGCGATCGCGGGAAAGACGACAGGGGTTCCCCCTGCCATGGCAACGCCTAATTTCACGGCTTCTACGATCTT